>NZ_QQAT01000004.1:0-310125 GCF_003350365.1 Rhodococcus sp. AG1013
AACGCCCGGTCCCATTCCGAACCCGGAAGCTAAGCCCTCCAGCGCCGATGGTACTGCACCCGACAGGGTGTGGGAGAGTAGGACACCGCCGAACACCCTTTCACCGAAGGCCCCCACCCATCAGGGTGGGGGCCTTCGGCATTTCCGCATGTCTGCACCCGAAAACCCCACCCGCCCGGCAGACGGCGAGAGCGGGATCCGGGTGACCAGACGGATTGGAGCCCAGTTGACTTCCGATGATGCATCTATAAAAATAGATATGTTCGCGTATGGGCGGGCTGTGAGTGGAGAGGCGGACGCGCGGTGGAGCCGTTGGCGATTTTCAAGGCGCTGTCCAACCCGACGCGATTGCAGATCATGCAGTGGCTGAAGGAGCCGGCGCGCTACTTCGATGAGCAGTCGTACGTTCAGCAGGATCTCGGATTCCACATCGGCGTGTGCGTCGGGGACATCCAGTCGAAGGCAGGCCTGGCGCAGTCGGTCGTCTCGAGCTATCTCCAGATCATGAAAGACGCCGGCCTGCTGGAGTCGGATCGCGTCGGTAAGTGGACGTACTACCGCAGGAACGAGGGGGTGATCGAGGAGTTCTCGGACTATGTGCGCAACTCGTTGTGAGGGCATTCGCGCGCCGCAATCGATCTAGATATCTAGATGTATCGATGTAAAAGGATTCTCGCGTGGTCTTGCGCCTCGCGTGGAAGGAACCGATGAAGAAGTCGAGCCACATCATTCTCGTGCTCGCCGTGGGCGTGTTCGGGATCATCACGACGGAAATGGGGATCATCGGGGTGCTGCCCCAGATCTCCGAGAAGTTTGCCATCGCGCCCGCGACGGCCGGCTGGTTGGTCGGGATATTCGCCCTTGTGGTCGCGGCATTCGGGCCGTTCGTGACGCTGCTGGCATCCGCAATCAACAGGAAGACCGTACTGCTCGCGGCGATCGCAGTCTTCGCGCTGTCGAACTTCGTGTACGCGGCGACCAGCAGCTTCGAGGTGATGTTCGCATTCCGTGTCATCCCCGCCCTGTTCCACCCGGTCTTCTTCTCGGTGGCCCTGGCGACTGCAGCCCGTCTTGTGCCCGCCGAACAGGCCACGCGCGCGGCGACGAAGGTGTTCGCCGGCGTCACAATCGGTTTCGCATTCGGCGTTCCGCTGACCGCGTACCTTTCCGAGCACATCTCCGTGGCGGCGGCGTTCTCGTTCGGCGGCGTAGTCAACCTCGTCGCCTTCGTTGGCATCCTCGCTCTGCTGCCGGCCGAGCCTGTCGGGCAGCGGATCTCCTACGGTGCGCAGGTCCGCATCATGCGCCGACCACGACTCTGGTTGACGATCGCCTCCATCGTGTTCGTCTTCGCCGCGATGTTCTCCGTCTACAGCTACTTCGCCGAATACCTGATCCAGGTCACGGATATGGACGGTGCCTGGACCGGTGTCATGCTGATGATGTTCGGCGTGGTGATGACGATCGGGAACTTCCTCTTCGGCGGTCTCCTGCAGAAGAACCTGGTCCGCACGGTCCTCGGCTTCCCGATTCTCTGTGCCGGCCTGTACCTGCTCGTCTACGCCGCAGGGCCGTACCTGGTCCCCATGGTGGCGGTGGTGATCGTCTGGGGCACAGTGCATTCCGGCGGCCTCATCGTGAGTCAGAGTTGGCTGGGCGTCGACGCGTCAGCGGCGCCCGAGTTCGGCAACAGTCTCTTCATCTCGTTCTCGAACCTCGGCATCGCGGTGGGTACCGCCGTGGGTGGCTGGTTCGTGTCGCAGTTCGGGATCCACCAGGTTCCCTGGGCAGGGTTTGTGTTTGCCGTCCTCGCGCTCATCGCGATCGTCGCGCGCCTCACGGTCGGCCGGCCTTCCGTTGACAGTCTCCTCGCTCAGCCCGAGAAAACCGTGGCTGCCCGCGCGTGACGTCAGCCGATCGATTCCACTGCCGGAGCGTCGACGGGCATGGCCAAACGGGTGGGGACCACCCGGCCGCGGAGCGTCACCGCGTCGCCGAGCATCCACAGCCGCGACTCCCACGGATCGGCGGCGGCGACCGCGCGGTCCGAGGCGATCAAGGCTCCCGGGATGCTCTTCGCCAGCTCCGACAGCCGCGCGGCCTCGTTCACCGGATCCCCGATCACGGTGTACTCGAACCGTTCACGGGCCCCGACGTTTCCGGCGACTGCGGTGCCGGCCGCAACGCCGATGGCGGCATGGCACTCCGGAACCTCGATCGGGAGTCGGCGTCGGATGGCTCGCGCCGCGGCCAGCGCGTGACCGGCGGCGTCCGGAAGATCGCGCGGCGCACCGAATATCGCGAGTGCAGCATCGCCCTCGAACTTGTTGACGAACCCGCCGTGGCGGTCGACCTCGTCGACCACCACCTCGAAGAACCGGTTGAGAAGGTCGACCACCTCACCGGGCGGTCGCGTGGCGGCGAGTTCCGTCGAGCCGACCAGGTCGACGAAGAAGATCGCGACGTCGCGTTCCTCACCACCGAGGCGGAGCGGCGCGACGAGTGCGGCCTCGGCGACATCCTGGCCGACATGCCGCCCGAAGAGGTCCCGGATCCGCTCGCGCTCGCGCAGGCCGTCGGCCATCCGATTGAACCCGGACTGGAGTTCGCCGAGTTCGGTGCCGTCGTACACGACGACCCGGGTATCGAGGATGCCTTCCTCGATCCGGCTCATGCCGGATTTGACGGAGCGGATGGGTGCGACCGTCGCGCGGGCGTTGAGAAGGATCAGCAGTAGTCCGAAGAAGAGGGTGATCGCACCGAGCCCGAGAACGGCGATGACGAGTTGGGGAAGTGTGGTGTCGCGGCTGGTGAGGCTGTACGCCGCGACGATCATCAGCCCGGCGACCGGGACCCCGGTGCCGAGGATCCAGGCGAGCAGGGTGCGTCCGACGACGCCGCCGAGTCGCACATTCGGCCGTCCGCCGGTCTCGAGCGCGCGGGCCGAGGCCGGTCGCAGCGCGAACTCACTGAAGAGGTGGCTGAAGGCGCAGATGGTGATGCCGCCGAACGCGATGGTGAACGCGATCTTCGGAACGGTCTCCGGGTCGACGAGGGCATACGCGGGGGTCAGCAGGAGAAGTGCGATCGTCCACTGGCCGATCTGCATCCTGGTCAGCCGCCACGGCATCGTCAGTGCCGTCAGCCTGTCCGCTTCGGTGGGTGGCCTGTCTTGCACGATCCACTGCAGGCTGTGCAGTGCGCGCGTGGTCCCCATGATGGTTCCCACGATCAGTGCGACGGCCAGGTACACCGGGACGAAGACGAAGTTGAGGAACCGGAACTTCGGCTCGAGCAGCTCCGGTCCGGGCACGACGAAGGTCACGAGCACCGCGACGACGGTGGCGCCGACGAGGTTGGCCCCGAGCAGGGACGTGGTGAGGAGCGTCTGGACCCGGATCCGTCGGATGCGCGGTGTCTCCGAGGGCGTTCCGAGCAGACGGGAGCCTAGTGGCGTGTCGACGGGTCGGCGCGGGTCCATGGTCGTTCGAGAGTATTCGATCCACTAGGGTGGGCCGAGTGCGTCTTGTCATTGCTCGTTGCCGTGTCGATTACGTCGGTCGCCTGACGTCCCACCTGCCGATGGCCCGACGGCTGCTCCTCATCAAGGCGGACGGCTCGGTCAGCATCCACGCCGACGATCGCGCGTACAAGCCGCTGAACTGGATGAGCCCGCCGTGCTGGCTTGCCGAGACCACCGACGGCGAGACCGAAGACGGTGCCCCCAAGCAGCTGTGGGTGGTGACGAACAAGGCCGGCGAGGAACTGCAGATCACCATCGAGGAGATCGAGCACGACTCGAGTCACGAACTCGGCATCGATCCCGGACTCGTGAAGGACGGCGTCGAGGCGCATCTGCAGGAGCTCCTGGCCGAACACGTCGAAACGCTGGGGGAGGGGTTCACGCTCATCCGCCGCGAGTACATGACGGCGATCGGTCCCGTCGACCTGCTGTGCCGCAACGCCGACGGGGCCACGGTTGCCGTCGAGATCAAGCGGCGCGGCGAGATCGACGGCGTCGAACAGCTCACCCGGTACCTCGAACTGCTCAATCGGGATCCGCTGCTGGCCCCCGTGACCGGTGTCTTCGCGGCTCAGCAGATCAAGCCGCAGGCCAAGACGCTCGCGACGGACCGCGGTATTCGCTGCCTGGTCCTCGACTACGAGGCGCTGCGGGGCACCGAGAGTACCGAGTTCCGCTTGTTCTGAGCGCTCGCAGGAGCGTGACGACCGGCCCCTAGACTGGTGTGGTGCCGCGTCGCAATCAGTCCCGTAAACCCCACCGTCGCAGCGAGTCGGCCGATGCGCATGTCGGTGACGGCAGCCTGTTCGGAAACGCTCTCGCCCGCGAGGAGTCGGGTCCGTCCGGCTACGACGACGAACGTTTCATGGTCCGGCAGATTCCGGGTGCGCGGGCCACGAAGACGTACCGCTGCCCGGGCTGCGATCAGGAGGTGCGACCCGGTGTCGCGCACGTCGTGGCGTGGCCGTCCGACTCCGGTGGCGCGGACGACCGCCGGCACTGGCACACGGGGTGCTGGGCCGGCCGTCGCACACGGGGACTGACGCGTCGCTGGTCCTAGCCGAGCTACTTGGTTCGCGCGGGCAGCTGCTCGTCCGACGGCGAATCGGATTCGTCGGATCCGTCACCCGAATCGGCTGATTCACCGTCCGACGCCGCCGAGGACTCGGCGTTGTCGAGGAGTTCGGACTCGCGGTTGACCGAGGCGAGCATCGCCGGTACCGAATCGAGCTGGCCTCGAATACCGAGCAGCTGAGCGAGGATTCGACTGCGCAACACCCGCAGTTCCTCGGCGAGTTCCTTCGCGTGCGCGATCTTGCGCTCGGACTGTTCGGTGGCGACCTGCAGGCGTCGCTGCGCCTCCCGGCTGGCGTCGGTGAGACGACGGTGGGCTTCGGCCTTGCTGTTGGTCTCGAGTTCCTCGATGGCCGCGAGTGCCTTGGCGCGGCGCTCGGCCATCGTGATCTCGAAGTCCTGCTGGACCTGCGCGCGCTTCGCCTCGGCCTCGGCGGTGAGACGGTCGCGCTCGGCCACGGCCGCTTCGACGATCCGGGTGCCCTCGGCCCGGGCCGCCGTCATGGTCTGTTCGTGTTCGCGTTCGAGGGCCGCACGCCGGTCCTCGAGTTCGCTCATTTTCGTCTCGTAGAGCTGACGGAGTCGCTCGCTCTCCTGCTCGGCGACCGAAACCATCTCCGCGGCATCGGCTTCCGCCTTCGCGCGCACCTCGGAGGCCTCGTCGGAGGCCAGGCGCAGCATGCGAGAGATGCGTTCGCTCATGCCCTCCGCGGTGGTGGGCGGCACCGACAGCCGGTCGACGTCGCGGCGCAGTTCGTCGATCTCGTCCCGCGCGTCCTCGAGCTGAATGGCCAGTTCCCGAGCCTGCGCGGCGGCCGCGTCGCGGTCGGTCGCGGTGAGGCGGAGCTCGGAATCGAAACGGTCGTAGTAGCGCCGAACCTCGTCCTTGTCGTATCCCTTGCGGACGATGGTGAACGGCATGCCGCGGTCGTGATCGTAGGCCATGGCTGCCAATCTACCGGCGACGATGGCCTCGGCGCCCGCGGAGTGGGACCGGCGTCGTCACACCTTGCCCACTCCGCGGCGGCATCGGAAAACTCCGGGTCAGTGTCCGCCGTCGGCTGCCGGCTCGACGAGCTCGATGAGCACGCCGCCGCCGTCCTTCGGGTGGATGAAGTTGATGCGCGAGTCGGCGGTGCCGCGGCGCGGTGCGTCGTACAGCAGACGCACGCCGTCGGCGCGGAGCTGCGCGCTGATCGCGTCGATATCGGTGACGCGGAAGGCCAGCTGCTGCAGGCCCGGGCCACTGCGATCGATGAACTTGGCGATCGTGGAGTTCTCGTTCAGAGGAGCGAGGAGCTGGATCGCGGTGGCGCCGGCAACCTGGCCCGGGTATCCGAGCATGGCCTCGCGGACGCCCTGCTCCTCGTTGACCTCTTCGTGCAGGTTGACCATGCCGAGGTGCTTGCCGTACCACGCGATGGCGGCGTCGAGATCCGGCACTGCGATACCGACGTGGTCGATCGCGGTCACGAGCTCGGAGGTCAGTCCGCTCGCGGCGGTGCTGGGGGAGGAAGATGTCATGTATCAGACGGTAGCGCTACCGTTTGAACTGTTCGCGCCGGGTCACGGCTCAGACCGCCGCCCCGGACCAAGATCGACCGCTGGAGGAATCTTGACCACTTCTGTCATCGTTGCCGGGGCCCGGACCCCCGTCGGACGGCTGCTCGGATCCCTGAAGGACCTTTCGGGCTCCGACCTCGGCGGTGTAGCGATCAAGGGTGCGCTGGAGAAGGCCGGGGTGGCGCCCGAGCAGGTCGAGTACGTGATCATGGGTCAGGTCCTCACCGCCGGCGCGGGGCAGATGCCGGCACGTCAGGCGGCCGTGGCCGCGGGCATCCCGATGAGTGTTCCCGCTCTGACCGTCAACAAGGTGTGCCTGTCGGGTGTCGACGCGATCGCGCTGGCCGACCAGTTGATCCGTGCCGGCGAGTTCGACGTCGTCGTCGCGGGCGGCCAGGAATCGATGTCGCGGGCACCGCACATGCTCGAGAAGAGCCGTGAGGGCTTCAAGTACGGCGATGTGACGCTGCGCGATCACATGGCGTACGACGGCCTGCACGACATCTTCACCGACCAGCCGATGGGCAACCTCACCGAGCAGCGCAACCAGGACGAGGACCAGCGCATCACCCGCGAGGCGCAGGACGCGTTCGCGGCCGCCTCGCACCAGAACGCTGCCCGTGCGTGGAAGGACGGGCTGTTCGCCGACGAGGTCGTGCCGGTGACGATCCCGCAGCGTCGCGGTGAGCCGATCGTCGTGACCGAGGACGAGGGCATCCGCGCCGACACCACCGTCGAGTCGCTGGCCAAGCTGCGTCCGGCGTTCGCCAAGGACGGTTCGATCACCGCCGGCACCGCGTCGCAGATCTCCGACGGTGCGGCTGCCGTGGTCGTGATGAGCAAGGCCAAGGCCGAGGAGCTGGGTCTCGAGTGGATCGCGGAGATCGGCGCGCACGGCGTCGTCGCGGGTCCCGATTCGACCCTGCAGTCGCAGCCGGCGCGCGCGATCGCCCGCGCGTGCGAGCGTGAGGGCATCGACCCGAAGGACCTGGACCTGGTCGAGATCAACGAGGCGTTCGCGGCCGTGGGTATCGCGTCCACCGGGGAGCTGGGGATCGACGCCGCGAAGGTGAACGTCAACGGTGGCGCGATCGCGATCGGTCACCCGCTCGGCATGTCCGGTGCCCGCATCGCGCTGCACCTGGTCCTCGAGCTGCAGCGACGCGGCGGCGGCATCGGCGCGGCGGCGCTGTGCGGCGGTGGCGGACAGGGCGACGCGCTGATCGTCCGGGTCCCGAAGAAGTAGTTCATACCCCTCGACGGCACCCCGTGGTCGAGACTGTGACGAGTCTCAACTACGGGGTGTCGTAGTTTGTCGGGCACAATGGCGGCCATGGCGAACTTCTTCGATCTCAGCTCGTGGCCCAAACGTTTCCGTTGCGTGGCCGTCCTGGAAGCGTTCAGTTGGGCCGGTCTGTTGATCGGCATGGCGTTCAAGCACATCCCGGAGATCAATGGCGGCCCGGAGATCGGCGTCAAGATCTTCGGACCGATCCACGGTGCGATCTTCGTGATCTACGTGATCGTCGCGCTGTTCACCGCGCGCGCGGTCAAGTGGGACTTCAAGACGCTTGCGCTCGCGATGGTCTCCAGCCTTCCGCCGTTCATGACCATCTGGTTCGAGATGTGGGCCGCGCGCAACGGGCGCCTCGGCGAGCTGTCGACCACGGGTTCCGCGAAGTCCGAGCCCGCTCTCGCCTGACGGACGCTCCGGTGGCGGGCCGGAATGGCTGCCCGCCCGCCACTCGTGACAAACTGAATCCGTGACTCGACCTGGTTCTCGTCCGTCCCCTCGTTCCGCTGCGGCCATGTCCGGAGCCGTCGACCTGTCCGGTCTCAGGGACCGTGCGCAGCAGCCGCCGAGCGCGCCCGCGGGCCCGCCCGCAGGCGACTCGGCCCCCGTGAGCACCACCGGTCTCGCACCGGTCATCGACGTCACCGAGGCCACCTTCCAGGCCGAGGTGCTCGAACGGTCCATGCAGGTCCTGGTGATCGTGGACCTGTGGGCCACCTGGTGCGAACCCTGCAAGCAGCTGTCCCCGGTGCTCGAGCAGCTCGCACACGAGGGCGGCGGCAACTGGGTCCTCGCGAAGATCGATGTCGATGCCAACCCCGGCATCGCGCAGGCGTTCGGTGTCCAGTCCGTCCCGACGGTGGTCGCGATCGCCGGTGGCCAGCCGCTCGCGGACTTCGCCGGTGCCCAGCCCGAACCGCAGTTGCGCCAGTGGATCGCCGCCCTGCAGGAGGCCGTCAAGGGCAAGCTGGCCGGCCCGCCGTCCGCTGACGGCGCCGAGCAGGAGCCCGAACCCGAGGATCCCCGCTTCGTGGCCGCCGAGAACGCGCTGGACGAGGGCGACTTCGCCGGTGCCGAGGCCGCCTACAACCTGATTCTCAACTCCGAGCCCGCGAACGAGCAGGCACTCGCCGCGCTGCGGCAGGTCCGGTTCCTCGGTCGGGTGCAGGAGCTGCCCGACGACGCGATCGCGGCCGCGGACGCGCAGCCCGACTCGATCGATGCCCAGTTCGCCGCGGCCGACGCCGAGCTGTACTCGCAGCGGCCCGAGGCCGCATTCGACCGGCTCATCGCGCTCGTCCGTCGCACGGCCGGCGACGACCGGACGGCCGTGCGGACCCGTCTGCTCGAGCTGTTCGAGTTGTTCGACCCGGCCGAGCCGGTCCTGGTCGCGGCCCGTCGGAAGCTCGCGTCAGCGCTGTACTGACCGGCGCGGGACCCGCGTCCATCGGCGTTCCTCAGCGATAGCGGCCGTCGCAGGTCTGTTGTCCGCCGAGGACACCGGTGCGGAACGCGTCCACGCGGGAGAACCCGCTGGGCACGGTGTTGCCGTCCACGTCGCTCGCGGCCAGGCCGTCGGACAACAGGCCGGAGATGGCCTCGTCGAGATCGCCGGGCGACAGCCACACCGTGCGCGTGTCGGTGGGGGCCGCCTGATCCGGACTGAGCGCCGCGGTGACCGCGCCCGACAGGCACGCCGCGCGCAACGCTGCCTGTGGGCCCGACAGCGACAGCCCCGCAGCCTTCTGCACCGCGAGGGTGTAGCGGGAGGCGAGCAGGACGTACGCGCCGTAGTCGCCGGTGACGTCGGCGCTGAGGACGTCGTCGCCGGTCACCGTGCTCGGGCGCCCACGTTCGGCGAGGGCCGGGACGTCGACGCCGATCGTGTTGGTGGCGGGGCAGTACGAGACCGGTTCGGTGGCACTCGCGTCTCGGCAGTCGGTGTCGATCCCGGTGAGATCGAGGGTGGGCGGGTCGGCGAGGGCGAACACCCGCCCGAAGGAGTCGAAGATCGCCGTCAGCGATTCCTCCGTCACCGGCAGCTCACCGTCGTCGTTGCGTCCGTCGAACCGCTGCGGCAGGTCGGCCCGTCGCGACGTGATCTCGTCGGCGTCGATGCGGGTGCACGCGCCCGCCCCGTCGGTGAATCCGATCTGGGCAGCGGTGACGCGTTCGAATGCCGAACCGTGAATCGACTCGGGATCGCTGGGGTCGGTGTCGCGCACCGAGACGGTCGCTGCGAGAACCGAGTTGAGTCCGTCGGACGTGTTGAGGGTGAAACGTGCGGCGCGCCCCTCCGCGACGTGGCGGATGAATGCGCCCGCGAAACAGTCCGCCTGTTGTTCGAACACGATGCCCGGATCGTCCTCGCCCACCAGTCCGGCCTTCTGCTGGATCGCGTGACCGTACTCGTGCGCCAGCACCATCACCACCGACATCGGCCCGAACGTGTCGACCAGGCCCGGCAGCAGGTAGGAGCGGTCCCAGCCGATCGTGTCCTGCTTGACGCAGTACGCCGCGTTGACGAGGTCCTCGGTGGCCATCCCGCAGAATCGGTGGCCGCCGGTGTCGTCGGGGTTCCACGACAACAGATCGGTGACCGGCTGGAATCTGCCCTTGAAGATCGTCGGGTATTCCGCCGTCCAGTAGTCCTCGATGTCGGCGATCGCGTTCGCGGCGAGAGTGTCGATCGCGCCGCCGTCGCCGTCGGTCACGGTGCGGGACGTGTCCGGCGCACCCTCACGGGGTCCACTCGGACCGCCCTGCGCGGGGAGTCCGGCCACCGTGAACGGATCGTCGTAGATGGACACCGCGCGCCCGTCGATGGTCGACGAGCATCCGGCGGCCGCGCTCATCGCCACCGCCACCAGCACGAGGGATGTCGCGACGGCGCCTGCCGGTCGCCGAGTGCGTGTCACCGATCCCGCCCAGTCACCGCGTGTCCCTCACCTTTCCAGCCGCATCCAGATGGCCGCACTCGCCGGTAGTGTCACCTCCGCCGACGCCGGCCGACCGTGCCACGGCCGCTCCAGGGCCGTCACCGCGCCGAAGTTGCCCAAGCCCGACCCCTGGTACTGCAGCGCGTCGGTATTGAGGATCTCAGACCAATTGCCCGGTTCGGGCAAGCCCACACGATACTTCTCGTGCGCCGACCCCGAAAAGTTGTACAGGCAGGCGACGATCGAGCCGTCGCTGCCGTACCGCAGGAAGCTCAGCACGTTGTTCTCGGTGTCGTTCGCGTCGATCCACGAATATCCGCCGGGGGAGGTGTCCAGCGTCCACAACGCCGGATTGGCGCGGTAGACGGCATTGAGATCGCAGACGAGGGCGTGGACGCTGTGGTGCAGGTCGCCGGTCTCCGGGTCCTCGAGTTCGTGCCAGTCGAGCCCGTGCTCCTCGGACCACTCGGCCCGCTGCCCGAACTCCTGCCCCATGAACAGCAACTGCTTGCCGGGGTGCGCCCACATGTACGCCAGCAGCGCACGCACGCCCGCGGCCTTCGCACGGTCGTCACCCGGCATGCGCGACCACAGCGTGCCCTTGCCGTGGACGACCTCGTCGTGGCTGATCGGCAGCAGGTAGTTCTCGCTCCACGCGTACATGAGCGAGAACGTGATCTCGTGGTGGTGGAAGGTGCGGTGGACGGGGTCGCGCTGCAGGTACCCGAGGGTGTCGTGCATCCAGCCCATGTTCCATTTCATGGTGAACCCGAGTCCGCCGACGTTGGTGCTGCGCGTGACGCCCGGCCACGACGTCGACTCCTCGGCGACGGTCACGACACCCCGGTGATGCTTGTGCACGGTCGCGTTCATCTCCTGCAGAAACGCCACCGCCTCGAGATTCTCGCGACCCCCGTGGACGTTGGGTGTCCACTGCCCGGACGGCCTGGAGTAGTCGAGGTACAGCATCGAGGCCACGGCATCGACACGCAGACCGTCGACGTGGAACTCGTCGAGCCAGAACAGGGCGTTGGCGACCAGGAAGTTCCGGACCTCGCGGCGGCCGAAGTCGAACACGTAGGTGCCCCAGTCGAGTTGCTCGCCGCGCTGCGGATCCGCGTGCTCGTACAGCGGGGAACCGTCGAACCGGGCCAGCGCCCAGTGGTCCTTGGGGAAATGCGCCGGCACCCAGTCGACGATGACGCCGATCCCGGCCCGGTGCAGCCGGTCGACGAACGCACGGAAGTCGTCGGGCGTCCCGAAGCGGGCGGTCGGCGCGTAGTACGACGTCACCTGGTAGCCCCACGAGCCGCCGTAGGGGTGCTCGGCCACGGGCAGCAGTTCGACGTGCGTGAACCCGGCCTCGATGACGTACGTGCTCAGTTCGTCGGCGAGTTCGGTGTAGCTCAGTCCGGGACGCCACGATCCGAGGTGGACCTCGTACACGCTCATCGGTTCCCGGCTCGGCTCCGTGCCGGCGCGGGCCGCCATCCACTCGCCGTCGGACCATCGGTGCGTCGAGGCGGTGACGATCGACGCGGTCGCCGGCGGAACCTCCGTCGCGAACGCCATCGGGTCGGCCTTGTCGCGGACGCTGCCGTCGCGGCCGTGGATCCGGAACTTGTACATCTCACCGGGTCCGACGTCGGGGACGAACACCTCCCACACCCCGGTCGAACCGAGCACACGCATCGGGAAGGTCCGCCCGCCCCACAGGTCGACGTCGCCGGTGACCGCGACGCCGCGGGCACCGGGCGCCCACACCGCGAACGACGTGCCGTGCACGACGCCGTCGGGGGTGTCGTACGTGCGCGGATGCGCGCCGAGGATGTCCCAGAGCCGCTCGTGCCGGCCCTCCCCGAACAGGTGCAGATCCAGTTCGCCGAGGGTCGGGAGGAACCGGTACCCGTCGGCGGTCACCACCGTGTACGCGCCCGGGTAGGTCACCACCAGGCGGTAGTCCGCCAGGTCGTCGACCGCGACCAGCGCGCTGAAGACGTCGTCGGCGACCCGCTGCAGCGGGTGATCGCGCCCGCCGATCCGCACCGAGACGGATTCGGCGCCCGGGCGTAGCGCCCGGATCACGGTGCCGTCGGGGTGCGGGTGCGCACCCAGGACCGCGTGCGGATCGTGGTGGGTGCCCTGCGTGAGCAGAGTCAGGTCACGCGGATCCGGTGGACACACCTCGACGGGCGGGGTCACGGATTGTGCTCCCGGTCGGCGAGGCGTCTGCGCGCCTCGAGGGGGATCGGCGGCAGCGCCAGGATATGCGCCGACGCCCGCCACGGTTCGAGGCGGACGAAGTTGTGCTGCCCCCACTCGTACTGTTCGCCGCTGACCTTGTCGTGCACGGACAGGTGGTCGTGCCAGTCGCGGCCGAGGGCCGGCATGTCGAGGGACACGAAACCCTGCTCGGCGCCGAACGGGTTGAGGTTCACCACGGTCAGGACGGCATCGCCGGTGACGGGATCGAACTTGGAGTACGCGACGAGCGCGTCGTTGTCGACGTGGTGGAAGTGCAGGTTCCGCAACTGCTGCAGCGCCGGGTGTGCTCGCCGGATCCGGTTCAGCGTCGTGATCCACGGCTCGAGGGATTCACCGCGGGCCCGGGCATCGGCGTAGTCGCGGGGGCGCAGCTGGTACTTCTCCGAGTCCAGGTACTCCTCGCTGCCGGGGCGGATCGCGACGTGCTCGAACAGCTCGTAGCCGGAATACACGCCCCACGTGGGCGAGAGCGTCGCCGCGAGCGCGGCCCGCAACGCGAACATGCCCGGGCCGCCGTGCTGCAGGCTCTCGTGCAGGATGTCGGGGGTATTGACGAACAGGTTCGGCCGGGCCTCGTCGGCCTTCGCGGCGATCTCGTGACCGAATTCGGTGAGCTCCCACTTGTTCACCCGCCACGTGAAGTACGTGTACGACTGCGTGAACCCACGCTTGGCGAGCCCGTACAGGCGTGCGGGCCGAGTGAACGCCTCGGACAGGAACAACACGTCCGGGTCGGTCCTCTTCACCTCGTCGATCAGCCACTCCCACAGGCTCGGCGGCTTGGTGTGCGGATTGTCGACGCGGAAGATCTTGACGCCCAGCCGGACCCAGTGCCGGACGACGCGCAGCACCTCGGCATGGATGCCGTCGGGATCGTGATCGAAGTCGATCGGGTAGATGTCCTGGTACTTCTTGGGCGGGTTCTCGGCGAACGCGATGGTGCCGTCGGGCAGCTGCGTGAACCACTCGGGATGCTGTTGCGCCCACGGATGATCGGGGGCGCACTGCAGCGCGAGATCGAGCGCCACCTCCAGCCCGAGCCGCGCGGCGTCGGCGACGAACGCCTCGAAGTCGGCCTCGGTGCCCAAGTCGGAATGGATCGCGTCGTGACCGCCGTCCGCCGACCCGATCGCCCACGGTGAGCCGACGTCGTCGGGGCCGGCGGTGAGGGAGTTGTTGGGGCCCTTGCGGTTCACCTCGCCGATCGGATGGATCGGCGGCAGGTAGACGACGTCGAAACCCATCGCGGCGATGCGGGGCAGGTCCGCCGCGGCGGTCGCGAACGTGCCGTGTCGCGGGGCGCCGTGCGCGTCCCACCCGCCGGTGGAGCGGGGAAAGAACTCGTACCAGGACCCGAACAGGGCGCGCCGGCGGTCCACCACCACGTCGTACGGGCGCGATGCGGTCACCAGTTCGCGCAGCGGCCGCGCGCGCAGTGCCTCCGCGACATCGGACGCGAACGCCGGTGCGACCCGGACCGGCAGCTGCCGGTCCGACCGCAGCGAGGCCGCCACCGCGAGCAGGCGGTCGCGGTCGAACCGGTCCGCGCCGCCGGCCGCCCGCTCGAACAGGCGCGCGCCGAGCTCGAGGTCGTTGGCCAGATCCGCGGGCCCCTGACCGACGCCGAGCTTCGCCTCCACCGCGTGCCGCCACGTGGTGATCGGGTCACCCCACGCCTCGATGCGGTAGCTCCACGTCCCGACCGCGGTCGGGGTGAACGTCGCGTGGAACGAGTCCAGCTGCGGCCCGGGGTGCATCGGAATCCGCACCGTGTCGGACGGTCCGCCGGGGCCCTCGACGACCAGCGTCGCCGCCACCGCGTCGTGTCCCTCCCGCCACACCGTGGCGGACACCGGAAACACCTCGCCGACCACGGCCTTGGCCGGGAAGCGACCGTTGTCGATCGAGGGCAGCACGTCGTCTATGGCGAGGCGACCTGGCACGCGGACTCCGTTCGGTCGGTAGGCGTTTGCCCCGTGGGGGCGATCGTGATGGGTCAACCGTAGTTCAGTGGATCGCGACGCGCGGGGATCGTGCGGACGAATCACGTGTCGTCGGCCCGCGCGCGCGTCAGGAGTGCTGGTCGAGCTTGTCGATATGAACGAGAACTCGCTCGTGCCAATCGATCTCGACCTGAACGCGCATCTGTGCGTGTTCGAGGATCAGATCGTCCGCTTTGCTCTGGTCGGGCCATCGCCGGTCGAGTTGGTGGCTCAACTGGGACTGACGTGCGCGCAGTGCGGCGACGCGGTCGCTGATGTAACCGCGCAGGATCTCTCGGTCGACGTCCGAGCTGACGGCTAGGGCGAGATCGACCGGGTCGGGCTTGAGATGTATCTCGCTGAGGGCTTCGTCCCGAAGCGCTCGTAGCTCGCGGCCGCCTTCGTCGGTGATCTCGTAGATCGTTCTCGCAGGAAACGTCCCGTCCTGCTCGGTGCGGAGGGGGCGGATGAGTCCTTCCTCTGTGAGCCTGTGCAGTGCCCCGTAGAGAGACCCGGGTTTCACCTGCGACCACAGGTCGGCGCGGTCCACGCGGGCGTCCCGGCGCAGTTGATGCCCGTGCATCGGCCCGCGTTTGGCCAGTGCTCCCAGAACGAACAACCGCGTGGGATTCATTCGTCCTTTGTACACGAGTACTCGTATTTGAGTACTCTCGTTTGGATGACTGTGAGACCCATCGTGATCGCCGGCGATCCTCTTCTGGCAACTCCGGCGGTCCCTGTGACCCGCTTCGGCTCCGAGCTCGCGGCGTTCGTCGCCGACATGTTCGAGACCAACACAGCAGCGAACGGTGCGGGTCTCGCCGCAAACCAGATCGGTGATCCGCGCGCGGTGTTCGTGTACGACCTGATCGACAACGGTGTTCGTCATCGTGGGTGCGTGATCAATCCGACGTTGGAAACCTCGGAGCGGCCGGAGACGATGCCGGACCCAGATGAACTCGAGGGGTGCCTCTCGGTTCCCGGCGAGCGGTTCCCCACGGGTCGCGCCGACTGGGCGCGAGTCAGCGGAGTCGACACGGGAAATCGGCCCATCGTCGTCGAGGCGACCGGATACCTCGCGCGATGCTTCCAACACGAGGTCGACCATCTGGAGGGCCGTCTCTATGTGGATCGTTTGATCGGCCGTCATCGACGCGCCGCTCGCAAGATGATCAAGCTGCGGGGTTGGACCGAGCCGGGTGGCTCGTGGCTCCCCGGATCCACGGACGGCGCCCTCGGCTGAAACGTCGCCACGGAGGCCCACCGATTCTCGCGACATCGGCGGTCGACGGCGCCTATCGTGGCGCGGTGACTGTGACAGCCGAGTTCGAAACCGCGCGGTGTTCGCTCAGCGGGTGGGGGAGGCGTGCGGCATCGACCGCCGACGTGCTCTCGACGCCCGACCTCGACGTGATCGCGTCGGCAGTGCAGCGATCGGGCCCGCGGGGCGTCATCGCCCGCGGCCTGGGACGCAGCTACGGCGACCCGGCACAGAACGCGGGCGGGCTCGTCGTCGACATGACCGCCCTCGACCGCATCCACCACATCGATCCGGCTTCGGGCGTCGTCGACACGGATGCCGGCGTCAGCCTCGACGCGCTGATGCGCGCCGTTCTGCCCCACGGTCTGTGGGTGCCGGTCCTGCCGGGCACGCGGCAGGTGACCGTCGGCGGCGCGATCGGCGCCGACATCCACGGCAAGAACCACCACTCGCACGGCAGCTTCGGCAACCACGTCGAGTCGCTCGACCTCCTCGCCGCCGACGGCACGATCCGCACGCTCTCGCCGACCGGCGCCGATCGCGACCTGTTCTGGGCGACGGTCGGGGGAATGGGATTGACGGGCATCGTGGTGCGGGCGCGAGTGCGCATGAAGCACACCGAGACCGCCTATTTCATCGCCGACCACGACCGCACCGCCGACCTCGACCAGACGATGGAACTGCTGACCGGCGGTTCCGACGACGGCTACGACTACTCGATGTCGGTTCCGGACACGATCTCGACCGGTCCGAAGCTGGGTCGGGCAGGGTTCACCCGGGGATCGCTGGCGACGCTCGATCAACTGCCGCCGAAGCTGCGTCGGGATCCCCTGCGGTTCAACGCCCCGCAGCTGTTCACGGTCCCGGACGTCTTCCCGAACGGGATGGTCAACCGCTTCACCGTGCGTATCGCTGCGGAGGCCGCGTATCGCGTCTACCCGAAGCACGGTCGCGGCACCATCCAGAATCTGACGCAGTTCTACCACCCGCTCGACCTGCTCGGAGAATGGAATCGGGCCTACGGGCGCGAAGGCTTCATGCAGTACCAGTTCTCGATCCCGTTCGGTGCCGAGCAGCAGCTCGCCGACATCGTGCGCAGGATCGCCGAGTCCGGTCACCGTTCGTTCCTCAACGTGTTCAAGCGGATGGGCGACGGCAACCCGGCCCCGCTGTCGTGGCCGCACCCGGGATTCATGCTGAGCCTCGACTTCCCCATGAGGAGGGGACTCGGCCGATTCTGCGACGAGCTCGACGAGCGCGTCCTCGCCGCCGGCGGCAGGCTCTACTTCGCGAAGGACTCCCGCACCAGACCCGAACGCGTCGAGCAGATGTATCCGCGGCTCGCCGAATGGCGCGCCGTTCGGGACCGGATGGACCCGGAGAGGGTGTTCGTCTCGGACCTGGCCCGCCGACTTCAGCTGATCGGTGGTGTCGAAAGTCGGTAGTGTTCGCGGCGTGAAAGCCCTGCGTCGGTTCACCGTCCGAGCCCACCTGCCCGAGCGTCTCGCGGCCCTGGGGCCGCTGTCGACCAATCTGCGCTGGTCGTGGCATCCGGAGACACAGGATCTGTTCGCGTCGATCGACCCCGACCTGTGGACGGCGGTGCGCCACGACCCGGTCCGGATGCTCGGCGAGGTCGATCCCTACCGGCTCGACGAACTGGCGACCGACCAGGCGTTCCTGGCCGAGCTGGACCGCTCGGCCGCCGATCTGGACGACTACCTGACCCGGCCCCGCTGGTACCAGGACCAGCTCGGCAAGGGTGCCGCGCTGGCCACGGGGATCGCGTACTTCTCGATGGAGTTCGGTGTCACCGAGGTGCTGCCGAACTACTCCGGCGGGCTCGGCATCCTCGCCGGCGATCACCTCAAGGCCGCGTCGGATCTGGGGCTGCCGCTGATCGGCGTCGGGCTGCTGTACCGCTCCGGCTACTTCCGGCAGTCGCTCACCGCGGACGGCTGGCAGGCCGAGCACTACCCGGCCCACGACCCGCAGGGGCTGCCGCTGCGGCTGCTCACCGAGAGCGCCGAGAACGGCGGACCCGGCGCGCCGGTGCTCATCCACATCGCGATGCCCGGCGGCCGCGTGCTGCGGGCCCGGGTGTGGATCGCGCAGGTCGGCCGGGTGCCGCTGCTGCTGCTCGACTCGGACATCGCGGAGAACGATCCCGAACTGCGCGCCGTGACCGACCGGCTCTACGGCGGCGACCAGGACCACCGGATCAAGCAGGAGATCCTCGCCGGCATCGGCGGTGTGCGGGCGGTTCGCGCCTACACCCGCGCGCACGGGATCGCCGATCCCGAGGTGTTCCACATGAACGAGGGACACGCCGGTTTCCTCGGCCTCGAACGCATCCGGGAGCTGATCACCACCTCCGCACTGGACTTCGACGCCGCGCTCGCGGCGGTGCGCGCCGGCACGGTGTTCACGACGCACACCCCGGTCCCGGCGGGTATCGACCGGTTCCCGACCGAGTTGGTGCGCCGCTACTTCGGCGGCAGCGAGGGCGAGCAGGAGTCGACGTTGCTGCCCGGACTGGGGGTGGACCGCATCCTCGCGCTCGGCGGCGAGAACGACCCCGGCGTGTTCAACATGGCGCACATGGGACTTCGGCTGGGCCAGCGCGCGAACGGGGTCTCGAAGCTGCACGGCGCGGTGAGCCGGGAGATGTTCGAGTCGCTGTGGCCCGGCTTCGACGCCGCCGAGGTGCCGATCGGCTCGGTCACCAACGGCGTGCACGCTCCGACGTGGGCGGCCCGTGAGTGGATGGACCTCGGACGCCGACTCGTGGGGCCGGGCCTGCTGGAGGAGGCCCGCGGCTGGGAACGGCTGCGGGAGATCGACTCCGGTGAACTGTGGTCGACCCGGAACACGTTGCGTGCGCAGTTGGTGGACGAGGTTCGTCGCCGGGTGCGCGCGTCATGGCTCGAGCGCGGCGCGACCGAGGCCGAGCTCGGCTGGACGACAGAGGTGTTCGACCCGAACGTCCTGACCGTCGGGTTCGCGCGGCGTGTCCCGACGTACAAGCGCCTCACCCTGATGCTGCGGGACCCCGAGCGGTTGCGCGCGCTGCTGCTCGACGACGAGCGTCCGGTGCAGCTCGTGGTCGCCGGCAAGAGTCACCCCGCCGACGAGGGCGGCAAGGCCCTGATCCAGCAGGTGGTGCGGTTCGCCGACCAGCACGACGTCCGGCGCCGGATCGTGTTCCTGCCCGACTACGACATGTCGATGGCGCGGTACCTGTACTGGGGTTGCGACGTGTGGCTCAACAACCCGCTGCGCCCGCTCGAGGCGTGCGGGACGTCGGGCATGAAGTCGGCGCTCAACGGCGGACTGAACCTGTCCATCCGCGACGGCTGGTGGGACGAGATGTTCGACGGGGAGAACGGCTGGGCCATCCCCACCGCCGACGGTGTCGCCGACGAGACCCGCCGCGACGACCTCGAGGCCACCGCACTGTACGAGTTGCTCGAGCGGTCGGTGCTGCCACGCTTCTACGACCGTGACGGCGGCGGGCTGCCGACCCGCTGGCTCGAGATGGTCCGTCACACGCTGCAGACCCTGGGTCCGAAGGTGCTGGCGTCGCGCATGGTCCGCGACTACGCCGTCGAGTACTACGCGCCGGCGGCGGCCGCGGCCCGGAAGATGCTGCCCGACAACTTCGCCGGCGCCCGCGAGGTGGCCGAGTACCGGCGCCGGGTGGGTGCGGTATGGCCGGGCGTGCAGGTGGCGCAGGTCGACAGCGCCGGGCTGCCCGACAACCCCGAGATCGGCGCCGATCTGTCGCTGCGCGCGTACGTCCGACTCGGTGGGCTGTCGCCGGAGGACGTCGTCGTGCAGGCGGTGCTCGGGAAGGTGGGCCCCACCGAGGACCTCACCGACGTGACGGCCGTGCCGATGGTGCACACCGGCACCGACGGGCTGGGGGAGGTGTTCGAGGCCACCACACCGTTGCCGGTGTCGGGGTCGGTGGGCTACACCGTCCGTGTCCTGCCGCACCACGACCTGCTCGCCACCGACGCCGAGCTGGGACTCGTCGCGGCGCCGTACGTCTAGGTCGAGACCGCTTCGACACCGCGGGGCATGATTCCCCGCGAGGCCGAACCCGTCAGCTGGCGGGGTCGTACTGGAACGCGCGGACCTCCTGCGCGCACCGGCAGGCAGCCGCGATCTTCGCAGCCCATTCCAGGGCCGCCTCGTGGGAGGGCAACTCGAGGAGCGCGTAGCCGCCTTCGAGCTGTTTCGTCTGCGGGTACGTGCCCTCGGTCACCGTGCCGTCCCCGTCGACCAGGACGGGCGGAACGCTCTCGTCGATTCCGCCGCCGAACACCCAGACGCCGGCGTCCTTCGCCTCCTCGACCACCGCGTGCGCCGCATCCGAAACTGCCTGCAGATCCTCGGCGGGAAAGACCATGGCGCCACTCGGGAACGAGATCAGGTACTTCGTCATCGCGTCGACTCCTTCTTTCGTACTGTCACCGGGACACCCCCGCTCCCCGTCGGACATCCGCTGCTCGCCACGGTATCCTCATCCGTCAGGATTGGATGTCGCGGCGCCGGAACCCGACCAGCGCGAGCACGTAGAGCGCCGCCGCGATGACGAACAGCACGATCAGCGGCACGACGTCGAACGCGTCGGCCGGCATGTTCGGCGTGAAGTGGAACGGCGATGCCCAACCGGTCCAGTCCGGCAGAACCTCGAGGAACATCCCGATCACCAGGGCGTAACCGAGGTACACCCACACCACCGCCAGCAGGCGCGGGAACCACGCGTACACCGCCGCGGTCAGCCCGATGATCGTCAGCGTGGCGGGCAGTCCGTTCGCGGCGGCGCCGACGAGGCGCCCGAACATCGAACCGTCGTGCAGCGTCGCGGCCGCGGTGATGCCCATCGCGGCACCCGCCGCCAGCACGATCAACGCGGTCGCGACAGTGATCACGGCCAGTTGCGCGCCCAGCCACCGCCAGCGGGAGACCGGGCTCGCCAGGACGTCCTCGGCCCGGCCCGACGTCTCCTCGTTGCGCGCCGACTGGACGGCGGTGAGCGCGTACATGCACGCCATGATGGTCAGGAACACCAGGTACAGCGCGAACGCGCCCTGCGCGGCGTTGGCCTCGCCTCCCGGCAGCAGCCCGGCCAGGCGGGGGTCCTGATTGACGAAGTCGGCGACCTGCTGGCCCAGCGCCCCGATCGGGAAGGCGAGCGCGACGACGCCGATTCCCCACGCCACGATCTGGTTGCGCTGCATGCGCACCGTCAGCGCGGCGATCCCGGTGAGGGTGCTGCTCGCGCGGGGCCGGCCGCCCCGCGGGGCCACCAGGCCGGCGCCGACGTCGCGTCGGCCCACCACCGCGTAGGCGAGGACGACACCGACGACCACCGCGCCGAGGCCCAGCAGCAGTGGCCACCACCGCTCGTCGACGTACGCGCGGGTGGACTGCGCCCAGCCGATCGGCGACAGCCACGACCACACGCTGCCGTCCTCCTTGGCGCGGACGTCCCCGATCGCGCGCAGCAGGTACGCGGCCGCGACCGCGACCAGACCCAGTCCGCTCGCGGTGCGGGCATGCTCGGTGACCTGCGAGAACAGGGCCGATGTCGCGCCGAACGCCAGACCGGCCATGAACACCCCGGCGGCCAGGTTCCACGACCCGACGGCCGGCAGTCCCACCGCGGTCAGACCGAGCCCGAGGACCAGTCCGATCAGCAGGTTCGCCAACAGCACCACCGCGAGTCCCGACGTGATCGGCGCGAATCTGCCGACCACGGCCGAACGCAGCATCTCGGCGCGGCCGGACTCCTCCTCGGTCCGCAGATGCAGGGTCACCAACAGCACCGACATGACCGCGACGGCGATCATCGTCATCCCCGCGATCTCGTTCGCCACCATCGCGCCGAGCGTGTAGTCGGACAGTCCGTAGCCGGGCCCGGCCAGCGCCGTCGCGGCCGGCGACTCGATGAGGGCGGCGCGTGCCTGACGCGATTCCGGGGTGGGGTAGAGGGTCTGGTAGCTCGACGCCAGCAGCACCGTCGAGCCGCCGACCGCGATCACCCACGCCGGCAGCCGGATCCGGTCGACCCGCAGCGCCAACCGGGTGAGCGTCCACGTCCCGGCGAGACGGTCCGTCGTCGAGGTCCCGGCCGGTCCGGTGACCCGTTCGACGCCCGCGACCTGCGCCGTCATCGTCGCTCGATGCCCAGCGAGTCGAACTCGTCGCTGTACTCGCGCAGGAACAGGTCCTCGAGCGTCGGCGGGTGCGCGGTGATCGTCAGCACGCCGAGTCCGGTGAGCGTCGACATGACCGAATCGATCCGGTCGGAGTCGACGTCGAAGGTGATGCCGTTGTCCTGGTCGACGAGCGTCTGCAGGTTGTACACACCCGGCATCGAGGCGAGCCCGTCCGGAGCCTCGCGGGTGGTGGCGGTGATCGTGGTCCGGGTCAGGTGGCGCAGCTCGCGCAGGGTGCCGCTCTGCACCGTCCGGCCGGCGCGGATGATCGTGACCACCCCGCACAGCGACTCCACCTCGGCCAGGATGTGGCTCGACAGCAGGATCGTGCGGCCGTCCCGCGTCGCCTCGCCGATGCACTGCTGGAACACCGCCTCCATCAACGGGTCCAGGCCCGACGTCGGCTCGTCGAGGATCAGCAGTTGTGCATCGGCGGCCAGCGCCGCGATCAGCGCGACCTTCTGCCGATTGCCCTTCGAGTACGTGCGGCCCTTGCGGGTGGGATCGAGTTCGAAGCGCTCCATCAGCTCCTGGCGCCGCGCCTCGTCGAGGCCCCCGCGGAGCCGTCCGAACAGGTCGATGGCCTCGCCGCCGGTGAGGTTGGGCCACAGGTTCACATCGCCCGGCACATAGGCGAGGTGCCGGTGCAGGCTGACGGCGTCGCGCCACGGGTCGGCGCCGAGTACGGACACCTCGCCGCCGTCGGCGCGCAGCAGACCCAGCAGCACCCGGATGGTGGTGGACTTGCCGGATCCGTTGGGGCCGAGGAAGCCGTGGACCTCGCCGGGGCCGACCTCGAGGTCGAGGCCGTCGAGGGCATGGACGTCACCGAAACGCTTGGCGAGGCCACGAACCGAGATCACCGGGTCCATCGCCCGAGCATAGGGCGGATGCGGGGGCGTCGGCCCAGTTTTGCCGGGGTGCGTGCTCAGCCGCGTCTCAGGGCCGCGACGCCGCGATCCGGGCGAGCGCCTGCCGCACCACCTTCGGGTCCGCCGTCTCCCAGAACGGCGGCAGCGACGCCCGCAGGTAGCCGCCGTAACGCGCGGTGGCCAGACGGGAGTCGAGGACCGCGACGACACCCTTGTCGTCCACGCTGCGCAGCAGACGCCCCACCCCCTGCGCCAGCAGCAGGGCGGCGTGGTTCGCGGCCACCGACAGGAAGCCGTTGCCGCCGCGCGACTCGACGGCCTGCTGGCGGGCGATGAGCAGCGGATCGTCCGGGCGCGGGAACGGGATCCGGTCGAGGATCACCAGACTCAGCGACGGGCCGGGAACGTCGACGCCCTGCCACAGCGACAGCGTCCCGAACAGCGTCGTCGCCTCGTCCTCGGCGAACTTCTTCACCAGCGTGCCCGTGGCGTCGTCGCCCTGGCACAGGATCGGGACGTCGAGGCGTTGGCGCATCTCCTCGGCGGCGGCCTTCGCGGCGCGCATCGACGAGAACAGTCCCAGTGTGCGGCCACCGGCCGCGGTCACCAGTTCCGCGATCTCGTCCATGAAGGCGGGGGACAGGCCGTCGCGCCCGGGCGGGGGCAGGTACCGGGCGACGTACATGATCCCGGCCTTCGCGTGGTCGAACGGCGAGCCGACGTCGAGCGAATTCCAGCGCAGCACACCGGCGTCCGACGGCGCCTCCTTGCCGATCGCGGTCGCGGTGTCGCTGCGCGCCGGCGACTCCGGCGGCAGACCCCAGTTGACGGCTAGCCCGTCGAACGAGCCGCCGACCGTGAGCGTCGCCGACGTCAGCACCACCGTCGACTCCGCGAACAGGCTCGCCCGCAGCAGCCCGCCCACCGACAGCGGCGCCATCCGGACCACCCGGCGGACGTTTCCGCGGTTCTCGTCGACCGACAGCCACACGACGTCCTTGCGTTTGGCCGGGTCGGGCTCGTCGAACGCGGTGAGCACCCGGACCGCGCTGTCGTGGATCTCGTCGATCGCCGACAGTGCGGCGTTGCGGGCGGCCGCGGCCTCGGGATCGGCGGCCGCCATGCCGGGCTTGGACGGCCCGATCGCCGTCCGGACGTTCCAGGCGGCGTCGCGGACCGCGGCCAACGCCATCGAGACACCGTCGGGCAGCGAGTCCCAGCGCCCGGCGGGCAGATCCTCGAGCAGGTCGGCCCAGCCCTCGGCGGCACCCTCGAGCCGGTCGACGTCCTGCTCCTCGACGATCTTGATGCTGCGGCGGGCGGCGGCACTGATCGCCGACGCCGACAGCTCCGCCGTCGCGACGCCGGTGACCCGGTCGACCAGTTCGTGGGCCTCGTCGATGACGACGACGTCGTGTTCGGGCAGCACCGCGATGCCGGAGATCGCGTCGATCGCGAGCATCGCGTGGTTGGTGACCACGACGTCGACCTGTGCGGCCTCGGCGCGGGCCCGCTCGGCGAAGCAGTCCTCGCCGACGGGGCAGCGCGACTTGCCGAGGCATTCGCGGGCGCTGACGCTGACCTGCCGCCAGGCCTGGTCGCTCACGCCGGGCACGAGGTCGTCGCGGTCACCGGTCTCGGTGTCCGACGACCACTTCGTGAGCCGCTGCACCTCGCGGCCCAGACGGCTGATCGCGAACGCGTCGAACAGCTCCGCCTCGGGCGGATCGTCCTGCGCCATGCCCGTGTGGATCTTGTTCATGCACAGGTAGTTGCCGCGGCCCTTGAGGATCGCGAACTGGGGGCGCCGTCCCAACGCCGACGTGAGCGCGTCCGCCAGGCGCGGCATGTCCCGGTCGACGAGCTGGCGCTGCAGAGCGATGGTCGCGGTCGAAACGACGACGGTGCGGCCGGACTCGACGGCGTGGCGCACGCTCGGCACGAGGTAGGCGAGCGACTTGCCGGTACCCGTCCCGGCCTGCACCGCGAGGTGCTCGCCGGTATCGATCGAGTGGGCGACGGCGGATGCCATCGTCAGCTGGTTCTTGCGGGGCTTGCCACCCAACGTCCGGATCGCGACCTCGAGAAGTTCCGGGACATTGGGCAGCTCTCGGGCACGGTCGGACACCGCAACAGGGTACTGCGCGGGGCCGTCAGTCGCGGTCGCCGACCTGCCCGACGAGTTCGACACCCGCCGCATCGAGTTCGGCCAGCGCGGCCTCCACGGTGACGGGGGACACGCCGGCGGTGAAGGGGAGCAGCACCCGCGTGCGGAATCCCTCGGTGGCCGCGTCCAGTGCGGTCGCGCGGACGCAGTGATCGGTCGCGATGCCCACCACGTCCACGGCGTCGATGCCGTGGCGGCGCAGCCAGCCGGCGAGCGACTCACCGCGGGCGGAGACGCCCTCGAAGCCCGAGTACGCGGCGCTGTACTCGCCCTTCGAGAACACCTCCTGCAGCGGCGCGGTCTCGAGCGCCGGATGGAACTGCGCGCCCGGCGTCCCGGCCCGGCAGTGCGGGGGCCATGTGTCGACGAAGTCGGGGTGATCGGAGAAGTGTGGCCCCGGATCGACGTGGTGGTCCCGGGTCGCGACGATCGCCGCGTAGCCCTGGCCGAACAGGTCGTTGACGTCGGTCGCGACGGTGGCGCCGCCGGTGACCGCGAGCGCGCCGCCCTCGCAGAAATCGTTCTGGACGTCGACGACGATCAGTGCCTTCCCGGTCACGCTCGTCCCTCCTCTCACGTCGTGATCGTCGGCTCGGCCGACATGGCGAAACGGGTCGGCACGGCCGGATCGCCGTGCGAGAGCTTGAGCCCCTCCCAGGGCAGGCTCACGAGATTGCTCGCGAGCAGCGCGCGGGCGTTCTCGAGCGTCGGTAGGTCGCCGACCAGGTCGCCGCCGCGCACCATCGGGGTGAGCAGTTCCCGCGCCTCGAGGTCTCCGACCTCCGGGGCCGGCGCGCCGGCGAGGTACAGCACCTCCTCGACGACGGTGCCGGACGGGCGGCTCAGCCGCATCGCCCGCTTGGTGCCGCCCCGCGACTGCTTGTGGCTGCTGCGCTTCTCGACGGGAACGCCGTCGACCTCGACGAGCTTGTAGACCATGCCCGCCGTGGGTGCCCCGGATCCCGTCACGAGCGAGGTCCCGACCCCGTACGCGTCGACCGGTTCGGCGCGCAGAGCCGCGATGGCGTACTCGTCGAGATCACCCGAGACGACGATCCTGGTGCCGGTCGCGCCGAGGCCGTCCAGTTGGTCGCGGACCTGGCGGGCGAGCACACCCAGGTCGCCGGAGTCGATGCGCACGCCGCCGAGCCCGGTGCCCGCCGCGGCCACGGCGTTCTTGACGCCCTGAGTGATGTCGTAGGTGTCGACCAACAGTGTCGTGCCCACCCCCAGCGCGGCGACCTGCGCGCGGAACGCGGCCTCCTCCTGCGGCGCTCCGTCCGCGGTGTGCAGCAGCGTGAAGGCGTGCGCGCTGGTTCCCGCGCCCGGCACGCCGTGACGGCGGACCGCCTCGAGATTGGACGTCGCGTCGAACCCCGCGAGGTACGCCGCGCGGGCGCACGCAACGGCCGACTCCTCGTGCGCGCGCCGCGACCCCATCTCGATCAGCCGACGACCGTCCGCGGCGCTCACCATGCGGGCGGCCGCCGACGCGATCGCGCTGTCGTGGTTGAGGATCGACAACGCCAGGGTCTCGAGTAGGACACATTCGGCGAACGTGCCCCGCACGGACAGGATCGGTGATCCGGGGAAGTACAGCTCGCCCTCGCGGTAGCCGTCGATGTCCCCGGAGAACCGGAAGTCGCGCAGCCAGTCCACGGTGGAGCTGTCGAGGAAGCGCGAGACGATCTCGAGTTCGGGTTCGCCGAAGCGGAAGTGCGCCAATGCGTCCGGGATTCGGCCCATGCCGCCGACGACGCCGTACCGGCGCCCGTCCGGCAGTCGGCGGGCGAAGACCTCGAAGCTGCAGCGGCGGTGCGCCGAGCCGTCGGTGAGGGCCGCCTCGAGCATCGTCAGCTCGTACTGGTCGGTGAAAAGCGCGGTACTCGGACGAAGTCCGGTGCTCTCTGCGGGAACGGTTGCCACGGGCCCAACTTTACGATTCGGGCGCCGGGCGCGGGTGTCGAGTTCCGGAGCCACGCCGTACCCTGGACGCATGGCGCCGTGTTCCACAATGACTTTCCCGACCGCAGTTCCGGTCGGCAAGATGCCCGCCGCAGCGCCCCAGGTCTCTCCTGCCGAGGCGGAAATCGAGGAGATGACCGAGGCCCAGGATCGGCCGTGGGTAACTGTCGTCTGGGACGATCCCGTCAACCTCATGCACTACGTGACGTACATCTTCCAGAAGCTCTTCGGCTACAGCAAAGCCAAGGCGACGGACCTGATGATGCAGGTCCACAAGGAAGGAAAGGCCGTCGTGTCGAGCGGTTCGCGCGACAAGGTCGAGAACGACGTGCGCAAGCTGCACGCGGCCGGCCTGTGGGCGACCATGCAGCGCGACAGCAGCTAGACGATCGAATCCATCCCTCTCGACGGTTAGGAACCCGGGTACAGACGTGCGGACTTGGACCAGGAAGAACTCACTCGGCGGACTGAAACTGCGCTCGGAGATGGACGGCCACGAGGCGGCGGTCCTGCGGTCGCTGGTGACGTCGGTTTCCGGGCTGCTCGAGGAGCGCGCCGCCTCGGCGCCGACGGACGAGCTGGCCGCGCTGACGGGCCTGCGGACCGGCAACAGCGAAACCCCGTCCGACGAGGTTCTCGCCCGCCTGTTGCCCGACTTCCAGCGCGCCGACCCCGACCGGCCCGACGACGATTCCGAGCGCGGCAACGTCAACAGCGCCCTGCGCAGCCTGCACGAGCCGGAGATCATCGACGAGAAGATCGCCGCCGGGTCCGTGGTCCTGCAGACGGTGCCCGCGGAGGGCGGCAAGGTCGTCATCACCCCGGAGCAGGCCGACGCGTGGTTGGCCGCACTCAACGACGTCCGGTTGGCCCTGGGAACGAACATCGGCATCGACGCCGACACTCCGGACGAACTCGAGGAGGGCGACCCGCGGGCCCCGCACCTCGACGTCTACCACTGGTTGACGTGGATGCAGGACTCCCTCGTCCAGGCGCTCCTGTCGTGACGGCGCCCCGGTCCGGGCCGTCGGATTCGCTGTCCGACGTCGCCGGCGTCCTCGTCGGCCACGACCACCTGCTCGATCCCGACGCGACGCTCGGCGCCGGTGCGGCGACCGGATGCACCGTGGTGCTGGTGCCGTCCGGTGCGACCGCGGGCGTCGACGTGCGTGGCGGTGGCCCCGGCACCCGCGAGACCGACCTCCTCGACCCCAGCCACTCGGTGCAGCAGGTGCACGCCGTCCTGCTGACCGGCGGCAGTGCGTACGGCCTCGCCGCCGCCGACGGGGTCATGCGGTGGCTCGAGGAACACGACCACGGGATCCCGATGGGGGCGCCCGGCCAGGTGGTCCCCATCGTGCCCGGCGCGGTGATCTTCGATCTGCCCGTCGGCGACTGGAACGTCCGGCCCACCGCCGAGTTCGGGCATCGTGCGGCGTCGCGCGCGTCGGGCACCGTCGTCACCGGCAGTGTCGGTGCCGGGACCGGAGCCCGCGCGGGCGTCATCAAGGGCGGGGTGGGTTCCGCCAGCACCGTCATCGACGGTGGTCCGGCCGACGGTGTCACCGTCGCCGCGCTCATGGTGGCCAATCCGGTCGGTGCGGTGTGGGATCCCGACACCGGCCTGCCGTGGGGGCTGTCGCTCGCCGACGCCGAACGTCGCGGAATGCGACTGCCGTCGCCCGACGATCTGGCCGCCGCGAACGAGTTGGGGGCCAAGACGACGGTCCTCAACACCACGATCGGCGTCATCGCAACCGACGCGACGCTGTCCAAGGCCGCCTGCCGACGAGTCGCGGTCGCCGGACACGACGGTTTGGCCCGCGCCATCCGTCCCGCGCATTCGCCGCTCGACGGCGACACGATCTTCGCGCTCGCCACCGGCGCCCGTGACGTGCCCGCACCCGACGGTGTCCCGGCGGCCTTCCCGACGGAACTACCGATCCTCGACGCGGTCTGCACGGCCGCCGCCGCATGCGTGCAGTGGGCGATCGTCGACGCGATCCTGTCGGCCACTGCGGTCGCCGGGATCCCGAGCTACCGCGACGTGTTTCCGTCGGCGTTCGGGACTTCCGGCTAGACCGCGCGGTCGTTCGACACCGACCGTCATCGGCGATGGTCGGTACGCTCGGATTCGTGACCGCCGGATCAGAACTGCGCCCCGACCTGCCTCGTGTCCCGCGCCCGCTGTGGCAGCGGGCGGCGATGACCATCGGTGGGTTCGCGATGGTCCTCTACGTCCTCGAGGCCGTCGACACCGTTGCCGGCAATCCGCTGGACCAGTGGGGGATCGAACCGCGCACGCTCGACGGCCTGTGGGGAATCCTGTTCGCGCCGATGCTGCATTTCGGGTGGGGACACCTGTTCGCCAACACGGTGCCGCTGCTGATCCTCGGGTTCCTGGTGCTGATGTCGGGGATCGGTCGCGGTCTCGCCGCGACCGGGATCATCTGGGTGATCGGCGGGGTCGGTACGTGGCTCACCGGCGGCGTCGGTGCGCATCTCGGCGCGTCGGTGCTGGTGTTCGGCTGGCTCACGTACCTGCTGGTGCGGGGGATCTTCACCCGCAGCATCGGACAGATCCTGCTCGGTGTGGTGGTGTTGTTCGTCTACGGCGGCATGCTGTGGGGCGTGTTGCCCGGGCAGTACGGGATCTCGTGGCAGGGGCACCTGTTCGGCGCGATCGGAGGCGTCGTCGCGGCGTGGGTGCTGTCGTCCGACACGCGCAGGCGCCGGACCGCGGTGCCGACGGTCGGCACGTCCGGGATCCAGCTTCCGCGCACCTAGAACCGCCCTCTGATCTGCGGGTCGCTGACTCGGCGATCACATGCTCGACCCGTGCGCCGACGGATCACAATCCGACGGCAGATGTGAGTTCACACAGCCGAAAGTGCCCGAAGCTTTTTGAGAGCGCGGTGGTCGTGGCAGCATGGTTTGCATGCGCATTACGGTCCTGGGATGTTCGGGCAGCGTCTCCGGACCCGACTCGGCTGCTTCGGGCTACCTCGTGACGGCTCCGGGTACCCCGCCGGTGGTCATGGATTTCGGCCCCGGTGTGCTCGGCGCGCTGCAACGATACGCCGACCCAGGTGAGGCCACGATCCTGCTGTCGCACCTGCACGCCGACCACTGCCTCGACATGCCGGGCCTGCTCGTGTGGCGCCGCTACCATCCCAATCCGCCGGCCGGCCGGGCCCTCGTCTACGGCCCCACGGACAGCGCGTGCCGTATCGGCGTCGCGTCGGCCGAGTGCGGCGGTGACCTCGACGACATCTCCGACACCATCGATCTGCGCAGCTGGTCCGACGGCCACGTCGCCGAGATCGGCGAGATCACGGTGGAGGCGCGCCGGGTCAACCACCCCCCGGAGGCGTACGGGTTCCGCGTCACCAGCAAGACCGGCCGGGTCCTCGTCTACACCGGCGACACCGGCATCTGCGAGTCCGTCGTCGAGCTGGCGCGGGGCGCGGACGTGCTGTTGTCGGAGGCGTCGTGGACGCACAGCCCCGACCGTCCCGAGGGCATCCACCTGTCCGGGACCGAGGCCGGGCAGATCGCGACCCGTGCAGGGGTCGGCGAGCTACTGCTCACCCACATTCCGCCGTGGACGTCCCGCGAGGACGTCATCGCCGAGGCCAAGGCCGAGTTCTCCGGACCGGTGCACGCGGTGTCGGCCGGCGACGTCTACACCGTCTGACCGCAACCGGCGCCCCGCCCGCGCACTCCCGCGCGGCGACTAGGCTCTCGGAACGTGACGACACGAGAAGACGGTAGGACCGACGATCAGCTCCGCGAGGTTCGGATCACGCGGGGATTCACCAACCACCCGGCGGGTTCGGTGCTGGTGGAGTTCGGCAACACCCGGGTGATGTGCACCGCGAGCGTCGAGGAGGGCGTGCCGCGCTGGCGCAAGGGTTCGGGGCTGGGCTGGCTCACCGCCGAGTACGCGATGCTCCCGGCCGCCACGCACACCCGCAGCGGCCGCGAATCGGTCAAGGGCAAGGTCGGCGGGCGCACCCAGGAGATCAGCCGCCTCGTCGGTCGTTCGCTGCGCGCGTGCATCGACCTCGCCGCGATCGGTGAGAACACCATCGCGATCGACTGCGACGTGCTGCAGGCCGACGGCGGCACCCGCACCGCGGCCATCACCGGCGCCTACGTCGCGCTGGTGGACGCCGTGACCTACCTGCGCGCAGCCGGGCGTCTGGCGGACCCCCAGCCCATCTCGTGCGCCATCGCCGCCGTCAGCGTCGGTGTCGTCGACGGACGTGTGCGCCTGGACCTGCCCTACGAGGAGGACTCGCGCGCCGAGGTCGACATGAACGTCGTCGCGACCGACACCGGCACCCTCGTCGAGATCCAGGGCACCGGAGAAGGTGCCACGTTCCCGCGGTCGACGCTCGACAAGCTGCTCGACTCGGCGCTCGCCGGCTGCGAGCAGCTGTTCGAGATCCAGCAGGCCGCGCTCGCCGAGCCGTACCCGGGCACGCTGCCGGAGCCGGCCGAGCCGAAGAAGAAGGCGTTCGGCAGTTGAGCGGCAGGATCCTGGTAGCCAGCCGCAACGCAAAGAAGCTCGGTGAGCTGCGGCGCGTGCTCGCCGCCGCCGGTATCGACGGCCTCGAGGTGATCGGCCTCGACGAGGTGCCGGAGTTTCCGGAGACCCCGGAGACCGGCGCGACCTTCGAGGACAACGCGCTCGTCAAGGCCCTCGACGGTGCCGCCGCCACGGGCCTGCCGTGCGTCGCCGACGACTCCGGGCTCGAGGTCGATGCCCTGAACGGCATGCCCGGCGTCCTCTCGGCTCGCTGGAGCGGTGCCCACGGAAACGACGACGCGAACACCGCGCTGCTGCTGGGTCAGCTGTCGGACACGCCGGACGAGCGGCGTGGCGCGGCCTTCGTGTCGGCGTGCGCGCTCGCGATCCCGGGCGCGGGCCCGATCGTGGTACGGGGAGAGTGGCGTGGGCGGATCGTCCGCGAGCCGCGCGGCGACAACGGATTCGGCTACGACCCCGTCTTCGAACCCGATGGTGAGGAGCGGACGTCGGCCGAGTTGTCGCCGCAGGAGAAGGACGCGGCCTCGCACCGCGGACGCGCGCTGGCCCAGCTGGTGCCGGCCCTCGCGCAGCTCGCACGCGGATAGAGACGCACGAAGGGCCCGTCCTGATGAACTGGTCCCCGATTGTTGGACTGGCTAAGTGAAAGCCTAGGCGGCGAGGGCCTGGGCCCGGTATTGCACCGGGCTCAGGCCCTCGAGTCGTGTGGAGATCCGTTCGGTGTTGTACCAGTGGATGTAGTCGTCCAGGGCGGTGGCCAGGGCGTCGATGTCGAGGTATCGGGTGTGGTGGAAGAGTTCTTCTTTGAGGTGGCCGAAGAAGTTCTCCATCACCGCGTTGTCGTAACAGTTCGCCTTGCGGGACATCGATTGTGTCGCACCGGCATCGGCGAGTAGCTGCCGCCATGGCGGGTGCTGATATTGGAATCCCTGATCGGAGTGCACCAGCAGGTTCTTCCCGTCGTCGACGGTCGCGAGGGCCGATCGCAGGGAGCTGTTGGTCAGCTCCAGACTCGGTGACGGCCCGAGCGAGTAGGCGATGATCTGGCGGTCGAACAGAACCATAATCGGCGACAGATACAGCTTCCGGTCACCGACCCGGAACTCGGTCACATCGGTGACCCACTTGCGGTTCGGGGCGTCGGCGGTGAAGTCGCGGTCGAGCAGGTTCGCCGCGATCACGCCGACCCGACCCTGGTAGGAGGTGTATCGGCGCTTGCGGCGGACCCTGCAGACCAGGCCGAGTGTGCGCATCAACGCGAGCACGGTCTTCTTCGCCACCCGCCAACCGGCCCCGACCAGCACCTGGTGGATGCGGCGGTGCCCGTAGCGGCCGCGGCAGTGTCCGAACGCGTCGGTGATCGCGGCCTTCAGCTCGGCGTTCGGGTCCGGGGCGTGCCGGCGCGCCTGCTGGTAGAAGAACGTCGACCGGGCCAGCCCGGCAACGTCGAGGAGCACATCGAGACGGTGCTCGGCCTTGAGGGAGACAACGGCATCGACCCTCACCGTCGTTGCTGCGCCCTCAAGGCCCGCAATTTTCCCAGGTAGGCGACCTGCGCCCGCAGCACCTCGTTCTCCCGGCGCAGCTGTTCGAGCTCGCTGACCTCACCCGGCTCGGCATCGGCCGGCTTCGGAGGACGACCCAGCTGTCTTGGACGCAGCCCGTCCTCGCCTTCGTTGCGGTACGTGCGCGCCCACGTCTCGATCAGTTTCGGCGAGGACAGGTCGAACTCCCTCGCCAGGGCGACTTTCGTTTCGCCCGCAAGGAACCGGCGCACTACCTCGAGTTTGAACTCGAACGAGTACGACCGTCTGTCCGGACGCTTGGCCACCAGCGCTCCTCTGCCTCGAACCCGCCACCGGTCATACAAGCGATCGATCGCCGAGTGGCTCGCACCCAACATCCTCGCGACCGCCTGACCGGCCAAGCCTGACTCGAACAACGCTACCGCTGTGACCCGCTGGTCCTCGGACAGTGAACTCGTCGGCCTCATACAACTGCTCCCCGGAAGTCGGAACTGAATTTCTCAGTCCAACTTCCGGGGAGCAGTTCATGACGGACGGGCCCTTCGTCGTGTGCGGGGTGGGATCAGACTCCGAAGTCGCGCTTCACCTGGACGGTGCGCCAGTGCTCGACGAAGAACGACAGGAACGGGACGGTGCCGGCCAGCAGCGTGCCGATCGTGCGGCTCGCAGGCCAGCGGACCTTCACGGCGAGGTCCATCGTGAGGATCAGGTACACGAAGTACACCCAGCCGTGCACGATCGCGATCCAGGTCGGCAGGTTGTCGACGCCGAAGATGTACTTCGCCACCATCTCGGCGGTGAGCACGAGCAGCCAGATACCGGTCGCGTACGCGAGTACCCGGTAGCGCAGGAGTGCCCCGGCGATCTTCTTCCTGTCGCCCTCCGTGGGCGTCGCCGGCGCGGGCGCGGTGGTCTGCTGTGGGGTGGTCTCGTTCGGGCCGCCGCTCACTTGTCGCTCCTATCGGACTCGCGAGCGGAGAGCCCGGCGAGGTAATCGTTGTACTCGAGCATCTGCCGAGACTCGGGATCATCGACGTCGTCGGACGACGTCCGCGCCTTCGGGCGCTCGGGAAGCAGCCCGTCGGGGACGTCGGTCGGTTCGTCCGCGGCCGCCTGCTCGTCGGCCTCGGCTCCGCCGTCCTCGAGCTGGACGAAGCGGCGGTATGCGTACACGACGAATGCTGCGAACAGCGGCCACTGGAACGCGTAGCCCAGGTTCTGGCCGGTGCCGCCGGCCGCTTCGAATCGCGTCCACTGCCACCAGCCGAGCGCGAGGCATCCGGCGGCCGCGACGATCACCAACACGATCAGCGCGGGGCGTCGTTTTCGAACGGTTCTGGCCACACATCGACGGTACCCGAGGTGGGGAGCCTCCCCGTAGGGGTGCCTGGTGGTACTCGTCACCCGCAGTGCACCTGTCGGCCACCCCGCGCGGGGTCGGTCGGCCCGCATTTCACTCACCCGTCGGCGTCTGGCAGAATGAACCGCTGTTCGTCGCATCCGGTTACGCACCGCGCGACGGTCACAGGAGAGAGGCAAAACCGGACCCGCCACCCTGGCAGGTCGCCGAATTGCACGTGACACGTGTGCACTGGTGTGCGCACTGAAGGAGATACGCAGCAGTGGCTGTCAAGATCAAGCTCACCCGCCTCGGCAAGATCCGCAACCCGCAGTACCGGATCATCGTCGCGGACTCTCGCACCCGCCGCAACGGCCGTGCGATCGAGACCATCGGCAAGTACCACCCCAAGGAAGAGCCCTCGCTGATCGAGATCGATTCCGAGCGCGCTCAGTACTGGCTGGGTGTCGGCGCACAGCCGACCGAGCCGGTCGAGAACCTGCTGAAGATCACCGGTGACTGGCAGAAGTTCAAGGGCCTGCCGGGCACCGAGGGCACCCTGAAGACCAAGGAAGCCAAGCCGTCCAAGCTGGAGCTGTTCCAGGCTGCGCTGGCGCAGGCCGAGAACGAGCCGGTTTCCGAGGCCATCACCCCCAAGAAGAAGAAGGCCGCGAAGGAAGAGGCCGAGGCTCCTGCTGCCGACGCCGAGTCCACCGAGGCTGCCGAGTAATGAGCGCCGTTGTCGCCGATGCCGTGGAGCATCTCGTCCGTGGGATCGTCGCCAACCCCGACGACGTTCGCGTCGAGCTGATCACGGGGCGTCGGGGACGCACCGTCGAGGTGCATGTGCACCCCGACGATCTCGGTAAGGTGATCGGTCGCGGTGGTCGTACCGCGACCGCCCTGCGGACCCTGGTCTCCGGTATCGGGGGCCGTGGGATCCGCGTCGACGTCGTCGACACCGATCAGTAGTACGGCAGTGGAGCTCGTCGTAGGCCGCATCGCCAAGTCGCACGGCATCAAGGGAGAGCTGGTCGTCGAGGTTCGCACTGACGAGCCCGGCGAGCGGTTCGCCGTCGGCGCCGAACTGCGTGGCCGCAAGCCGCGCGAGCAGAAGCTGCGCACATTCACGGTGGAAGCCGCCCGGGAGCATTCCGGGCGGCTTCTGCTGCGCCTTCACGGTGTCGCGGATCGCACCGCTGCGGACGAGTTGCGCGGCACGCTGTTCCTGATCGACACCGCCGAACTGACCCCGTCCGACGATCCGGACGAGTTCTACGATCACGAGCTCGAGGGCCTGGCTGTGCGTATCGCCGCCGGACGACCCGACGCGGGCACGCCGGTGGGCACCGTGATCGAGGTATTGCATTCCGCTGCAGGCGAATTGCTGTCCGTTCGCCCGGAAGGGCAGACGTCGGGCGAACTGTTGATCCCGTTCGTCACGGCAATCGTGCCGACGATCTCGATCGCCGACGGCGTGATCGAGATCGATCCGCCGGAGGGCCTGTTGGACCCCGACTTCGGCGACAGCCGAAACGAGGAGTGACCGAACCGCCGTGCGTCTCGACGTAGTCACGATCTTCCCCGAGTACCTCGAGCCGCTGCGTGCTGCGCTGCTCGGCAAGGCGATCGACAAGGGGCTCATCTCCGTCGGCGTCCACGATCTGCGGCGCTGGACCCACGACGTGCACAAGGCCGTCGACGATTCCCCGTACGGCGGCGGACCCGGCATGGTCATGAAGCCGACCGTGTGGGGCGACGCACTCGACGAGGTGCTCACCGACGACGACGGTGAACCCGATTCCGAGGCCCTGCTCGTCGTCCCCACTCCCGCCGGCGTGCCGTTCACCCAGGCCACCGCGCACCGTTGGGCCGAGGAGAAGCACCTGGTGTTCGCGTGCGGCCGGTACGAGGGCATCGATCAGCGGGTGTTCGACGACGCGTCCCGACGGGTGCGTGTCGAAGAGGTCTCGATCGGCGACTATGTCCTGATCGGTGGCGAGGCCGCGGTTCTCGTGATGGTCGAGGCCGTGGTCCGGCTGCTGCCCGGTGTCCTCGGCAATCAGCAGTCGCACCAAGAGGATTCGTTCTCCGACGGATTGCTCGAGGGTCCCAGCTACACCCGTCCGGTGAGCTGGCGCGGACTCGACGTCCCGCCGGTGCTGCTGTCCGGCGATCACGCGAAGGTCGCGGCCTGGCGTCGGGCGCAGTCGTTGCAGCGCACGGCCGAGCGTCGCCCCGATCTCCTTTCCTGATCGGTTTCTCGAGCCCGCCCGAACATCATTGACCCGCAGCGGTCCCCGCGAGTAGGCATGAACTCGAGGTGACCGGCAATGACTGATGTCGACTATTGCGTCGTGGGGGCCGGATTTGCGGGGTTGACCGCGGCGCTACGCCTGAAACAGGCGGGCCGCTCGATCACGGTGCTCGAGGCGCGCGACCGGATCGGGGGCCGCACCTTCACCGAGACCCGCGACGACGGTGTGTGGATCGATCGCGGCGGGGCGTGGATCGGTCCCGGGCAGGACCGGATCCACGCGTTGATGACCGAATTCGGCGTCCCGAGCTACCGCCAGTACACCGACGGCGACGCGATGATGATGGTGGACGGCAAGAAGTATCGCTACCAGGGCACCATCCCGATGACGATGAGTCCGTGGGCCGTCGCCAATCTGGGGGCGGTGTTCCTCGAACTCGGTGAGCTGTGCAAGTCGATACCGCTGGATGCGCCGTGGGAAGCGAAACGCGCCGCGGAATGGGACCGGATCAGTCTCGCCAAGTGGCTCGACGACAACGTGCTCTCGAAGCCGGCCCACGAACTCCTCGAGATGGCGATCGCCGGCTGCTACACGTCGGCCGCGTCGGAGGTCTCGTTCCTGTTCGTGCTGTACCAGATGGCGTCGGGTGGCGGGCCGTCGTTCGTGCTCGGAGTGAGGGATGCCGCGCAGGACGCCCGCCCGGTGGGCGGCATGGGTGCGATCTATCGGCCGATGGCCGCCGAACTGGGGCGCTCGCTGCACCTGTCGCAGCCCGTGCGCGTGATCGAACAGGACACGGACGGGGTGACGGTCCGCAGCGACCAGGTGACGGTGCGGGCCCGCCGGGCGATCGTCGCGGTGCCGCTGGCGATCGCGGGTCAGATCCGCTACGAGCCGTTGCTGCCGGTAGATCGGACGTTCCTGCACCAGCGGATGCCGAGCGGATCGATTCTCAAGGTCGCGGTCCTCTACGACGAGCCGTTCTGGCGCGCCGACGGGTTGTCGGGGCAGTCCGCGGCGCCGGGTTCGGCGGCCATGGTGACGGTCGACGCGGGCACCGACGCCGCGCGGCCGGGAATCATGTGCGTCATCGTGGAGGGGCCGCAGGCCCGCGCGCTCGGCCGGATGACCCCCGCGGACCGGCGCGGCGCCGTTGTGGCCGCCCTCACCGAGCGGTTCGGACCGCAGGCCGCCGCGCCGGTCGACTACGTCGAGCAGGACTGGACCACCGAGCGGTACTCGGGCGGCGGGATGCTCAGCCACGCCCCGACCGGGGTTCTCACCGAGTTCGGTCCGGCGCTGCGCGCGTCGTGCGGCCGCATCCACTGGGCGGGCACCGAGAGTTCGGCGGTGATGTGCGGGTGGGTCGACGGAGCGGTGCGGTCCGGGGAGCGTGCTGCCCGTGAGGTGATCGCCGCGGAGGATCTCGTCGGGGCGGCGCGCGCCGACTAGTCGATCCGCCTCTGCGGGAACAGGGTTCGGGCCGCGTCGGTGATCGTCTCGCGCGCATGCGCGGCGCTGGCGTCGTCGACGGCGGCGGTCAGCGAGGTGTCCGGGTAGTAGTCGGTGTCCTCATCCCCGTAGTCCAGATCCTCGCGGGACAGCAGCACCAACACGTAGCGGTCGTCGGCGCCGACGATCCCGGTCGACAGGTGGGTCCAGCGATCGTCCAGGCAGCACATCCAGCCCTGCTTTACGGCCTTGACGGTTTCGTCGGGCAGGCCGTCGGGAATGCCGAACCGCTGGTCGTAGCCGTCCGCCGCGGTCGGGTGCGAGTTGCGCAGGTAACCGAGCAACTCGTCGCGGTGCGGGGCGTCGAGCCCGCCGCGGCCGTCGAGCACCGTGGAGTAGTAGCCGACCAGGTCGGCGGCGGTCGTCTCGGTGTTCCACCAGTTGTCGTCGTAGGGCGCCGACGTCGTCGACAGGGCGTATCGGGACGCCACGTCGAGCACGAGATCGGAGGCGCCGTACTCGTTCCACAGTTCGTTCGCGGCGTCGTCGTCGGAGTCCTCGAGCATCCGCGCGACGAGGGTGTGCTCGTCCTCGGACAGTTCCAATTCGTCGGTGGACTCGCGGTAGAGGAGGTCGTCGGCGATGAACAGCTTCGCGACGGATGCGGTCGCGAACGGCTCGGTGTCGGCGAACGAGACGTAACGGTTCTGGTGCCGGTCCAGCAGAGCCAGGGTGAGGTCGGCGCCCCGGTCGGCGGCGTCGGAGACGGCCTTGCCGATCCGGCCCTCGAGGGTGGTCGGGACCGGATCCGAATCGACGGTCGCCGCCTGCACGGTGGCGTGCCGGCTGTCGGGGGTCGCGTCACCCGTCGTCTGCGCCGCGCACGAGGCGAGCACGCCCACCGCGAGGCACACGCCGCCGAGGCGTCGCGCCCGTCCTGCCACCGGTTCCTCCCGCGATCCGTTCGCCGGGCTCATGACCGACGCCTCGGACAGGCTAGCGGTAGGGTCGATCGCCGTGACGACTGCTCTCAAATCCGTGAACCAGCGCATCGCCGAAGAGCTCGACGTACGGGAGGGTCAGGTCGCCGCGGCCGTCGACCTCCTGGACGGCGGCGCCACGGTTCCGTTCATCGCCCGGTACCGCAAGGAGGTCACCGGCGGCCTCGACGACGCGCAGCTGCGCCAGCTCGAGGAGCGGCTGCGCTACCTGCGGGAACTCGACGACAGGCGGGTCGCGATCCTCGAGTCGATCCGCTCCCAGGACAAGCTCGACGCCGCACTCGAGCAGCAGATCATGCTCGCCGACACCAAGGCCCGGCTCGAGGACATCTACCTGCCGTACAAGCCCAAGCGGCGCACCAAGGCGCAGATCGCGCGCGAGGCCGGGCACGAACCGGTGGCCGATGCACTGATCGGTGACCCGACAGTCGATCCCGCCCGGTACGACGGCGAGCAACTCGAGGGTGCCCGCGCGATCCTCGTGGAGCGGTTCGCGGAGGACGCCGACCTCGTCGGTGAGCTGCGCGAGCTGATGTGGACCCGCGGACAGGTGGAGTCGTCGGTCCGCAAGGGCAAGGAGACCGAGGGCGCCAAGTTCGCCGACTACTTCGAGTTCTCCGAGCCGTTCGAGAAGCTGCCCTCGCACCGCATCCTCGCGATGTTCCGCGGCGAGAAGGAGGAGATCCTGTCGCTGACGCTCGCGTCGGATCGCGAGCCGCTCGAGCCGGGGGAGACCAGCCTCTACGAGGGCCGGATCGCGTCCCGCTTCGGGATCGCCGACCGCGGCCGTCCGGCCGACCGCTGGCTGCTCGACACCGTCCGTTGGGCATGGAAGACGAAGATGCTGATCACCCTCGGCATCGACACCCGGATGCGGCTGCGCCAGTCCGCCGAGAAGGACGCCGTCGACGTGTTCGCGGCCAACCTCAAGGACCTGCTGCTGGCGGCGCCGGCCGGCACCCGCGCGACGATGGGCCTGGACCCCGGCTTCCGCACCGGCACCAAGGTCGCGGTCGTCGACGCCACCGGCAAGGTCGTCGCGCACGACACCATCTACCCGCACCAGCCGCACAACAAGTGGGACCAGTCGCTCGCGACCCTGGCCGCGCTCGCCGCCAAGCACGGCGTCGAACTCGTCGCGATCGGCAACGGCACCGCATCGCGTGAGACGGACGCGCTTGCCGCCGAACTGATCTCGAAGTTCCCCGAGGCCGGCCTGACGAAGGTGATGGTCTCCGAGGCGGGCGCGTCGGTGTACTCGGCGTCGGCATACGGGTCGCAGGAGCTGCCAGACCTCGACGTCTCGATCCGGGGCGCGGTGTCGATCGCGCGGCGTCTGCAGGATCCGCTCGCCGAGCTGGTGAAGATCGACCCCAAGTCGATCGGTGTCGGCCAGTACCAGCACGACGTGTCCGAGACGATGCTCGCGCGCTCGCTCGGCGCGGTCGTCGAGGACGCTGTGAACGCGGTCGGCGTGGACGTCAACACCGCGTCGGTGCCGCTGCTGTCGCGGGTGTCGGGCATCGCCGGTTCGCTCGCCGAGAGCATCGTCGCGTTCCGCGACCAGAACGGTCCGTTCCGCAGCCGCAAGGGGCTCAAGGACGTGCCGCGACTCGGGCCGAAGGCGTTCGAGCAGTGCGCCGGCTTCCTACGGATCCCGAACGGTGACGACCCGCTCGACGCGTCCAGCGTGCACCCCGAGGCATACCCCGTGGTGCGCCGGATCGTGCAGTCCTCCGGCTCGGGGGTGGGGGAGTTGGTCGGCAACACCGCCGTCCTGCAGAAGCTGCGGCCGGCCGACTTCGTCGACGAGAAGTTCGGTCTGCCGACCGTCACCGACATCATCGCCGAGCTGGACAAGCCGGGCCGCGACCCGCGCCCGGAGTTCAAGACGGCCACGTTCGCGGCCGGGATCGAGAAGGTCGCGCACCTGAAGCCCGGCATGGTGCTCGAGGGCGTCGTGACCAACGTGGCCGCGTTCGGCGCGTTCGTCGACGTGGGCGTCCACCAGGACGGCCTGGTGCACGTGTCGGCGATGTCGCGCACGTTCGTCAGCGACCCGCGCGAGGTCGTCAAGTCCGGCGACGTCGTGAAGGTCAAAGTGCTCGAGGTCGATGTCGAACGCCAGCGCATCGGGCTGACGTTGCGCCTCGACGACGAGGTCGGTGCCCCGAACGGGCCGCGCGGCGGACAGCGTCAGGGCGGTCAGCGTCCGGGTGGCCAGGGCAACGGCGGTCAGCGTCAGAGTGGTCAGCGGCAGGGCGGGCAGGGTCGCGGTGGCCAGGGCCAGGGCCAGGGCCAGGGCCGGGACCGGCGCGCCGAACAGCGGCCCGCGAGCGGCTCGATGGCCGACGCGCTGCGCAAGGCCGGATTCGGCAAGTAGCGGTGAGACCGAAGGAGCCCCGGGACCGGTGTCCCGGGGCTCCTTCGCGGTCCGGGGATTCAGTAACCGCCGATGCCCTTGCCGATCAGCATCACGCCGATCACCAGCAGCAGGACCGCCATCACCGCGGCGTTGTTGGCGGTCAGCCACGTCTTCAGGTTGTTCAGCCACGAGGTCGCGCGCTCGCGCATGGTGAAGTAGCCGATCACGGGGACGGCCACCGTGCACGCCGCGAGCACCGTGAACACCACTCCCGCGACGACGATCGTGCCGACGGGTGCGCCGAGCTGAGACACTGCGACCGCGGCACCGACGATCATCAACAGGTTCTTCGGGTTGATCGCCGACAGGGCGAAGCCGAGCCCGAGCGCTTTGACGGGTGTCACCTTGTCGATCGCGGCGAGCCACCCCGGCATCGACGGTTCCTCGCCGGGGGCCGGACGTCCCCGCCACTGGTTCACGGCCAGGGCCAGCAACAGGGCGCCGAGGACGATCCGGACGGTCGCGGTCACGGCGTTGCCGTCCGAGTTCGACGACAGGTCCATCGCGCTGCCGATCACCACGAACAGTGCGTACGCAACCGCAATCCCGAGGATCCAGCCCGCGAGGAAGGTTGTCGCGGTGCTTCCGGCGCGAGGTGTGAGCAGCATCAGAATCGTCGCGATGATCGGAATCGGACTGATCGCGACGCCGACGGCGAGGGGGAGCACGTCCCCGATAGCGGTACCCATCCTCGAATGTTGGCAGCGAAGGCCCCGGCGCGGCCCACCCGTTGTGGGTGAATCGCCGGATCCGACTCCGGCTTTCGCGGTACCCGAACAGATGGAAAGCTCATCGTTCATGCAGCCGATCGCGTCAGTGCCCACCGACTCCTCCGGTGCGCCGAAGAACATGGTGTGGGTCCCCGGAGGAACGTTCTGGATGGGATCGGAGGATTTCTACCCGGAGGAGCGTCCGGTCCATCAGGTCAGCGTCGACGGCTTCTGGATGGACACCCACCAGGTGACGGTCGCCGAGTTCAGGCGCTTCGCGAAGGCCACCGGCCATGTGACGACCGCGGAGCTCGCGCCCGATCCGGCCGACTACCCCGATGCCGACCCGGCGCTGCTCGTCCCCGGTTCGCTCGTGTTCACCCCGCCCGACCGACCGGTCTCGCTCGACAACTACCAGCAGTGGTGGTCGTGGGTGCCGGGCGCGGACTGGCGGCATCCGGAAGGCCCCGGCAGCAACGTCGGGGGCCGCGAGCGGCACCCCGTCACACATGTCTCCTACACCGACGCGCTCGCGTACGCGGCGTGGTCGGGCAAGGAACTGGCAACCGAGGCCGAATGGGAGTTCGCGGCGCGCGGCGGACTCGACCGCAAGACATACGTGTGGGGCGACGAGTTCACGCCGGGCGGCAGGCATCAGGCGAACACGTGGCAGGGACAGTTCCCGTGGGAGAACCTGGCGGAGGACGGATTCGTCGGCACGTCGCCGGTCGGCAGTTTCCGGCCCAACGGCTACGGCCTCGACGACATGGCCGGCAACGTGTGGGAGTGGACCACCGACTTCCACACCGTCGACCACAGCGCGTCCGGCAGGAACGTCGCGCCCGCGTCGTCGTGCTGCATTCCGCGCAACCCGCGCGTGGAGGTAGGCGAGGCGCGTGACGGCGAGGTGTACCCACGCCGGGTGATCAAGGGCGGATCGCACCTGTGCGCGCCCAACTACTGCCTGCGCTACCGTCCGGCGGCCCGACAGGGGGAAACCGAGGAGACGTCCACCTGCCACATCGGGTTCCGCTGCATCGTCCGTGGTCGGGTCCCTTCCTGATGCGACACTGGCTCGAACGGGAGATCATCGCCAACGGTCGGCTCCCGCTGCTGTTCTTCCTCCTCGGATTCCTGCTCGCGTTCCTTTTCATCCGGGTCAGCGTCCGGATGATCCGAGCCGAGGTGCGGTGGTGGCCCGGGAACATCACCCCGGGCGGGCAGCACATCCATCACGTCGTGTTCGGGGTGGTGACGATGTTCGCCTCGGGCGTCGCGCTGATCGCGGTGTACGAGAACGCGACGCAGGCGACCGGTGCGGTGATCGCCACGTTCTTCGGGATCGGCGCGGCCCTCGTCCTCGACGAGTTCGCCCTGATCTTCTACCTCAAGGACGTGTACTGGTCCGACCAGGGCCGGGCGTCGGTGGACGCGGTCTTCGTCGCGCTCGCGGTGACCGGGTTGCTGCTGCTCGGATTCCAGCCGCTCGAACTGCTCGATATCACCGAGTGGCGCGAGGATCCGCACGTCGCGGTCCGGGTGACCATCGTGGTTCTCGCGGTCGTCAACCTGGCCCTGGCCGCGATCGTCATCCTCAAGGGCAAGATCTGGACGGGACTCGTCGGGCTGTTCGTGTTCCCGATCCTGTTGGTCGGCGCGATCCGGCTGAGCCGGCCCGGCGCGCCGTGGGCGAGATGGCGATATACGGCGAAGCCCCGCAGGATGCAGCGCGCGATCGAGCGTGAGAAGCGGTTCCGTCGCCCGATGATCCGGGCGAAGATCTATGTGCAGGACCTTGTCGCAGGTAAACCGAGCGTCGAGCATGCGCTGACGGCCACCGAGGCGGAGCTCGAGCGCACCGTGCAACCCGCACCGGCGCCGATTTCCACGCATGGTGCGGCGTCTGGCACAATGGTCGGGTTGCCTGGTGAAGGCGACTCAACTTGATCTGAGCACGAACCAGTCGAGCCACGGCCGCTCGGTTCCTCTGCTCCTGCGAAAAACGCAAGGATGGAACAACCATGAACACCTTGGATTTCCTGGACGCCAAGTCCCTCCGCAACGATATTCCGGAGTTCCGCGCCGGTGACACCCTGAACGTGCACGTCAAGGTCATCGAGGGCTCGAAGGAGCGCGTGCAGGTCTTCAAGGGCGTCGTGATCCGCCGCCAGGGCGGCGGCGTTCGCGAGACCTTCACCGTCCGCAAGATCTCGTTCGGCGTCGGCGTCGAGCGCACCTTCCCGGTCCACAGCCCCAACCTGGCCCAGATCGAGGTCGTCACCCGCGGTGACGTCCGTCGCGCCAAGCTGTACTACCTGCGCGACCTGCGCGGCAAGGCTGCGAAGATCAAGGAAAAGCGCTGAGCTTCGACGCTCTGAGCTACTTCGGTTGGCCCGGCACCGCTTTCACGCGGTGTCGGGCTAATCTGTCTCAGTGGCAGATGCACCGCAGGACCCGGCCGTGACGTCGGACGCGAATGACGGAGACGGCGCCGAAAAGCGCTCGCGTCGGGGCAAGGAGAAGAAGCCCCGCTCGTTCTGGCGCGAGATACCGATCCTCATCCTCGTCGCGTTGGTGCTGAGTTTCCTGTTGCAGACGTTCATCGCGCGGGTGTACCTCATTCCGTCCGAGTCGATGGAACCCACGCTGCACGGCTGCCCCGGCTGCACGGGTGACCGCATCGTCGTCGAGAAGATCAGCTACCGCTTCGGCGACCCGAAGCCCGGGGACGTCATCGTCTTCCGTGGCCCGGATTCGTGGTCGGAGCGGTACGAGTCGACGCGTTCGTCGAACCCCGTGAAACGTGGCGCGCAGGAACTCGGATCCATGGTCGGACTCGTCCCGCCGGACGAGAATGATCTCGTGAAGCGTGTCATCGCCACCGGTGGGCAGAGGGTGGAGTGCTGCGACGACCAGGGCCGTGTCCTGGTCGACGGCAAACCGCTCGACGAGCCGTACATCACCATGGACTTCCCGTTCATCCCGGGCGTGCAGACGTGCGATACCGCGGTGAAGTCGGCCCGCTGCTTCGGTCCCGTCACCGTCCCCGAGGGCAACTTGTGGATGATGGGTGACAACCGCAGTAACTCGGCGGACTCGCGCTACCACGTCTCCGACGAACGCCAAGGCACGATCCCGATCGACAACGTGATCGGCAAGGCGACATTCATCGTGCTGCCGCCGTCACGCTGGGGCAAGATCTCGTCCCCCGACATTCAGCAGCAGTGAGTACCTGGCCACCGAGAACCGTCATTCGCAGAGCATCCGGCTTGCGGACCATGGAGTCTGCACTGGTGCGATGCGGTCTGGGGCCCGTGGCCGGCGTCGACGAGGCCGGACGCGGCGCCTGCGCGGGACCGCTGGTCGTCGCGGCGTGTGTGCTCGGACCCAAGCCGCACGCGGCCCTGGCCGGGCTGGACGATTCGAAGAAGCTCACCGAGAAGGTCCGTGAGGAGCTGTTCCCGGTGATCAAGCGGCTCGCGGTGGCGTGGAGTGTCGTCGAGATCCGCGCCGCCGAGATCGACCGGATCGGGGTCCACGTCGCGAACATCGAGGGGATGCGCCGGGCGGTCGCCGGACTGTCGGTGCCGCCCGGCTACGTCCTCACCGACGGATTCCGGGTGCCGGGTCTGCCGGCGCCGTCGTTGCCGGTGATCGGGGGCGACGCCGCGGCCGCGTGCATCGCGGCGGCGAGCGTTCTCGCGAAGGTCACCCGTGATCGGACGATGGTCGCGATGGACGAGGAACTGCCCGGGTACGGTTTTGCCGGGCACAAGGGTTACAGCACAGCGGTGCACACGGCCGCGCTCCACGAACTGGGGCCGAGCCGTGAGCACCGGATGTCGTACGCGAATGTAGCCGCGGCGAGCCGCGAGTTCGAATCGGCGGGGAGCCACGGATTCGGGGTCCGCGGGGTAGGTGCGGGATGATGAGTATTCACAACAACGCAGGAGGACGTCGAGGCCGATGAGTGCCGAGGATCTCGAGAAGTACGAAACCGAGATGGAACTGTCGCTGTACCGCGAGTACCGGGACATCGTCGGTCAGTTCTCGTACGTCGTGGAGACCGAGCGCCGGTTCTATCTCGCGAACTCCGTGGAGTTGCTGCCGCACAGCGCGGACGGCGAGATCTACTTCGAGGTGCGGATGTCCGACGCCTGGGTGTGGGACATGTACCGGCCTGCTCGCTTCGTGAAGTACGTGCGGGTCATCACGTTCAAGGACGTGAACATCGAGGAGCTGGAGAAGTCCGACCTGCGACTGCCGGACAACGGTCTGGGCTGATCGTTCGAGTTTCCGAGAGCCGCGCATCTTCCGGGGTGCGCGGCTCTCGTGTGTTCGGAGGGTGGTTGTCCACAGCTCCCGACCCATCCACAGGGCAATCTGTTCTCCCTGTTCGGGGTTCCGCCGCGCCGAGGGGTGACGGGCACAGTCTTCGTCACCGGCGGGAGGTTCCGGCCGGGTGAGGGGGAAGCCCGGATGGGACGCAATATCGCGCTGGGCGCGATGGGGGAGGAAATCGCGGCCCGCGTGCTGACGGACGCGGGCCTGCAGATCCTGGACCGGAACTGGCGGTGCCGCCACGGAGAACTGGACGTGGTGGCCGCGGACGGCGACACCGTGGTGTTCGTGGAGGTGAAGACTCGGTCGGGGCTGGGATTCGGGAGTCCGGCGGAGGCGGTGACCTATGCCAAGCAGAGGCGGATCCGGATGTTGGCCCAGCGCTGGCTGTCCGCGTCCGAGAAGCACTGGCCGAATGTGCGATTCGATGTGGTGTCGGTGCTCGTGGCTCGGCATCGGGAGCCCGAGGTCACGCACCTGGTGGCGGTGTTCTGATGGCGCTCGGGCGTGCTCACTCGGTGGCGGTGAGCGGGGTCGACGGGCAGATCGTGGAGATCGAGGCGGACATCGGCCGCGGACTGCCCGGGGTGCATCTGGTGGGGTTGCCGGACACGGCGCTGCAGGAGTCTCGAGATCGGGTGCGGGCGGCGGTCACCAACTCCGGCGAGAAGTGGCCCGAATCGCGGGTGACGCTGGCACTGTCGCCGGCGACGCTTCCGAAGGTGGGCAGCGTCTACGACCTCGCCTTGGCGTGCGCCGTGCTCGACGCCGCCCGGCAGGTTCCGCGGACGCGCCTCGCGAAGACGGTGCTGTTGGGCGAGTTGGCGCTCGACGGCCGGCTGCGCACGGTCCGCGGCGTGCTGCCCGCAGTGTTGGCGGCGAAGAACGCGGGATGGTCGACGGTGGTGGTCCCGGTCCAGGCGCTGGCGGAGGCCGGGTTGGTCGACGGAATCGAGGTTCTGGGCGCCGACCGTCTCACCGCGGTCACGCTGTGGCTGCAGGGCAAGGGGACGTTGTCCGCACCCGCGCCGTTCGACACCGGGGCGTCGTCGTCGCGCGCCGACCTCAGCGAGGTCGTGGGACAGGCGGAGGCGCGGTGGGCGATCGAGGTGGCGGCCGCCGGTGCCCACCACCTGATGCTCACCGGTCCACCCGGCATCGGGAAGACGATGCTCGCGCAGCGGCTACCGGGTGTGCTGCCGGCGCTGACCGAGCCGGAGGCGCTGGAGGTCACGGCGATTCACTCCGTGGCCGGGCTGCTCACGTCGGAGCGCCCGCTCATCACCGAGCCGCCGTTCATCGCGCCGCACCACACGTCTTCGGTGAGCGCGCTGGTGGGCGGTGGCAGCGGGATGGCGCGACCGGGGGCGGTGAGCCGCGCGCACCGAGGAATCCTGTTCCTGGACGAGTGCGCCGAGATGGGAACCAAGGCGCTCGAGGCCCTGCGGACGCCGTTGGAGGACGGGGAGGTTCGCATCGCCAGGCGGGACGGGGTCGCGCGCTACCCGGCGCGGTTCCAGTTGGTGCTCGCCGCGAACCCGTGTCCGTGCGCACCGGCGCGTGAGGTGGACTGCGTGTGCGCGCCCACGGTTCGCCGCCGCTACCTGGGTCGGCTCTCCGGACCGTTGCTGGACCGGGTCGACCTGCGCATCCGGATGAAGGCCGTGGCGACCGGGGCGTTGATGGACGAGGTGGGTGAGACCACCGAGCAGGTGCGCGGTCGGGTGGCCGCCGCCCGGGCCGCGGCCGGCGAACGGTGGCGGTCCTACGAATGGCGGACCAACGCGGAGGTGCCGGGCCCGGCTCTGCGGCAACGGTTCCGGCTGCCGCGAGAGGCGCTCGTGCCGCTCGAGAAGGCGCTGCGCCTGGGCGCCGTCACCGCACGCGGCGCGGACCGTGCGCTGCGGGTGGCGTGGACCCTCGGCGACCTCGCTGGCCTGGACTCACCGGGCCGCGACCAGGTCTCGACGGCGCTCGAGTTCCGGGACCGGGGTGTGGCATGAGTGGGCACGATCCGCGGTTGTCGGCGTGGGCGTATCTGTCGAAGGTGGTGCAGGGGTCGTGTCCACCGCTCGCGGAGTTGGTCTCGGCGGTCGGCCCGGTCGACGCGGCGCGGGCGGTGCGCGAGCGGGATCTGTCGAGCTTCCTGGATCGGCGGACGTCGGCGCGGGCGCACATCGACACGGCGGCCCGGGATCTGGATCTGCTCGCGGCCATGGGCGGTCGTCTGGTGACGCCCGACGACGACGAGTGGCCGCGGTGGCGACTGCTGGCGTTCGACGCACTCGGTGACGGCCGCGACGACGGCGGCCCGCTGGCGCTGTGGGTGCTGGGGGATCGACCGCTCGACGAGCTGGTGGCCCGGTCGGTGGCGGTCGTCGGTACGCGGGCGGCGAGCTCCTACGGCGAGCACGTCACCGCCGAGATCGTCGGCGATCTCGCGGCCGACGGGTGGACGGTGGTGTCGGGGGCGGCGTTCGGGATCGACGCCGCCGCGCATCGGGCGGCGCTGGGCTCGGGTGGTCTCACGGTCGCGGTCCTCGCGTGCGGGGTGGATCGGGCCTATCCCGCCGGGCACGGGCGGTTGCTGCAGCAGATCGCGCGTGACGGCGCGGTGATCAGCGAGTATCCGCCCGGCACGACCCCGGCCCGGTATCGATTCCTGGCCCGGAACCGGTTGGTGGCGGGCCTGTCCGACGGCGTCGTGGTGGTCGAGGCGGGCTGGCGCAGCGGGGCGCGGAACACCGCCACGTGGGGCCGGCGGCTGGGCCGTCCCGTGCTGGCGGTGCCGGGACCGGTGACGTCCGCGGCGTCGACCGGGTGTCACCGGATGATCCGGGAGGGAGAGGCCCGCCTGGTCGCGAGCGCGAAGGACATCGTGGAGGAGGCCGGGCCGATTGGTGTCGATGGTGGCGAGGCTGCCGGCGGCGGGGCGGTGCGCGCTCTCGACGCGCTCACCGGCGATGCGGCCGCGGTGTACGAGGCGCTGCCGGGCAGCGGTACCCGGGGCACCCGCGAGCTGTCGGAGGAGTCGGGGCTACCGGTGGCGCGGGTGCGGGCCCTGCTGCCGGTGCTGGAACTCGACGGATTCGTCGGGTCGGACGAGACGGGCTGGTTCCGGCGGTGACGGGAAGGCGCCGGCCACCGAGTGTGCCGACCGCCGGATCACGCCTCGCGCATCATCACGTCCTTGATCCGGCGGAGGCGATCGGGATCGGCCTCGCTGCCGGTCCGGCCGACCAGTGTGGTCAAGGTGGTGATGACGGGTTCGCCGGTGTCGTCCGACACGATGTTCTTCGTCACGATGATGTCGCTGCCGGCCGTCTGCCGAAACGACTCGAGTGAGACGTCGACCGTCAACCGGTCGCCTGCGCGCATCGGGCGGTGGATCACCAGTTTCTGGTCCGTCTGGAGAATCTGGCTCAGGTCGAATCCGGTGATGATCTGTTCGAGCAGGTACTTCTGGGCAATGGCCCCGATGACCGAGACGAAGGTGAGCGGCGCGATCAGTGCCGAATGGCCGAGCGCGCGTGCGGCTTCCTCGTCGTAGTGCGCGGGATGGGTGTTCTGGACGGCGGTCGCGTACTCGCGAACCTTCTCCCGGCCCACCTCGTAGTAGTCGGGCATGCGGTAGCTGTAGCCCACCAGACGCTCGGCGCGTGAGGCGCGGTTGTCGGTGGGTTCGGCTGATCGGGTCACAGATCGAGTGTGCCGGAAGAACGGTTCCGGCGTCCGATATCGGACGTGGATGGACACAAGCGGCCTCGGATCGTTTCCATACGGAAACGATCCGAGGTCACTGGGTAGCAAGGTGCACCGCATGCGGTCCGGTGATCGCCTACAGTCGCGTCATGGCTACCGTCTGGACCGTCCCCGAAGACATCACCCGAGTGCTGCTGGCCGCACCGGGAATCCGCGATTTCCTCACGGACGACGAGGGGCGGGGCGTGGCGAGCGACCCCAAGGTGCGGCTCGCCGAGTTCACCGCGGTCGTCAACTCGCTGCAGGACAACGCCGGGCGCACCTTCACGTCGGTGCGCGACGCGTCCGGGGTGCTGTTCGACGGGCCCGCCGGCGGCGTCGTGGTCTCCGATGCGCTCCGGCTCGCCGTCATGCGGGTGATCACCGCCGAGCCCCGCGAGCGTAAGCCGTCGCCCAACCCGCTTCCGGCCCGCGTGGTCGAGAACCTGGGCGTGTACGTCTACGCGCTGCGGGACCCCCGTGACCGCTCGATCTTCTACGTCGGCGCGGGACGCGGCAATCAGGTCTACGCGCATGCATGGGATGCGTTGGGGGAGGCGGGCACGCTCGACTCCGAGAATGTCGGGGACGCGGATCGCGACGAGACCCGCACCGCCTGGACCCGCCGGATCCGCGACATCTATGCGGCCGGGCATTCGGTGGATCACCTCATTCTGCGACACCGGTTGGAGGCGGCCCACGACACCGTCGGCGCGGCACGGGAGGCGGCGCATCTGGTGACCGACGCACTGCGTCAGCTCGAGCACCGGCCGCAGCATCCGGTGTTGACGAACCTCGCCGGTGAACCGATGGACCTCGAGAAGCGGGCCATGTCCGTCGAGGAATTGGCCGTGCAGTACGCGGCTCTGCCCGCGCCGGAACTGCCGGTGCCGGGTGCTCTGGTGCGAGTTCCCGCCGCGGCCGGCGCGGGGTTGTCCGCCGACGATCTGTACGCGGCGGCCCGGGGGCCGTGGCGCGCCGGGTCGGCCGCCCGCAACATCGCCGATCTTCCGGTGATCGTGTTCGCGGACAACATCGTTCGGGCTGTCTACCGCGCCACCTCCTGGGAAGGTGTGGGTCCGACCACCGATCAGCTGTGGCGGTTCACCGGTTCTGTCGACGCCGAGCTCGAGGCGAAGTTCGTCGGAACCCGGGTCACTCCGGATCGCGCGGGACTCAAGGCATGGCCGACCCACGGCTGGGTGCAGCGACTCACGCTGGCCCGCCCGCACGGCCGCTGACGGCGCGCGACCACTGTCCGCGCGGTCTGTATGGTAGTTAGGTAAAGCTAACCAATTGCTGTTTGGATCGTCAGGAGCGTGTCGCAGTGGCCAGGAAGGCATCGACGTTGACAGTGGTGCGCACCGAGCGAATCGCGCCGCACATGGTTCGCGTCGTTCTGGGGGATCCGGGTTTCGAGTCCTTCGAATCTTCCGAGTTCACCGACTCGTACGTGAAGATCGAGTTCGGTCCCGCGGACGACCCGGTCCTGCGGACGTACACGGTCCGATCCGTCGACCCGGTCGCGCGCGAGCTGGCGATCGACTTCGTCGTTCATGGCGACGAGGGTGTCGCGGGGCCCTGGGCCGCGTCCGCGGCGCCGGGGGAGACGCTGACCGTCCGCGGTCCCGGCGGTGCCTATGCGCCCCGGCCGGATGCCGACTGGCATCTCATCGCAGGTGACGAATCGGCGCTGCCGGCCATCTCGACGGCCGTCGCTGCCCTCGCGCCCGACGCGGTGGCCAGGGTCTTCATCGAGGTCGCCGACGAGCGCGACGAGGTCGCGCTGGCAGCCGGTGACGACGTGGAGATCACGTGGATCCACCGCGGCGTCACGTCCGATATCGCGGGGGACGATGTGGCGGGCGAGAACTCGCCACTGGTGACGGCGGTCCGCGAGATGGCCTGGCTGCCCGGCGACGTGCACGTGTTCATCCATGGGGAGGCGCAGGCCGTGATGCACGGCCTGCGCCCCTACATCCGGAAGGAACGCGGCGTCCCGGCCGCCTCGGCATCGATCTCCGGGTACTGGCGTCGCGGGCGCACGGAAGAGGGGTTCCGCGTGTGGAAGTCCGAACTGGCGGCTGCCGAGTCGGTCTGAGGTCGCGGTCACCCCGCCTCGTCGACGACCTGGCGGGGTGACGTGGACTGGGTCCGATCGTGCTCCGGAGTATCCGTCGGGTTCGGGTCGGCGGCGCGGGTCAGGACCGTGAGCGCGGTCATCGCGATCACGCCCGACGCGAGGATCGCGATCGCCATCGGCACGGCGGAATCGCCGCCGCCGATTCCCACGAGCGGGGACATGAGCGCCGCCAGCCCGAACTGCCCGGCGCCCATCAGCGCCGAACCGGTTCCGGCCGCCTCGGGGACCCGTCCCTGCGCCAAGGCCGTCGCGTTGCCCATGATGAAGCCGATGCTCGAGACGACGCCGAACATCAAGGGCAGCACCAGCCACATGGGGCTGCCGCCGATCGTGGTCGCGAGGGTCAGCAGAAGTCCGGAGGCCACCAGCAGGCTGACGCCGAAGGCGAGGAGTTGTCGGGGGTCGAACCGGCCGATCAGCTTGGTGTTGACGATGCTGCCGACCATGATGCCCAGCGAGTTGACCGCGAACACGATGGAGAACTGCCCGGGCGTCAGGCCGAGAACGTCCTGCACCACGAACGGCGACGCCGAGATGTACGAGAACAGGGCGCCGAATCCGAACGCGAACGTCAGGGCATAGCCGACGTACACGCGGTTGGTGGCGACGTACCTGATGTTGTGCGCCAACGCGGCCAGTCCGCCGCCGTGCCGCCGCTCGACGGGCAGCGTCTCCGGGACGACGGTGAGCACACCGACGAGCATCAGGACGGAAGCGGCCGTGAGGACCCAGAAGATGCCGCGCCAGCCGATCGGCCCCAGCAGCGCGCCGCCCATGAGTGGCGCGACGACGGGCGCCACCCCGCCGATGATCATCATGAGACTGAACAGGCGCGCCGCCGAGTCGCCCCGGGCTCGGTCGGCAATCACGGCGCGGGCCAACACGATTCCTGCGCCGCCACTGAGACCCTGGAGCAGTCGGGCGGCGATCAGAACGCCGATGTTGGGCGCGATCGCGCACAGCAGACCGCTGATCGCGCACACGACGGTCGCGCCGATCAACAACTTGCGACGGCCGAGACCGTCGGACAGCGGCCCGATCAGCAACTGGCCGATGCCGAGCCCGGCCATGAAGGTGGTCAGCGTCAACTGAACGTTCGTTGGGGACGTGCCGAGGCTGTCGGCCATCGACGGCAGGCCGGGCAGGTACATGTCCGTCGACAGGGGAGCAGTTGCCGAGATCAGAGCTAGAACGCAAAGCAGCGGAACAGGAATAGCGCGATTCACGCGAGAACCCTACCGGCGCGGCCACTTGCGAATTCGCGAGGACGCCGCGACCGTTGTCGGTATGGATGTCGACCCGAACCCGCAGCTGTCGCCCGGGCTGCGCACGCATCTCGACGACTACGCGGAGTATCTGAGGCTCGAGCGGGGGCGTTCGGAGCACACCGTGCGCGCCTATCTCGCCGACGTCCGGAGCCTGCTCGAGTACGGGACCCGCGACCGGCCCGACGCGACACTGGCCGATCTCGATCTGCGGGTCCTGCGCGGCTGGCTCGGAGGGCAGGCCGCCGCCGGTGTCGCCCGCACCACCCTCGCCCGACGGACGTCGTCGGCGAAGGGGTTCACCGGGTGGGCGCAGCGGACCGGCCGGATGGAGGTCGACCCCGGGGTCCGGCTCGTCGCGCCGAAAGCGCACCGCACGCTCCCGCCGGTCCTGCGCCAGGAACAGGCGGCCGAGGCGATGGCCGCCGCGCAGTCCGGTGCCGACCAGGAGGACCCGATCGCGCTGCGGGACCGGCTGATCGTGGAACTGCTCTACTCGACAGGAATCCGCGTCGGCGAACTGTGCGGGCTCGACGTCGCCGACATCGACAGCAGTCGGCGCGTGCTGCAGGTGCTCGGCAAGGGCGACAAGGAACGCGTGGTTCCGTACGGCCTGCCCGCGGAGGATGCAATCGACGCGTGGCTGCGTGCGGGCCGACCCGAACTCGCGAACGCGCGATCCGGCGACGCCCTGCTGCTCGGGCGCCGCGGCGGACGTCTCGATCAGCGTCAGGCTCGCAGCGTCGTGCACGACGTGGTCCAGGCCGTGCCGGGCGCGCCCGACCTCGCGCCGCACGGGCTCCGGCACTCGGCGGCGACGCACCTGCTCGAGGGCGGAGCCGACCTGCGTGTGGTCCAGGAACTGCTGGGGCATTCGAGTCTGGCGACCACCCAGCTCTACACGCACGTCTCGGTGGCCCGACTGCGCGCCGTCCACGACCAGGCTCATCCCCGCGCCTGACCGGCGGCGGTCGGCAACAGCCGGATCGGCACCGCCCGAACCAGCGGCAGCGGGTCGAGGTACTCCCGGTCCCGCCTCAGCCCCCAGTGCAGGCACGCCGTCGCCGCGCACTCGGGATGCCCGGGTGCGACGGTGCCGAGGACGGTGCCGCGTTCCACCCGTCGGCCGGCGGTGACCGACGCGTCCACCGGCTCGTACGTGGTCCGCAGACCGCCCGGGTGATCGACCGAGACGACGGGCTTCCCGGCGACCGAACCGGCGAAGACCACCGTGCCGGGGCCGGCGGCGAGCACCGGTTGGCCCGGCGCCGCCGCCAGGTCGACGCCGCGGTGCCCGGGCAGCCAGTTCCGGTCGGGCTTGTCGAACGCCCGCGTCACCCTCGGTCGGGGGTGCAGCGGCCAATCGAACGCCGCGCGTGCCGCGTCGGCGGTGGGGGCCGGCTCGGCGGGAGGCGGCGCCGGTCGCGGTGCGGCGGCGACCGTGGGGGAGGCGACCGACGGGGAGACGCAGAAACAGAACAGTGCTGCCGTGATCACGATGCAGCAGGCGGCGCGGGGAAACCTCATGGAGCGACTCTGGCGCGCAATCCGTCACGTGCGGTGCCCATCCCTCGATCTGTGGATGGACGAATTCGTCATCCACAGATTTGCCGGCCGGACTCGCCACCTGCGGCTTCCTGATCCGCGATTCTCGGGTTAGGAACGGTGGCGGCGAGGCCGTACACTTGTCGAGCGGTCTGTGCACGCACAGTCCGACTTCGCGCGCCCGCGCATTATCCGGTCTTCGGCTGGTCCTGCATTCGTGCAGGTCCGACGATCGGGCGGGCGCCAGGGCAGAGGTCACCCGACCACTGCAGCAACCGGCAATGAAGGAAGAGGTACACAGCCATGGCTGTTGTGACCATGAGGCAGCTGCTCGACAGCGGCGCACACTTCGGGCACCAGACCCGCCGTTGGAACCCGAAGATGAAGCGGTTCATCTTCACCGACCGCAACGGCATCTACATCATTGACCTGCAGCAGACGCTGACGTACATCGACAAGGCGTACGAGTTCGTCAAGGAGACTGTCGCCCACGGCGGCACCGTCCTGTTCGTCGGTACCAAGAAGCAGGCTCAGGAGTCCATCGCGGGCGAGGCAACTCGCGTCGGGATGCCCTACGTCAACCAGCGTTGGCTCGGCGGCATGCTCACCAACTTCTCGACGGTCCACAAGCGCCTGCAGCGCCTGAAGGAGCTCGAGTCGATGGAGCAGACCGGCGGTTTCGAGGGTCGCACCAAGAAGGAAATCCTCATGCTCACGCGTGAGATGACCAAGCTCGACCGCACCCTCGGTGGCATCCGGGACATGGCCAAGGTTCCGTCGGCCATCTGGGTCGTCGACACCAACAAGGAGCACATCGCCGTCGGCGAGGCGCGCAAGCTGAACATCCCGGTCATCGCGATCCTGGATACCAACTGCGACCCCGACGTCGTCGACTACCCGATCCCGGGCAACGACGATGCGATTCGCAGCGCCGCCCTGCTGACCAAGGTCGTCGCTTCGGCGGTGGCCGAGGGCGTGCAGGCCCGTGCCGGTCTGAGCGCCGACAAGGACGCCAAGCCGGAGGCCGGCGCCGGCGAGCCCCTCGCCGAGTGGGAGCAGGAGCTCCTCTCGCAGGCTGCTCCGGCCGCCGACGTGATCACGGAGGGTGGCCCCGAGTCCCCGCGTGAGGCTGTCGCCGAGGCCGATTCCAAGCTCGCCGAGGCTCCCGCGGACGTCGCGGACGCCGAGAAGCAGGCCTAGTTGATTCGGCCCCGACCGTAATCCCGGTCGGGGCCGTTTCACTCAGCTGCTTTTGCCTGGCACCGCTGAGTCAGGCATCCGAAACTCATCCGAGGAGGATTGCCCCCGATGGCGAACTACACCGCCGCTGACGTCAAGCGGCTCCGCGAGCTCACCGGCTCCGGAATGATGGACTGCAAGAACGCGCTCGCTGAGACGGACGGCGACTTCGACAAGGCTGTCGAGCTGCTCCGCATCAAGGGTGCCAAGGACGTGGGCAAGCGCGCCGAGCGCACCACGGCCGAGGGCCTGGTCGCGGCCAAGGACGGCGTCATGATCGAGATCAACGCCGAGACCGACTTCGTCGCCAAGAACGCCGAGTTCCAGGAGCTGGCCGACAAGGTCGTCGCCGTGGCTGCCGCCGGCAAGCCGGCCGACCTGGAGGCCCTCAAGGCCCTCGCGGTCGACGGCAAGACCGTCGACGCCCTGGTCCAGGAGCTCTCCGCCAAGATCGGCGAGAAGCTCGAGCTGCGTCGTGTCGTCTCCTTCGACGGCCCGGTCGCGACCTACCTGCACAAGCGCGCCTCCGATCTGCCCCCGGGCGTCGGCGTGCTCGTCGAGTACACCGGTGAGGGCGATGCTGCCGCTGAGGCCGCTCGCGCCGCCGCGATGCAGGTCGCTGCGCTCAAGGCCAAGTACGTCACTCGCGACGAGGTCCCCGCGGACATCGTCGAGGCCGAGCGTCGTATCGCCGAGCAGACGGCCAAGGAGGAGGGCAAGCCCGAGGCTGCGCTCCCCAAGATCGTCGAGGGTCGCGTCAACGGCTACTACAAGGACGTCGTCCTGACCGAGCAGTCCTCGGTCACCGACTCCAAGAAGACCGTCAAGGCCATCCTGGACGAGGCCGGCGTCACGATCACCCGCTTCGCGCGGTTCGAGGTCGGCGCCAGCTAGTCGCACTTCCACACATCGGCCCCGCCGGCCGGGTGGGTGCAGTCGTCGATCCGGTTCATCCGGATCGTCGGTCCGCCCATTCGGTCCGTGCGGGGCCGACGTGTGCGGTGGGTGGGGTCAGCGCTGGTGATCCCGGGCCGATGAGGCAGGATGGTAGAGCCTGTTCCGGAGGATCTGCCGGACGGGTCCTCGACGTCTGGCCCGGCCCGTTCGTGGCCCGCTCGCCGAAGAACCGCAATACTTCTAGAACCGCACAACCTGCAGAACCGAGGGAGAGTTATGACCGCACCGGCCGACGAACGTCCAGGATTCCGACGTGTGCTCCTCAAGCTCGGCGGTGAAATGTTCGGTGGCGGCAAGGTCGGGCTCGATCCGGACGTCGTGACGACGGTCGCCGAGCAGATCGCCGAGGTGGTGCGCTCGGGTGTTCAGGTCGCGGTGGTCATCGGTGGCGGCAACTTCTTCCGTGGCGCCGAGTTGCAGCAGCGAGGTCTCGACCGCGCGCGCTCGGACTACATGGGCATGCTCGGTACCGTGATGAACTGCCTTGCGCTGCAGGACTTCCTGGAGAAGCAGGGCATCGATACCCGCGTGCAGACCGCCATCACGATGGGGCAGGTCGCCGAGCCGTATCTTCCGCTGCGGGCCCGCCGCCACCTGGAGAAGGGGCGCGTGGTGATCTTCGGTGCCGGCATGGGCATGCCGTACTTCTCGACCGACACGACGGCAGCGCAGCGCGCCCTCGAGATCGGCGCCGAGGTGGTGCTCATGGCGAAGGCCGTCGACGGCGTGTACTCCGCCGATCCGCGCCTCGACCCGGACGCGACGATGTACTCCGAGGTCACCCACCGCGAGGTGATCGAGAAGGGTCTCAAGGTCGCCGATGCGACCGCTTTCAGCCTCTGCATGGACAACCAGATGCCGATGATGGTCTTCAACCTGTTGACGCGGGGAAATATCGCGCGCGCGGTGTCCGGTGAGAAGATCGGAACGTTGGTCAAGTCATGATGTCGTGCAGCACGATCAAGATGCGGGACGTATTCGAGCGTCACACGAACGAGACGGAGGAACAGCCGTGATTGATGAAGCTCTCTTCGAGGCCGAGGAGAAGATGGAGAAGGCCATCACGGTTGCGAAGGACGACCTCGGCTCCATCCGGACCGGTCGAGCCAACCCGGGCATGTTCAACCGGATCGTCATCGAGTACTACGGTTCCATGACGCCGATCACGCAGCTCGCGAGCATCAACGTGCCCGAAGCGCGGATGGTCATCATCAAGCCCTACGAGGCGTCGCAGCTCGGACCGATCGAGAACGCCATCCGCAACTCCGACCTGGGCGTCAACCCCAGCAACGACGGCAGCATCATTCGCATCTCGGTCCCGCAGCTCACCGAGGAGCGTCGTCGCGAGTTCGTGAAGCAGGCGAAGGGCAAGGGCGAGGACGCCAAGGTCTCGATCCGCAACGTCCGCCGCAAGACGATGGACGAGCTGTCGCGCATCCAGAAGGACGGCGAAGCCGGCGAGGACGAGGTCGGTCGCGCCGAGAAGGAGCTCGACAAGACCACCGCGCGCTACGTCAGCCAGATCGACGACCTGGTGAAGCACAAGGAAGCAGAATTGATGGAGGTTTAGCCGTGGGGAAAGCTGACGGCGCCTCCGCGGCGACCGCCGCCCCGGCCTCCAAAGCTGGACGCAACCTGCCTGCCGCGATCGCCGTCGGCGGCGGCATCGGCGTTGCGTTGATCTTGATCCTGACCTTCGCACCGCTGGTGTGGATCGGTGTTGTTGCCGTGGCGATGGCGATCGCCACGTGGGAGGTCGCCAAGCGACTGGCCGAGGCCGACATCCGCGTCCCGGTGATTCCCCTGCTGCTCGGCGGTCAGGCCGTCATCTGGCTCAGCTGGCCGTACGGGACCGAGGGGGTGCTCGGTGCGTTCGCCGGCACGGTGCTGGTGTGCATGGTGTGGCGCCTGTTCGACCACGGCCTCAAGGCCACGCCGCGCAACTTCCTGCGGGACACCGCGATCACGGTCTTCGTTGCCGCGTGGATTCCGCTGCTGGCGTCCTTCGCGACGCTGATGGTGCTGCAGGACGACGGCGCAGGCCGGGTGCTCTGCCTCATGATCATCGTGGTGTGCTCCGACGTGGGCGGCTACGTCGCGGGCGTGTTCTTCGGCAAGCATCCGATGGTGCCGGCGATCAGCCCCAAGAAGTCCTGGGAGGGCTTCGCCGGGTCGCTCGTTTTCTGCGTCATCGGTGGCGTCCTCACCGTGACGTTCATCCTGGACGCGAACCCGTTCATCGGCGCCCTCCTGGGCGTTGCGCTGGTGTTCACCGCGACGCTCGGTGACCTGATCGAATCCCAGGTCAAGCGCGAACTGGGAATCAAGGACATGGGCACCCTGCTGCCCGGGCACGGCGGCATCATGGATCGTCTCGATTCGTTGCTGCCGTCCGCTTTCGTCACCTGGCTCGTTCTCACCGTCCTGGTGTGAGCCGCGCCGACCGCAGCCGGGGGAGCGCTCGGGGAACGATCCCGAGCCCCAACATCTGGCACTGGCCCGACATCTACGAGGTCGAGAACCGTGCCCAGGACGTCGACGGCGTCGTGTTCGGCGTACTCGCCGAGGTCGCGGACTGGCGCGACCGCGACGTCCTCGACCTCGGCTGCGGTGCAGGTTTCCACCTGCCCCTGTTCGCGGAGGCGGCCCGGTCGGTGGTAGGTGTCGAGCCGCATCCGCCGCTGGTGGCGGCAGCGCGCCGCCGCACCGCCGGACACGCCGCGGTCAGTGTTGTCGAAGGATCCGCGGACGCGCTTCCGCTGCCCGACGACAGCGTCGATGTCGTGCACGCGCGCACCGCATACTTCTTCGGTCCCGGATGCGGTCCGGGCATTCTCGAGGCGATGCGGGTGCTCCGTCCCGGCGGGGTGCTCGCGATCGTCGATCTCGATGCGACCGTCGCCCCGTACGGCGGGTGGATGCGCGCGGACCTTCCGCATTACGACCCGGTGGCCGTCGAGGCCTTCTTCGACGCACAGGGTTTCGCGATGCGTCGGGTGCGGACCCGATGGGAGTTCGAGGGCAGGGACGCGTTGCGTGCGGTGCTGGGCATCGAGTTCACCGCGCGGACCGCGGCCCGTGCGTTCGCCGAAACGCCGGGCCTGGGACTGGAAGTCGGCTACCGCATCCACACGAGGGCGGTGTCGAGCGGTCTCATCCTTCCGTCTGGTTAGTGTTACTCGGAGTATTGACACTGGCGCTGCCGTCGTGTGAGCTGGGCCTCATGTTCTCAGCGCGACGGACTCGTTGGACAGCAGGGGTTCTCGGCGTGTGCCTCGCGGCAGCGACCGCCGGGGTGGCCGGGGCGGCCCCCGCGCCCGCGGACTTCTATCAGGTCGCGGCGCCGCTCCCGGCCGGCGATCCCGGTGTCGTGCTGCGCACCGATCCGTACGCGCCGCTGCTGTCGATTCCGAACCAGGCGGGGCCGTGGCCGTCCGGTGCGAATCGGATCATGTACCGCACCACGGATGCTCACGGCGACGCCACCGCCGCGACCGCCACGTACTTCGACGCGAGCCTGCCGTGGGTGGGTGCGGGTGCGCGACCGCTCGTGGTCCTCGCGCCCGGGACGCAAGGGCAGGGCGACCAGTGTGCGCCGTCGAAGCTCTTCGCCGAGGCGATCCATTACAGCCCGCCGCTCGATTTCGCGGTCGAGTACGAACTGCTGCAGGTGCACGCGCTGCTCTCCCGGGGCATCGACGTCGTCGTTGCCGACTATCAGGGCCTCGGTACCGAGGGCATGCACAGCTACGTCGACCGTCGCGCCGAGGCACACGCCGTGCTCGATGCGGCCCGCGCGGTGAAAGCGTTGCCGGGCAACCGGATCGGCGCGGACAGCCCGATCGGACTGTGGGGGTACTCGCAGGGCGGGGGAGCGGCGGCGGCCGCGGCCGAACTGCAGGCCGCGTACGCGCCCGAACTGAACATCAGCGGAACCTACGCCGGCGGCCCCCCGGCCGATCTGCGGGCCGTCGCGGCCGCACTCGACGGCGGCCTCGCGGCCGGTCTTCTCGGCTACGCCGTCAACAACATCTACGCCGGCTACCCGGAGACCCGCGCCGAGATCGACGGTGCCCTGAGTCCGGCCGGGCGGCAGGCGCTGGACGACATCGCGAACCAGTGTGTCCCCGAGACGATCGCGCGGTACGGCATGCACCGGACGTCGGAGTGGACGCGGGACGGACGATCGGTCGCGGAACTGATCGACGCGCTGCCGACGGTGCGCGCGGTGGTGGACGAGCAGCGCATCGGCCGCGCGGTTCCGACCGCGCCGGTCCTGATCGTGCAGGGGCGCAACGACGACGTGATCCCGTACCCGCAGGCGCAGCAGCTCGCCACGGACTGGTGTGGAGCCGGTGCCACCGTCGAGTTCTCGACAGCCGAGTTTCCGCCGATCGCACCGGGGTTCATCGTCGGGCACGGCCTGCCGATGGTCTCGGGGCTGCCGCAGGCGCTCGACTGGATGACCGACCGGCTCACCGGGGCGCCGACCAAGTCCACCTGCACCGCCTGACGGTCAGTCGAGGCCGAACACGTCGGCGAGGTGGGTGATCTTCTTGGCCTTGGCGAGTCGGGGCAGGTCGCTGCCGTCCCGTACCCGCTCGCCGTCGGAACCGAGGTCGGAGATCACGTCGTGGGCCCAGGTGATGTCGTGCGGGCTCGGGCTCAGCGCGCGGTTGACAGCCGACGCCTGATCCGGGTGCAGACACAGTTTGCCGGTGAGCCCGAGCGACACCGTCGCCTCGCAGTCCCGTTGCAGGATGGTCTCGTTCGCGGACACGGTGGGGCCGTCGATCGGGCCCCCGGCCAGTCGTGCGGCCCGGCTCGCGATCACCAGCCGTGAGCGCGGGTAGGCCATCGCCGTGACGTCGTCGCTCATCCCGGTGTCCCGGCGGAAGTCGCCGCTGCCGAACGCGAGCCGGAACGTGCCGTCCGCGCGGGCGATCTCGGGTGCCGCCTCGAGCCCGACCGCGGATTCGATCAGTGCCAGGACCGGGGTGTCCGGCAGCAGTTCGCTGGTCGCATCGACCTGTCCGCCGCTCTCCGTCTTGGCGAGCATCACACCGTGCAGGCCCGGGAGCCCGGTGAGGGCCCGCAGGTCCTGCTCCCAGTACGGGGTGGTGGCGTCGTTGATTCGCACCCACGCTTCGCCGCGACCGGACAGCCACGCGGTGACGGCGTCGCGCGCCTCGGGCTTGCGGTCGGGGGTGACGGCGTCCTCGAGGTCGAGGATGATCGCGTCGACGTGTTCGGGACGAGTGAAGCCGTCCGGTTTCGTGGCCGCGGTCAGGAGCCAGGAGCGGGCGAGGTCGGGGCGGACGGTGTGTCGCTCGGATTGCTGCGTGCGGGTCGTCACGGATCGACTCCTCGGGTGAAAGACCGTGCTCCTGTCATGGCTCCCATCGTGCCCCCGAAGCGTCGCTGCAGCTACTCCGGCGACGTGTGGTCGGTCACGGCACCCGCGCGCTTCGCGACCCGGCGTATCTGGATGATCCGCACGCCGCCCGCGAGCGCCATGATCAACGCGCCCGCGATGGCGGCCAGCAGCAGGCTGATGCCCGCCGGAAGCGTGAACTGCCATCCGAACAGCTGGAACGTCACGGAATCGAGGTTCTGCAGGATGAAGATCAGCAGCAGGATCGCGACGACGATGCCGATGACCAGTCCGGTCCAGGTGGAGGCGGCCCGGGTACGCGCGATCCTGGCGGCGTCGTGGGTCGGGGCCGGCGCGGCGGCCTCGTGCCGGCCCTTCGCTGACGGTGTGGCGGCCGGCTCGTCGTGGACCGTCTCGTGAGCCCTGCCGGGGTCCTCGCTCGGTACATCGGTCATGTGTCGATCATCACCCACAGTATGGCGTTGCGCACGCGCATCGGACGTGGAGACCGGGTAATGGGAGAATGGGCGACACTATGACTGCCACTCCTGTTCCTCTCGTCTTCAATGCGCCGCGCCGCGGGATGCCGCCGCGACACCTCGCCGACCTCGACGCCGACGAGCGCAAGGCGGCGGTCAAGGAGTTGGGTCTTCCCGGTTTCCGTGCCGACCAGCTGGCCCGTCAGTACTACGGCCGACTCGAGGCCGACTCGGAGAAGATGACCGACCTGCCCGCGGGAATGCGCGAGAAGGTGGGCGCGGCGCTGTTCCCGCAGCTGCTGACGGCCGTCAAGCACGTCGCGTGCGATGCCGGGCAGACCCGCAAGACGCTGTGGAAGGCGAACGACGGCACGCTGCTCGAGAGCGTGCTCATGCGCTACCCGGACCGGGCGACGCTGTGCATCTCCAGCCAGGCGGGCTGCGGCATGGCCTGCCCGTTCTGCGCGACGGGGCAGGGCGGCCTGCAGCGGAATCTGTCCACCGCCGAGATCGTCGACCAGGTGCGCGCCGCCGCGGCGGCCTTGCGGGACGGCGACGTCGAGGGTGGTCCGGGTCGCCTGTCGAACATCGTGTTCATGGGTATGGGGGAGCCGCTGGCCAACTACAAGCGTGTGGTGGCCGCGGTCCGTCGGATCACGTCGCCCGCACCGGACGGCCTGGGCATCTCGCAGCGCTCCGTCACCGTCTCGACGGTCGGGCTGGCCCCGGCGATCCGCAAGCTCGCCGACGAGGACATGTCGGTGCGTCTCGCGGTCTCGCTGCACACGCCCGACGACGAGCTGCGCGACACCCTCGTGCCGGTCAACAACCGCTGGCCGGTGGCCGAGGTCCTCGATGCGGCGCGCTACTACGCCGACAAGTCGGGCCGGCGGGTGTCGATCGAGTACGCACTGATCCGGGACGTCAACGATCAGCCGTGGCGCGCGGACATGCTCGGCAAGAAGCTGCACAAGGCGCTCGGCCCGCTGGTGCACGTCAACCTGATCCCGCTCAATCCGACGCCCGGCAGCGAGTGGGATGCCAGCCCCAAGCCGGTGGAGCGGGAGTTCGTCCGCCGCGTGCAGGCGCAGGGCGTCTCCTGCACCGTCCGCGACACGCGCGGTCAGGAGATCGCCGCCGCGTGCGGTCAGCTGGCCGCCGAGAACTAGGCCGTTCGACGAAGAAGGACCCCGCACCGAGAGTGCGGGGTCCTTCTTCGTTGTCTTCGGTGCTGCGGCGGCGTCGCCTACCGCGGCTTGCGGCGCACGACCATGTCGCGAACGAGGACGAAGACGATCGCACCGGCGAAGCCGATGAGGAAGAGGTCCTCGACCTTGCCGCTGTGGTTACCGATCATCATCAGCAGCAGGAACGCGGCGAAGAACCAGCCGGCGAAACGGAACGTTCGCGGAGCCTCGCCACTCCAGCCCCATGCGGCCGAGGGCACCTCGGCGGTGTCGACGTGCGCGGCGACGACGGGGTCGTTGGAAGTGGGGTCCAACTGGGTACCGGCCACGGCTCGATCCTCCTGATCATACGAATGCGCTATCGCCGCATATCGTGACATACGACCGTGCGTCGTACGAAGTGGGGTCCCGACCGTGTTGCCGCGGCCGAGATCAATCCTGTGTGATTCTCTCAGCATCCGTCAGGAACAATGGATCCGTGGCTGACACCCAACCGACTCGCGTCCTGCTGCTGGGCAGCACCGGTTCCATCGGCACCCAGGCCCTCGAGGTCATCGCCGCCAACCCCGACAAGTTCCAGGTGGTCGGGCTCGCGGCGGGTGGCGGGAACATCGACCTGCTCGCCCGCCAGATCCGCGAGACCGGCGTGAGCCGGGTGGCGGTCGCCGATCCCGCCGCGGCGGCCCGGCTGGACCTGCCCGGTGTGCTGTCGGGTCCCGACGCGGTCACCGAACTGGTGAAGGGGACCGAGGCCGACGTCGTGCTCAACGCGCTCGTCGGGTCGCTCGGCCTCGAACCGACCCTGGCGGCACTCGCGTCCGGCGCGCGTCTGGCGCTGGCCAACAAGGAGTCCCTCGTCGCGGGTGGTCCACTGGTCACCGCGGCCGCCGCACCCGGCCAGATCGTTCCGGTCGATTCCGAGCACTCCGCGCTCGCGCAGTGCCTGCGTGGCGGCCGCGCCGAGGAAGTGGACCGGCTGATCCTCACGGCGTCGGGTGGACCCTTCCGCGGGTGGACGGCCGCGGCGCTCGAGGACGTCACACCCGAGCAGGCCGGCGCGCACCCGACGTGGTCGATGGGCCCGATGAACACCCTCAACTCGGCGTCGCTCGTGAACAAGGGGCTCGAGCTGATCGAGACGCACCTGCTGTTCGGCATCGACTACGACCGCATCGACGTCACGGTGCACCCCCAGTCGATCGTGCATTCGATGGTGACGTTCACCGACGGCTCGACCCTCGCGCAGGCCAGCCCGCCCGACATGAAACTGCCCATCGCGTTGGCCCTCGGCTGGCCGGACCGGGTGCCGGGTGCGGCCGCGGCATGCGACTTCTCCACCGCGTCGACGTGGACGTTCGAACCCGTGGATTCGGTGGTGTTCCCGGCGATCGACCTGGCGCGCCACGCCGGCAAGGCCGGTGGCTGCATGACGGCCGTCTACAACGCGGCGAACGAGATCGCGGCCGAGGCGTTCCTCGACGGCACGCTCCGGTTCCCCCGAATCGTGCGGACGGTCGAGCGGGTTCTCGCGGCCGGCGGCGAATGGGCCGCGCCTCCCGCTACGGTTGACGACGTGCTCGCCGCCGACGGGTGGGCCCGTGCACGGGCACGCGAGCTCGTGAAGCAGGAGGGCTAGAACCGCATGGTCTTCGCATTCGGTGTGGTGCTGTTCGCCCTCGGTATCGGCGCGTCCATCGCGCTGCACGAGGCCGGGCACATGTGGACCGCCAAGGCCCTCGGCATGAAGGTCCGGCGCTACTACATCGGCTTCGGCCCCAAGATCTTCTCGTTCCGCCGCGGCGAGACCGAGTACGGCCTCAAGGCGATCCCCGCGGGCGGGTTCTGCGACATCGCCGGCATGACGGCGGTCGACGAACTTGCGCCCGACGAGGTCGACCGCGCGATGTACAAGCAGAAGGCGTGGAAGCGGATCGTCGTGATGTCCGGCGGCATCGCGATGAACTTCCTGCTCGGACTCGTGCTGGTGTTCATCCTCGCGGTCGGCTGGGGCCTGCCGAATTCGGAGGACCGCGCGGTCGTCGAGGGCACCGTGTGCGTGTCGCCGACGCAGAGTGCCGGCCCGGACTTCGCGCTCGCGGAGTGCTCGGGAGTCGGTCCCGCCGAGGCGGCCGGTATCCGTGCCGGTGACCTGATCACCGCGGTCAACGGTGAACCCACCCCGACCTTCGGTGACCTCGTGAAGAAGACGCAGCCGTTGACCGGGACGGCGGACTTCACCGTCGAACGCGACGGGCAGACGCTCGTCATCCCGGTCCAGGTGCAGCAGGCACAGCGGTACGTCAACAACCCGGACTCCACCGAGCAGAACCCGCAGCCCCCGGTCTCGCAGGACGTCGGAGCGATCGGCATCCAGGCGCCCCCGGGCGTCGTGCAGTACTCGGCGCTCGCGGCCGTTCCCGCGTCGTTCGCCTACACCGGTGACATCTTCGTGCAGACCGCGCACGCGCTGACCCAGATGCCGGCGAAGGTCGTGGATCTGTGGACGGCGGTGACCGGTGGCGAGCGAGCGCTCGACACCCCGATCAGCGTCGTCGGCGCCTCGGTCATCGGCGGACAGGTCGCCGAGCGTGGTTTGTGGGAGGTCTTCGTCGGGCTGCTCGCCACGCTGAACTTCTTCCTCGGCATCTTCAACCTGCTGCCGCTGTTGCCGCTCGACGGCGGGCACATCGCCGTGACGATCTACGAGCGCGTCCGGAACTTCTTCCGGAACCTGCGCGGCAAGCCGGACGGCGGGCCGGTCGACTACATGAAGCTGATGCCGATCACATACGTGGTGGTGGTGATCGGCGGCGCCTACATGCTGCTCACCCTGACCGCCGACATCGTCAACCCGATCCAGTTGTTCCCGTGATCTCGGCGCTCGCTTCGAGCCGGACCGTGGAAACTCCCGAACGATAGACTTGCCCCGTACCAACGAAAGAAGGCGAAACGTGACCAGCCCCGTCGGTTTGGGCATGCCCGATATTCCTGCGGTCCTCGCACCGCGACGCAAGACCCGTCAGCTGATGGTCGGCAACGTCGGCGTCGGCAGCGACTACCCGGTCTCGGTGCAGTCGATGTGCACCACCAAGACCCACGATGTCAACGCGACCCTGCAGCAGATCGCAGAGCTTACGGCGTCGGGCTGCGACATCGTTCGCGTCGCGTGCCCGCGGCAGGAGGACGCCGACGCGCTCGCGACGATCGCGAAGAAGAGCCAGATCCCGGTGATCGCGGACATCCACTTCCAGCCGCGCTACATCTTCGCCGCGATCGACGCCGGCTGCGCCGCGGTCCGCGTCAACCCCGGCAACATCAAGGAATTCGACGGCCGCGTCAAGGAGGTCGCGAAGGCGGCCGGTGACGCCGGTATCCCCATCCGGATCGGCGTCAACGCCGGCTCGCTGGACCCGCGTCTGATGCAGAAGTACGGCAAGGCCACCCCGGAGGCGCTCGTCGAGTCGGCGCTGTGGGAGGCGGGCCTGTTCGAGGAGCACGGCTTCGGCGACATCAAGATCTCGGTCAAGCACAACGACCCGGTCGTCATGGTCGAGGCGTACCGCCAGCTAGCGGCGCAGTGCGACTACCCGCTGCATCTCGGTGTGACGGAGGCGGGTCCGGCGTTCCAGGGGACCATCAAGTCGGCCGTCGCCTTCGGCGCCCTGCTGTCCGAGGGCATCGGCGACACCATCCGGGTGTCGCTGTCCGCGCCGCCGGCCGAGGAGATCAAGGTCGGCGGGCAGATCCTGCAGTCGCTGAACCTGCGGCCCCGCAAGCTGGAGATCGTCTCGTGCCCGTCGTGTGGTCGCGCGCAGGTGGACGTGTACACGCTCGCCAACGAGGTGACCGCCGGGCTCGAGGGCATGGAGGTCCCGCTGCGGGTCGCGGTGATGGGTTGCGTCGTCAACGGCCCGGGCGAGGCCCGCGAGGCCGATCTCGGTGTCGCGTCCGGCAACGGCAAGGGCCAGATCTTCGTCAAGGGCAAGGTCATCAAGACTGTCCCCGAGGCCCAGATCGTGGAGACCCTCATCGAAGAGGCGATGCGAATCGCGGAGGAGATGGAAGGCGGCGAGACGAGCGGCGCGCCGGTGGTCACCGTGAGCTGAAATCCGCCCACCTCGACGCACCTTCATGGCAATGTGGTCCCCAGATCCGGCACTGACAGCCCGACGCTGACAGACATCACGCCGAGCGGTCTCACAGAGACGTGTGACGAAGGGGGTGCGTCAGTGCTCAAGCTCCTCGGGGCGAGGCAACTGGGCGGTCGGGACACCGCCGAGGTGCTGCGTGTGCTCGAATCGGACCCCGTCGCGGCATGCATGGTCGCGGCCAGGGTGCAGCATTCGGGGCTCGACCCCCGTGCACTGCAGGGTGAGATGTGGAGCCGCGGGGGCCCGGCGGAGTCGCTGTGTTTCGCGGGCGCGAATCTGGTTCCGCTGCTGGGGGAGCTGGACGACCTCCGGTCGTTCGCCGACCGGGCCAGTCGGTTTCCGCGGATGTGTTCGTCGCTGGTCGGACGGGCCGAGTTGGCGCTTCCGCTGTGGGAGTTGCTGGAATCCGACTGGGGCCCGCCGCGCGAGCTGCGATCCGAGCAGCCGCTGCTCGCACTCCGCGACGAGCCGCTTGTGCGCCCCGATCCGCTGGTGCGGCAGGTGCGGATGGACGAGATCGAGTCGTATCTGCCCGCCGCGGTCTCGATGTTCATCGAGGAGGTCGGGATCGATCCGCGGGCCAGCGACGGCGGGCGGAGCTACCGACGTCGGGTCGCGAACCTGATCGCCTCGGGGCGGGCCTGGGCCCGGTTCGAGGACGGGGAAGTGGTCTACAAGGCGGAGGTCGGGTCGATGTCGGCCACCGTCGGCCAGATCCAGGGTGTGTGGGTCGATCCCGCGCGGCGCGGCGAGGGCCTGGGAGCGACCGGCACCGCGGCCGTCGCCGGTGCGGTCACCGCGCGGGGACGCATCGCGAGCCTGTACGTCAACAGCTACAACGAGCGCGCACGCCGAACGTACGCGACGGTCGGGTTCACACAGGTCGCCACCTTCGCGACGGTGCTGCTCGACTGATCGTTCGCCGGCTACGCGTACACGACGGCTCTCGTGACCTGCATCGTCTTTCGGTCGAGGTAGCAGAACAGCACCGCGTGCGCGCCGTCGACGGTGCACGTCGCCGTGACGGCGTCGCCCGCGGCAATGAGCTTCGTGACGTCCGCGACGGCTCGGCCACCGAGAAGATCGAGTGCGGTCCGGTCGCCGCGCTGCGCGGATTCGACCAGTCGGCGAACCGCCTGCTTCCCCCTCTCGCCGACGCTGCGCACCGCGAGTCCGAACGCGAGCGAGCCACCGAGGCCCTGCAGGCGGAGCATGCGCGCGCTCATCGCCGCCGCGACACCGAGTTTCGCGCGGTCGATGCCCGCGACCTGAGCGAACATCGGCGCGACCTCCCAGTGCGCCGCGATCCGGCGGATGCGCGGCGCGCCGTCGTCGAGTGTCGTCTCGTACAGCAGGTGCATCGGGGCCTTCGCGACGACCCCGCCGCCGAGTCGGGTTTCGATCGTGACGTCGCGGACGACGTCCAGTCCGCTGACGATGTCGACGTTCTCGACGTGGAACCGGATGTCGTTGGGCGCGATGAACGTGTCCCAGAAACGGGCGAGGGGCTCGCCGCCGCGGACATGGCTGCGGCGGTCGTAGAGACCACCGAGGACAGGGCGTCCGCCCACCGGGTCCTCGACGACGTGGCGGTCGGCGAACAGCCCCAGCCAGGCCTTCTTGTCGTGCACGGCGACGGCGGCGGGGGACTGCCGCGCCAACTCGAGCAGGTCCTCTGGGGTTGCCGTTCGCGTGATCGTGGTGGGCCCGGCCGGTGTCGCTGACATGGTCGCGAGTATCGCACAGAGGGTGGAACGTGTTCCAGAAAACGGGGACACGTCCGGACGCGGGCTTCGGGTCCTACGGGAGCAGGCCCAGCCGCCGTGCCGCGACGACGGCCTCGCGCCGCGAGTGCGCATCGAGCTTGCTCATGGCGCTGCGCAGGTAGCTTTTCACGGTCTCGGCCTTGACTGAAAGGCGCTCGGCGATAACGGCATTCGAGCAGCCGAGAGCGGCGTGACTGAGGACGTCGACTTCGCGCGGTGACAGAGTGACGGCGAGGGCGCCGCGATCGGGTTCCGGGGTCGATCCCACGCCGGCGAGTCGGCTCGACAGGTGGCGCAGCCGTTCCTGCAGCGCGGGGTCGTCGACGGTGTGCGCGAGGCTGCGGAGTTCGGCGTGGACGTCCCGGATCTCCTCGGTGTCGGCGCCGTTCGGGGCGGTGCGCTCGGCGGCCGCCGCGTCGAGCAGTTGGACCCGCCGGTCCACCTCGTCGCGGATCGCGATCTCGTTCGCGAGGCGGCGACCGGCCTGCATCATGACGTCGGCGATGCGGTCACCCAGTTGTACACGCTCGCGGATCGCGGCGTACATGACTGCGCGGGAGTTCCCGCGAACGACCACCGGCACCGCCAGTACCGAGCAGAGTCCCTCCGCGAGGACCGGGCCGTCGTAGTGGTGGGTGATGGTGCGGGCCCGCCCGTAGTCGTGCACCGCCGCGGGGTTGCGGCGCGCGACGACGTGTCCGCCCAGGCCGGATCTCTCGGAGACGGCCAGGCCGCGCAGGCCGTCGGTGTGGGTGCCGACGAACTCGCCGAGGTGCAGGGTGCCGTCGTAGACCTCCCCGCCGAACACGACCGGAACGATGCCGGTCGCGGCCACTTTTCGTAGTTCGGTGCGCAGTGCGTCGCGGTCACGCGGACGCAGCAGGGCCGTGGTGTGGGTGGGCACCCTCATCACCCCTTTCCGGGGGTAGCCGGTCGATGCTGTGACACGGATCATAGGTGGCACGACGGCCCCGCGGCGACGGGGCCCCGACGACGAGGAGTGACGATGACCGTCGACCCGACCACCCGCCTTCGCGAGCTCGCGGACCGGTACGACACCCCGCAGGCCTGTGCCGCGGAGTTGCTGTGCGATCGGCACCCGGCCGATGCGGTCGCGTTCACCGTCGTCGAGAGTGACCTGTCGTCGACCGATCTAACGTACGGGTGGCTGCGGGAGCAGTCCACCCGCTTCGCGGCCGCGCTGGCGGACCTGGGCGTCGAGCCGGGGGACTGCGTCGCGACCTTGATGGGCAAGTCGGCGGACCTCGTGGTGGCGCTGCTCGGGATCTGGCGTCGCGGCGCGGTCCACGTCCCGCTGTTCACTGCGTTCGCAACGCCGGCGATCGCGTTCCGGCTCGAGGCGAGTGGTGCCCGTGTCGTGATCGCCGATGCCAACCAGCTCGACAAGCTGGCGCCGGGCGAGGACATGCCGGCCGACGCAGCGTGGCGCGTCGTCGTGGCCGGTGGTGCCGCATCCGGCGCGCTGTCGTTCGATGCCCTGGTGCAGGGGCATGCGGCGGACGACCCGCGCGGCGCCGCGGTCACCATGGGCGGCGATGCCCCGATGGTCCGGCTGTTCACCAGCGGCACCACCGGCACCCCGAAGGGTGTCCCGGTGCCGATCCGCGCGCTCGCGTCGTTCCAGTCTTACATGGAGTTCGGACTCGACGTCCGCGAGGACGACGTGTTCTGGAACGCCGCGGATCCGGGCTGGGCGTACGGGCTGTACTACGCGCTGCTCGGTCCGATGGCGGCCGGCGTCCGCAGCATTCTGCTGCACGCCGGGTTCTCGGCGCCGCTCACGTGGCAGGTGATGGAGCGGTTCGGCGTCACCAACTTCGCGGCCGCGCCCACCGTCTACCGCAGCCTGCGCGCCGACGAGACCCCGGTGCCGGAGTCGGTGACGCTGCGCCGCGCCTCCTCGGCGGGCGAGCCGCTCACCCCCGACGTCATCGCCTGGTCGCAGGCCGAGCTCGGCGTCACCGTCCGCGACCACTACGGGCAGACCGAGCACGGCATGTTCATCATCAACGCGTGGGCCGACGGCCTGCGCGAGGACGTCGTCGCCGGGTCGATGGGTCGCCCGCTGCCCGGGTGGAGTTGCGCGGTCCTCTCCGACGACGCCGACGAGATCGCCCCGCCGAACACCCCCGGCCGCGTGGTGATCGACACCACCGCCAGCCCGCTCATGTGGTTCACCGGTTACAGCGACGCCCCCGAGAAGACCGCGGCCCGCTTCACGCCCGACGGCCGCTGGTACATCACCGGCGACGCGGGGCAGGTCGACGAGCAGGGCCGGTTCTTCTTCTCCTCGCGCGACGACGACGTGATCATCATGGCCGGCTACCGCATCGGCCCGTTCGACGTCGAGAGTGTGCTGGTGATGCACGACGACGTCGTCGAGGCCGCGGTCGTCGGGATGCCGGACCAGCTGCGCGGCGAGGTGCTCGAGGCGTTCGTGGTGCTGCGCTCCGCCGTCGAGGGCACCGACGAGCTGGAGAAGGACCTGCAGCAGCTGGTGAAGAAGAAGTTCGCCGCCCACGCCTACCCGCGGACCGTGCACTTCGTCCCGCAGCTGCCCAAGACTCCCAGCGGCAAGGTTCAGCGGTACATCCTGCGCCAGGGTCAGTGACGTTCGGCCTGAGCGCCCATTCCTTGTCTCTTTCCGCGGAAGCCCGCGAGATCAGGGGAGGAGTGGGCGCTCAGGCTCGTCGGTACAGCAGGGTCTCGAATCGCGGATCGGCATGCGCTGCTGCGAGCCTCTCGGGATCTCGGGCGACGACGAGGGTGTGCATGTCGTCGATTCCGGTGGCGGCACACCACGAGCGATCTGTCGGCCACCAGAAGTTCGGTGTGCGCTGTCGGACAGCGCCCGTCGCGGCAGGCCTGGTGGCCCGCACCACCTGATACGACAGCCCGGTCGGGTCCTCCCGTACCCGGGCGCACTCGCGGATCGGCTGGTCGAGGAACCCGTTCCACCCGTCCCAGAACAGGCCGTGAGCCGCGTCGTCGAGGTGGGCATAGACCGCGTCGAACAGTCCGTCGACGGTCGCGCACGGATCGTCGAATCCACTGAGGTCCTGGAAGGCCATGCCGGGCTCGAGGGGCACATTCCGCGCCTCGGCGATCTCGGCCCAGGTGACCGGTTGCGCCTTCCCGTCCGGGCCCCGGTGAGCGGGGTGCAGGATCCGCAGGACATAGGGGAATCGATCGGCCGGCCACCCGCTCGCCGGCCCGGCATCCGGGTAGCGGTAGGGAGCGAGCCACGTCGCGGCGTCGGGTGACGAATCGCCGACCCATCCGAGGGAACCGGACATGAAGTGATTGTGCGACATCGGCCTGAGCGCCCATTCCTTGCCGGCGTCCGCGGAAGCCCGCGAGATCAGCGCAGGAGTGGGCGCTCGAGCTCGGTCGTTCGGGAAGCGAGCTGACGGCTCCTCGCACACAGCGGACTCATTCGGTCTCCAGCTTGTGCAGGATCGGGCGCAGGCGGGCAACGGTTCGCGCGTCCTCGACAGCGATGTCGCCGGTGGAGTCGAAGCGCTCGTCGCGGTCGACGAGGGAGCGGAGCTTCTTCGCGACCGCGCGGCGGACCGTTTCCGGTGCCGCCGCCAGCCGTTCGGCGAGGCGGAGGCCGAGCTCGCGCGCCCACCGGTCGGTCACGGCCCCCGCGACGACCTTCACGATTCGTGCGGGAGCGTCGGGCAGGGGCAGCCCGACGTCGAGGAGGGCGATCGCGGCGGCGGCGCTCGTCTTGACGATCGGGCCGTTGTAGTCCTTGCGGTCGGTGACGACGAGATCGGTGAGCAGCGCCTCGAAGTCGGTGCACGCCTCGGGCGGTAGCAACTGTCGGGCGCGCCAATCGAGCGCGAGACCGATCGCTTCCTCGATGGGGCCGCGACCGGCGTCGATGATGCTGCGGAGCACAGGCCAGCCGGTTGCGGCCTCGTCCGAGTCGACGGCGGCGAGGATGCGCAGCGCGGTGAGCTGGTTACCTCGCTGGTGGTCGCTTGTCGCGGCCTTCGTGCCTACGAGGCCGCGACACCAGTCGAGGAAGCGCCGGTCGGTGGGGTCAGCCCAGTGCGCGAGCACCTCTGACTCCTTGTGCTCGAGGTCGGCGTCGAGGACATGATGGAAGTCATCCGTGTCCTTCGTCAGGCGTGCGAGAGCGAGCAGCACGGTCGCGTCGCCGGTGACGCTCGCCTCGCGGACACGGTCGATACCGGCGGTGTCGCCCCACGTCGCCAGCGCGTCGGCGGACTGCCTCGGCGCGACCGCGAGAAGTTCCCGGACCTCGGACAGCGCGTCCGCGGCAGCCTCGGCGGGCCAGGAGGCCAGCAACTCGACGAGGTGTCCGGCGCCGTCGCGGGACGGATCGGCAGGAGGCTTCTGCCGCAGCGCCTGCCGGATGCCGGCGACGACCATGGTGGAGGACGGTGCGTGCTCGCGCACGAGCGCGTAGCCGAGCGCGGAACGTCCCGACGCGGAGGTGGCAACCATGAGGCCGCGTGCTGCGGGGTTCGTGAGCAGGGCCTGGGCCATCGGGCGAGCCCACCGTCCGTCGCCGGCCCGCAGCAGGGCGAGCGCGGCATCTGTCCGAGCATCCGTGTCGAAGGTGCTCGACCCGATGGCGGAGGTGTCACCGGTGGTGACCCGCTCGGCGAGGGCAACGAGCGCGTCGCGGACTTCGGGTGTCGCCGGGCACTGCCGGAGCGCTGCGATCATCGACTCCGGCCCGGCTTCGGGGAGCGCCGCGAGTGCGAGCAGACGACGGACCGCGGCCGGAGCGTTGCTCCGGGAACCGACGACGACATCGACGAGCCCGGCGATCGTCGTCTCGTCCGGCATCGGCAGCGCAGCGAGTACGTGAGCCGACGCCTCGGGGTTGGTCGCGCTCAACCACTCCGGAAGGTTTCCGACATCGAACGCGATGTGCGAGGCCACCTCGACGGCGAGCTCCCATCCCGTGACGAGCGCGTCGAGGTCCGTGGTCTCGGTGCTCCCGGCCGCGATCCGCGCGAGCGTCGCCGCCATCATCAGGCCGGGATCCCCGTCGGCGAGAGCCGCCGCGACATCGGCACCGAGAGTCGTGAGCGCGGCGACACATGCCTGCTCGACCTGCGCGGCCGGGCGTGCGTCAGCCCGTGCCGAGAGTGTTTCTACCGCAGCGGAATCGGCCGTGCGGGCCGCGGCCTGCAGCAGTGCCGAGGCCGCGGCTTCCGGGCCGTCGTCGGCGATCAGTGGTCGTACGAGCGCTGCGATTCCGAGTAACGAGTCTCGGGCCGAGCGGACGAGGGCAGCCGTCTCGACGTCGTCCACCCCGACCTGTTCATAGTCGTGCACCGCGTCGGCGAACATCAGCAGCAACCACGCCGTGCCCGCAGCATCCGCGGTCTGCCGGGCGCCGAGCACCGACGCGATGGACGTCATCGCAGGCTCGGTCGAGTCGTAGAGGGTTCCCTGATGCAACACCGCCGACGACAGCTCGTGCAGCGATTCCTCGACTGTCTCCGCCCCGGTCAGTCCCTCGATCCAGCCCGGCACGTCGCTCGCATCACCGTATGCGTGCTCCAGCGTCGGCCAGTCGACGTCGGCGAGGTGGGTGCGCCAGTGCGCGCTGTTCATGGGTCTCCTTGCCGTGGGACAGCCCGATGTCGGGCAGGCCGTTGTACAGCTTCGCCGCGTCCGCGACGGGCTGCACCGAGTCGGTGTGCCGCCGCCTGGCGTCGGTGGTCGCCGAGGAGTCTGCCATTGCCGGCGTGCGCTCGGCGGGGGAGGACGCGAGGTCTAGGCTCGTCGCACCGCAGAAGCTGAGATGAGGAGGGGCCGTGTTCAGTCGGTTCGTGGCGATCGGTGACAGCCAGAGCGAAGGACTCAACGACGGGGACGACCAGCTGGGCTATCGAGGCTGGGCGGACCGGCTCGCCGAGCGGCTTGCGGAGATCAACCCCGAGATGCTCTACGCCAACCTCGCGATCCGGGGCCGGCTGGCCCGCCAGGTGCGGGAGGAACAGTTGGCCCCCGCGTTGGCGCTCGAGCCCGACCTGGCATCCGTCGTCGCCGGCGTGAACGACCTGCTGCGACCGAAGTTCGAACCTGTCGCGATAGCAGCCGAACTGGAGATCGGGTTCGAGGCGCTGACCGCGTCGGGCGCGCGGGTGCTGACGATGGCGTTCCCCACGCTCGGGGCGGGCATGCCGGGCGGCCGGGCGATCATGGCGCGGATCTCGGCGCTGAACGAGGAGATCCGGGCGGCCGCGGCACGGCACGGTGTCGCGGTGATCGACCTCGAGGTGTACCCGGTCGCGACGGACCCGCGGCTGTGGAGCTGGGATCGACTGCACCTCAACGCGGATGGCCACGACCGTCTGGCCGCGGCCGCGGCGACGGCGCTGGGAGTGCCCGGCACCGACCTGCGCTGGCAGGACAGTCTGGGTCCGCTGCCGCCGGTCACCGCACTCGGGCGAATTCGTGCCGACACCGAGTGGGCGGTCCGGTTCCTCGGGCCATGGCTCGGGCGTCGCGTGCGCGGGACGTCGTCGGGCGCCGGGCGCGTCGCGAAGCGACCGGAACTTGCTCCGGTCCGGCGGGATGGCGAGCGGGATACGACATCGGCCTGAGCGCCCATTCCTTGCCTCGTTCCGCGGAAGCCCGCGAGATGAGAGGAGGAGTGGGCGCTCAGGCCGACAGGGGTCAGCGGGCCGCGCCGCGTCCGCGGACCCGTCCGAGCACCAGCAGCGCCACGAGGGTGACCAGGAGCAGCAGGGTGGTGTTCGCGGCGGCCTGGAACACCTGGCCGCGGTCGGTGAGGCCGAAGATGGCCACCGGCAACGTCTTCCACGTCGCCGGGTACACCATGATGGTGGCGCCCAGTTCGCCCATCGACAGCGCGACGGACAGGCCCGCGGCCGCGCCGAGGGCGGGCACCAGCAGCGGCAGCGTGATCCGGAACAGGACCCGGACGGGGCCGGCGCCGAGGGATTCGGCGGCCTGACGGTAGGCGGGGTCGAGACGGTCGAGTGCGGCGGAGACCGAGCTGAACGCGAAGGCCAGCACCAGCACGGCGTGCGCGAGGATGACGATCCACTTGGTGCCGCCGAGGAGCAGCGGCCGCTCGTTGAACGCGATGAGCATGCCCAGGCCGATCGCGACGGACGGCAGCGCCACCGGGAGGTGGAAGACCGCGTCGGTGACCTTGCGCAGCCACACCGGCGCCTCGCGCGCGGCCAACGCGGCCCAGGCCCCGAGGAACAACGCGATGCCGCCGGCAATGATCGCGGTCTGCAGGCTCACCGTCATGCTCGCGAGGTTGTCGTCGGACAGTGCCGCCGACAGGTTCTTCGTCCCCAGGTTCGAGGGCAGTGGGCCGTTCCACGCGCCCGCGAGCGCGGCGGCGATCACCGTCGCGATCGGGGCGACGAACACGGTCATGACGACCGCGCCGAAGAACGCCAGCGTGAGGTACCTAGCGCGTCGGGTCCAGAGCAGCACGGCTGCCTCCCATCAGTCGGGTGAACAGGAACCGGTAGCCGCCGTACAGCGTGAGCGACAGCGCCACCTGGACGGTCGCGATCACCGCGGCGCCGGGGAGGTCGAAGGTGACGATGCCGTGCGTGTAGATCAGCACCGGCAGGGTCATGACGTCCTTGGCTCCGGTGAACAGCACGATGCCGAACTCGTTGAGCGTCAACAGCAGTACCAGCGAGCCGCCCGCCATCAGCGCCGGCCAGGCCTCGGGCAGGATCACGGTGCGCAGCACCCGCAGGGGAGAGGCACCGAGGCTCGCGGCGACGTCGAGTTGCTCGCGGGGCATCTGGGTGAACGCCGCGAGCAGCGGTCGCACCACGAACGGGGTGAAGAACGTGATCTCGGCGGCGATCACGCCGAGCGGGGTGTTGAGGAAGTTCAGTGGCACCCGGTCGGCGCCCGCGATGCGGCTGATCAGTGCGTTCACGGCACCGGCGGTGCCGTACAGGAACGTGAACGCGAGCGTGACGAGGAACGAGGGCAGCGACAGGATGGTGTCGATCAGGCGTCCCACCACCTTCGACCCGGGGAACGGCACGAACGCGAGGACCAGCGCCAGGAACGTGCCGAGCACGAGGCACCCGAGCGTGGAGGCGAGCGCCACTTCGATCGTGCGCCACAAGGTCTTTCGGAACGACGCCGACCACAGCATGTCTGTCCACGCCGACCAGCCCCGGCCGGTGTCGGTGACGGTGGACTCGGCCAGCACTCGCGCCATCGGGTACACCGCGAACCCGATCACCAGCAGCAGCGGCGGAAGCACCCACAGCCCGGACCGCCACCGCGACGGCTCCGGCCGGGTCGGCGGGTCGGCGGCGACCGGGGCCTCGAGGAGGGCGGTCACGACACCGCCTCCGGGGCCGGCACCAGGACGGCGCCCCGCTCCGGGAAACGCAGCCCGACCTCGGTGCCCACCGGACGTTCGTCGTGGCCGGGCACGTCGACGTCGATCGGCGTCTCGGGCAGTCCGGGTAGCGCGATCGTGACCCGCGTCGACGACCCGCGCCACACGCTCGCGACGATGCGGGCCGGCAGCGCCCCGCGTTCGGCGGGGGAGGTGAGGGTGATCGCGTGCGGTCGCAGGCACAGCAGGGCGCCGGCGTCGGACTCCCACTCGGTGCGGCCGATCTCGGGCTGGGGTGCGTGCGCGGTGACAGGCGTGCCGCCCACGGACACCAGTGCCGACGTTCCGATCACCCGGGTCACCGTGCAGGGCAGCAGGTTCGCGCCGCCGAGGAACGCGGCGGTGAAGCTGCTCGGCGGGCGCTTCCACAGGTTCTCGGCGGTGTCGACGTCCACCAGGCGGGCGTCGCGCATGACGGCGATGCGGTCGGCGAGTGCCAGCGCCTCGGACTGGTCGTGCGTCACGTAGAGCATCGCGGTGTCCGGGAGCGCCGCCCGCAGTTCCTGCAGTTCGGTGAGCATGCTCTGGCGCAGTTGCGCGTCGAGGGCGGCGAGCGGCTCGTCGAGCAGCAGCACCTTGGGGCGGATGGCGAGTGCGCGGGCGATCGCCACGCGCTGCTGCTGACCGCCGGACAGCTCTCGTGGCAACCGCTTGCCGTAGGCCGACATGCCGACCATCGCGAGGGCATCGGACACCCGGTCCGCGATCTCCGACCGCGGAACACGCTGTGCGCGTAGTCCGAATGCGACGTTGTCGGCGACCCGCATGTGCGGGAACAGGGCATACGACTGGACGACGACGCCGATGCCACGCTTGGCCGGGGGCAGATCGGTGACGTCCTCGCCGCCGAGTCGGACGGTCCCTGAGGTGGGCCGGGTGAAGCCGGCCAGTGCCTTGAGCGCGGTGGACTTACCCGACCCGCTGGGGCCGAGCAGGGCTACGGTCTCGCCGCGGGCGACCCGCAGGTTGAAGTCGACCAGGGCCCGGGTGGTCCCGCGGCCGCGGCCGTAGGAGACGGTGACCCGGTCGAACGTGATGGCCGGAGCGGAGTGCGCGGTCGCGCCGCCGTTGCGGGCTCTGGTGCCGAGGGACCGCCCGGACTCGAATCGAGACATGTCAGTTACCGGTGGCCTTCTGGTAGGCGGCGATGTCGGCGTCGAGCGAGGCGAGGACGTCGTTCCAGTTCGGGGTCCACACCTCGACACCGTTCACGAGCCCGGTCGGGGTGGACTTGTCGGTGGAGGTGCCCGCCGCGTCACGGACGTCGGTGCGCACCGAGACGCCGAGCGCGTCGGTGGCGACCGTCTTCTGCGCCTTCTCCGACAGCAGGTACTCCATCAGCTTCTTGGCGTCGTCGGAGTGCGGGGCGCCCTTCGCCAGGCCCATCACGTACGGCAGTGCGACCGTGGTGCGCTTGCCGCCGTCGGCGGGGAAGAAGATGTCGAACTTGGAGCCGTCATCCTTGATGGACGCGAGGTTCATCTGGACGTCGCCGTTCGCGACGAGCAGTTCACCGTTGCTGACCTTGGGCTGCAGCTTGCCGGTGGACGACGACGGTCCGACGTTGTTGGCCTGCAGCTTCGCGAGGTAGTCCAGCGCGCCCTCCTTGCCCTTGAGATGCTGGAGCAGCAGCAGGACGGCGGTGCCGTCGCCGGCCTGGCCGGGGGTGGAGTACTGCAGCTTGCCCTTGAACTGGTCGGTGAGCAGGTCGTCCCACGTGGCCGGGGCCGGGTTGGCGCCGGGGTTGGCGATGAACGACAGGTAGTTGTCGACCAGGGGTACGTACTTGCCCTCCGGGTCCTGGACGTCGGCGGGGACGGCGGAGGTATCGATGCCGCTGGGCTCGAGCAGTCCCTGTGCGTCGGCCTTCTGGATGAACGGCGGCAGCGTCACCACGACGTCGGCCTGCGGGTTGGACTGCTCCTTCTCCACGCGGGAGACGACCTCGCCGGAGCCGGCCTCGACGAGGTTGACGGCGATGCCCGTCTCCTCGGTGAACGCGGCGAACTGGGTCTTGTACCAGCCGGCGAGGCCGTCGGCGCTGTAGACGGTGACGGTACCGCCGTCGCCGGTCGCCGCGGTGCCGGTGCCGCCGCAGGCGGTCAGGGTGAGGGCCGCGGTCGTCATCGCGATCGCCGCGATACCGACACGGAAACGCTCGGTGTTCCTGCTCATTCGGATGTCCTTGTCTGGGTGAGGGATTCGAACGGTGACGGGAGGGGTCAGTTGCTACGGGAGAGAACGAGATCGGTGAACTCGCGGACCGACGGCACCACGTGGGTGGGATTCGCGGTGCGCAGTTGCTGCTCGTCGTGCGCGCCGGTGAGGGTGCCCGCCACGATGGCGGCGCCGGCACGCAGGCCGCTGGTGACGTCGTTGGCGGTGTCGCCCAGCACCGCAACCTCTTTCACGTCGTCGATGCCGAGACGCATGAGGGCGGTGAGGATCAGGTCCGGGTAGGGGCGCCCGCGTCCCGCCTCGGCGGGGGCGAGGGTGAGGTCCGCCAGCGTCTGCCAGCCCAGCGCGGCGAGGAGCTTGTCCTGCGTGGTGCGACTGAACCCGGTGGTCAGTGCCACCTTGACGCCAGCATCACGCAGCGCCGTGATCGACTCGGCGGCACCGGGAATCGCGGTGGCGCCGCCCTCGTCGACGAGGCGGTCGTACTCGGCCTCGAACGCGCGGTTCGCGGCCTGGGCCCGGTCCTCGTCGCCGAACAGCGCGCGGAACACGACGATCTTGGACTGACCCATCGTGTCGAGCACGTACTGCCGGGCGGCGCCGGCCTCGGGGCCGGTCGTGGGCAGCCCGGCCGCGACGCCGGCCGCGTCGAACGCGTGCAGGACGAGGCCGTCGTCGGCGACGGTGGTGCCGGCCATGTCGAGGACGGCGAGCTTGATGGTGGTCACGGTGGCTCCTGTGGGGTTCGGGGCTCAGAGGCCCAGCTGGTCGGCGGTCTGTTCGGCGAGGGCGGGGCCCAGGGTCATGCCGCGTCCGCCCGGCCCGGCGACCACCCACACGCCGTCGGCCGGCTGTGCGCGGTGCACCAGTTGCTGCGGGTCCAGGCACTGGCTGTACACCCCGGCCCAGCGCTTGACGATCGGCGGCAGGTCCCGGCCGAGCAGTTCCTCGACCACGCTGGTCAGGTGCCGGTACGGGGCCTCGTCGACGTCGAAGTCGAACGGCTCGTCGTACTCGTGGGTGTCGCCGATGGTCAGGCCGCCGTGCAGGCGCTGCACGCACAGCAACTGCATCCGGTGCTCGGCGGCGGTGGGCTCCTGCGGTTGGGCGTCGCGCAGGGCGTCGAGGGCCGACCCTGCGAAGGCAGGGTAGTAGCGCATGCTGTCGCCGTCGGCGATCGCGGTGGTGAGCGCCTCGCCGAGCGGTGCGGTCTGCATCATCTGCAGGCGCACCCGGCGCAGCGGCAGGTCGCCGGCGAGATCGCGGGCCAGGCCGCCGAGCGTCGCGCCAGGGCACACGATGACCAGGTCGGCGTCGAACGTGCGCTCGTGGTCGTCGCGGATGCGGACGCCGGTCGCAGTGGAGGTGATCTCGCGGGCCTCGGTGCCGGCGTGGAAGGCGTAGCGGCCCGACGCCTCCAGATGACGGCGGACGGCGGGCAGTGCGACGCGGGACTCCACTGCACCGTCCCGGGTGCAGTGCAGGCCGGCGAGGAACTTGCCCCGCAACGCGGGATTGACGGCGCGGACCGCGTCGGGCTCGAGCAGTGTGAAGCCGCGGACGTCGGCGTCGTCGCGGGCCGCCATGTCCTCGGCGACCGCGACTTCCTCGGGGGTGCGCAGCAGTGTCATCGAGCCCGCGGCGCGGAAGCCGATCCCGGGGACGCGGCGGGCCAGGTCGGCCCACAGTTCACGGGAGCGCAGCGACGCGTCCAGTTCGTGTTCGGCCCGACCGGACACCCACACCAATCCGAAGTTGCGCACGGTGGCACCGCGCGCCTCGGGTTCGCGTTCGAGATGGATGACGTCGTGTCCTCGACGGATCGCCTCGTCGGCGTGTGCCGTTCCGAGGATTCCTCCGCCCACAATTGCAATTCGCATGGGACACAGCATGCGCATTGGTCTAGACCATCTGGGGGATGTTCGGGAAACGTCAGATGAACAATTGGTATAGACCGTATTTGTGTAGTCTGCAGGCATGAACGACAACACGATCGTGCTCGAAGAGACTGCCGCGCTGCTGGATTCGTTGCGCGGGATCTTCGACGGGGAAGCGGTCGACGAACTCGCCCACGCGCTGCAGGCGGCGGGCCACGCCATCGCCGACGGGGCCGACGACGAACTGGTACTGGCCTGCGCGCTGCACGATCTGGCACGCAGCCCGCTCGTCGGCGTCGAGGCCGCGACCGCGCACGACCGGTTCGCCCGGGAGTGGCTCACCCCGCGCTTCGGTGAGCGGGTGGGCTGGCTGGCCGGTGCACACGTCGCGGCCAAGCGGTTCCTGGTGGCCACCGAACCGGGCTACGGGCACGGGCTGTCCGCGGAATCCGTCGCGAGCCTGGGGCTGCAGGGGGGTCCGGCGGTGGAGGAGGCATGGACCTCGCACCCGTGGTGGCCGGATGCGGTGCGGTTGCGCCGGTACGACGATCGCGCGAAAGTGCCGGGCGCGCAATCCCCGTCGATCGACGACGTCGTCGTGGTGGCACGACGCGTGCGCGATGGGCTGGGGGTGTCCCGATGACCGCCGAGAGCCTGCCCAAGCACTACCTGGTTCGGACGCATGTCGAGGATCTGCTCGCCGACCTGTCCGAGGGCGATTCCGTCCCCGCCGAGCGGGAACTCGCCGCGCGGTGCGCCGTCTCGCGCGAGACGGTGCGGCAGGCGCTGCACGAGTTGCTCGTGGCGGGCCGCATCGAACGCCGCGGTCGGGGGACCGTCGTCGCGCGACCCAAGCTCGTCCAACCGCTCTCGCTCGGTTCCTACACCGAGGGTGCGCTCAGTCAGGGCCGGGAGCCGGGGCGTTTCCTGGTGCGGTGGGAGGAGATCGACGCTCACGCGAAGCTCGCTGACATCCTGGAGATCGCAGTCGGTGAACCGGTGATCCACCTCGAACGTGTGCTCCTCGCGGACGGTGAGCGCATCGGTCTCGAGAGCACGTACCTGCCGCAGCGGCGGTTTCCGGATCTGCACGACACGTTCGATCCCGAGACCTCGCTGTATGCCGCGATCCGGGCGCGGGACATCGTGTTCACCACGGCGACCGAACGCATCGAGACCGCGCTGCCGACGCCGCGGGAGGCGGCACTGGTGGAATCGAGCACCGCGATGCCGATGCTGAAACTGCACCGCGTCTCCCGCGACGCCGACGGTGTGCCGATCGAGCGCGTCCGGTCCCTCTACCGCGGGGACCGGATGGCGTTCGTCACCGAACTGCGCTGATCACGAAGCCAGGATCCGGGCCTTCTCGGCGGCGAACTCGGCGTCCGTGAGCACACCCTGGTCCCGGAGTTCACCGAGTTGTTTCAGGGCGGCGATCCGGTCGGGGCCTCCGGCGGGCGGTGGGGCAGGCGGCGGGGGAGGTGGTGGCGCCTGGGGTGCCGCATATTGCGGGGCCGGCTGTTCGGCCGCCCACCGCTGGCCCTGGCGTCGGGACACTCGATTCGAGACCGCCGTCGCGGTTCCGGCCACTGCGGCGGTACGTGCGATTCCGCGGAGAAGTCCGGGCATGGTGTGCTCCTTGATCGTCAGCTGGCGGTGTCGAGCGACTCGAGGTTCTCCAGAATCGTCTGGAGGGGGATGCGCCCCGTGGCCACGAGCTGCGCGCCGCTGTGGCGCAGTGCTGCCGCGAAGGGGGCAGCCCAGCGGTTCTCGTACACGAGAACCGCTGCGGAACAGTCTGGTTCGAGGATGGCGGCGGCTTCCTCGAGGTCGCTCTCCTTCAGCAGATCCGATGACGCCTCTGCGAACAGCGTCACGTCGATCTCACCTTCGAAGCCGACGTCGTCGATCTCGATGCCCGACAGCGATCCGTCGGCCTCCTTGCGGACGAACGCGAGGTCGAGCACGCGGATGATGCCGCGTTCGACGAGCCCGCGGAGGATGGGTAGTGCGGAGCCGTCGGGTTGCCGATCGGCCGGAAACTCCACGACGAGATAGTCGATGGGCCCGAGATCGTCGAGTTCGGTGTCGTTCACTGCGGAGCCTCTCTTTCCGGAAAACAGGTGGACCGCTCGGTCGACGTGAAGTACCTCCCCGTCCCCGTTCGCCCAACAATCGTCTGGGTCTGCCGACGCGTGGTCAAGCTCGAAACGGCATCGAAGTCAGTGCAATTCGAGGCGAACGGCGCGAGTGTCTCGAACACCCCCGACCGGACACGAACCTCTCGGTGATCGTGTCGAATTCCGCGACGAGCGACCCCTGCGGAGAGAGAGAATGGGATGCGCGGCCCGGTCGGGCCGGCACCGAAGGGATGGCCATGTCCCGAGGACGTGTCCGTCGCGCGACGTACTGAGGGCCGTGGATGACGTGAGCAAGAAGGCTGGGGGCGGGAAGCCCGGCAAGCGCGCGGGGCCGCCCGGTGGGCGCACCCCCGACGCCGGTGAGCTGACGGAGACAGGCACCGTCGAATCTGCGGCGCCGATGAAGAACAAGGACTACCGGCGGGAGCTCAAACCGCTCCACGCCGAGCTGGTGGCGATGCAGGAATGGGTCAAGGCGTCCGGCGCGAAGGTGTGCATCGTGTTCGAGGGCCGCGACACGGCCGGCAAGGGCGGCGTCATCAAGGCGATCACCGAGCGGGTCTCACCCCGGGTGTTCCGGGTCGTGGCCCTACCCGCGCCGACCGATCGTGAGAAGTCGCAGATGTACGTGCAGCGATACATGCCGCACCTACCCGCGGCCGGCGAGGTCGTCATCTTCGATCGCAGTTGGTACAACCGTGCGGGCATCGAGCGCGTCCTCGGCCTGTGCACCGAGGACCAGGCGCGGCAGTTCCTCCAGATCATTCCGACCGTGGAACGCGCGATCGTCGAATCCGGCGTCATCCTGCTGAAGTACTGGCTCGAGGTCGGTCAGGACCAACAGACGCTCCGTCTGCAGAGTCGCATCGACGACCCGCGAAAGATCTGGAAGCTTTCCCGGATGGACCTGGAGTCGTACAGCCACTGGTTCGATTACTCGCGGGCCAGGGATGAGATGTTCCGGTTCACCGACACCGGCTGGGCGCCGTGGTACGTCGCGCTCAACGACGACAAGAGACGCGGACGCCTCAACGTCATCAGTCACCTGCTGAGTCAGGTTCCCTACGAGCCGCTGGAGCATCACGACGTCTCCTTGCCCGAGCAGCAGAGCGCCGAGGGCTACCGACCGCCCACTCAGCCGCTGCACTGGATTCCGACGCCGTTCTGACATCCCCGAGTCACCGGGCAAGGAGGAGGCGCGATGGCCACCGAACACCCCGTGCCCGATCGGGCGCAGTCCCCCAGGGACGGGGAGCCCCGGTCGGAATGGCACATCCGTGACGCCGACGCCGTCGTGTCGGCCCTGGACTCCGACCGCCGTACCGGACTGACGACCGACGAGGCCGACGCGCGGCGCGGGCGGTACGGCGTCAACGAGATCGCCTCAGAGCCCGCCCCGTCGATCTGGGCGGTGGCTCTGCTGCAGCTGAAGGATCCGATGAACCTGATGCTGGTGGCGGTGGTGATCGTCAGTCTGATCATCGGGGAGATCCCGACCGCGCTCGTGGTGGTGGCGCTGGTCGTCCTCAACATCGTGCTGGGCACGCAGCAGGAACTGAAAGCGCGAGCCAGCGTCGACGCCCTGGCCCGGATGCAGATTCCGCAGGCACGGGTCATCCGTGACGGCACACTGATCCAGCTGCCCGCACCGGATCTCGTCCCCGGCGACATCGTCGAACTCGAGGCCGGGGACCTCGTCCCCGCGGACGGCCGACTGCTGCGCTCGGCCACCCTGGAAACCCAGGAGGCGGCGCTGACGGGGGAGAGCGCGCCCGTCGCCAAGGATCCGCAGACACTCGATGCCGTGGATGTCCCACTCGGCGATCGCAGCAACATCCTGTTCCAGAACACCTCCGTCACCCGTGGCACCGCGACGATGGTCGTGACGGAGACCGGCATGCGGACCGAGATGGGGCGGATCGCGTCGATGCTGTCGGCGATCGCTCCCGTCAAGTCTCCGCTGCAACGAGAACTCGATTCGCTGACCAAGGTGCTCGGCGTCATCGCGTGGGTCGCGGTGGCGATCATCGTCGTCATCGGACTGCTGCGTGGGCAGGATCTCACCACCGTCATGCTGCTCGGCATCTCGATGGGGGTGTCCGCGATCCCGACCGGTCTGCCGACGTTCGTGCAGGCCATGCTGGCGTACGGCGCTCGCAGGCTGGCCGATGCGAAGGCGGTCGTCAAGAACCTCAGCGATGTCGAAACCCTCGGCGCGACAAGCGCGATCAACTCCGACAAGACCGGCACCCTGACGATGAACCAGATGACGGTCCGGTCGCTGTACTTCCACTGCCGGTGGTTCACGGTGGACGGCGAGGGCTACAGCAAGATCGGGACCGTCGCGCACGTCGCGGGGGAGCCGGTTCCGGACTTCACGCTGTTGGCGTACGGGCTGTGCCTCGACAGCGATGCCACCGTCACCGACAGCGGGGAGGTGGTCGGCGATCCCACCGAGGCCGCGCTGGTCGTCCTCGCGGCCAAGCTCGGGGTCGACGCCCCGAGCACCCGGCGCACGTATCCGCGGGTGGCGGAGGTTCCGTTCGACTCCGCATACAAGTTCATGTCGACGTTCCACCAGCTACCGGTCGACGGCGACACCCGGTTCGTCGAGCTCGTCAAGGGCGGACCGGACGTGGTTCTCGCGCGGTGCGGGTCCGCCTTCCGGCCGGGTCGGGAACTGGTTCCCCTCGACGACGTCCGCGACGAGATCACGGCTGCCAATCGCGTGATGTCCGAAAAGGGCCTTCGTGTCCTGGCTTTCGCCGCCCGCATCCTCGACGGCCAGGAACGAGCGGTGACCGACGATCCGATGGCGTTCGTCGAGGACCTCGTCTTCGTCGGCATGGTGGGCATCATCGACCCGCTGCGGCCGGAGGCGATCGATGCCGTGCGCACCGCGCACACCGCGGGCATCGACGTCCGCATGATCACCGGCGACCACGCGGTGACCGCGTCCGCGATCGGCGCCGAACTCGGACTCGGGCCGGGGGCGATCGGCGGCGCCGAACTCCAGGCCATGACCGATGAGGAACTTGCGGCCGCGCTGCCGGAACTCCACGTCTTCGGCCGCGTCACACCGCAGGACAAGCTCCGTCTCGCGGGCGTCATGCAGCAGGGTGGCGCGATCGTGGCGATGACCGGTGATGCGGTCAACGACGCCGCCGCACTGAAGAAGGCCGACATCGGTGTCGCGATGGGGTCGGGCAGCGAGGTGACCAAACAGGCCGGCAAGCTCATCCTCACCGACGACAACTTCGGGACCCTGGTCACCGCGATCCGTCTGGGTCGCAGCATCTACGACAAGATCGTGTCGTACATCCGCTACCAGATGTCCAAGCTGTTCTCCCTGGTGCTGCTGTTCCTGGTGGCCAGCGTGTTCGGGATCAACGACGGCGTCGCACTCACACCGCTGATGGTGCTGTTCCAGCACTTCTTCATCACGCTGTTCCCGGTGATCGTCATCATGCAGGACCCGCCACCACCCAATCTGATGGACAAGCCGCCCCGGGACCCGGGCCGGCCGATCGCCAACAAGCGGTCGTTCGTGCAGTGGTTCGCGTACGGGGCCCTCCAGTTCGCGGTCACCCTGGCGGCGATGCTCCTGGCCCCCGGACCGATGAGCCCGACCGAACCGAACGTCCCGATGACGATGGCGTTCGTCGTGCTGTCCTTCGGTTCCATCCTCGCCGGGCTGGTTCTGCGGCGTGATCCCGACTCCGGGCTCACCGCACCGATTCTCGGCGCGATCAAGATCCTGTCGATTCCGACCGTCGTGACGGTGTTCGCGGTCGAACTCGGCTTCCTCCAGGACCTTCTCACCACCACGACGCTGACCGGCGGCCAGTGGCTCGCGTGTCTCGGGTGGTCGCTGATCGTCCCGGTCGTGATCGAGGCGGAGAAGGCGCTGCGACGCCGACGCCGACGGAGGTCGGCGCCGCCCGCACCGATTCCCGCGGCGGAGGTGGTCGCGCCGCAGCGCGCACATCTGCGTTGATCCGCTTCCCGCGCCCGCGGACCGATAGCCCCGAATCCCCGTGCCGGCAGCGGGTGTGGGGGCGATAATTCGAGGATGCCCTGGAGGGAGAGCCTCGGACGGCTACCCGGGGTGGCGACGGCCCGGGAGTACCAGCGCGGATGGTTGCGCACCGACGTCACGGCCGGCCTCGTCCTCACCGCGTTGCTGATCCCGGCCGGCATGGGCTATGCGGAGGCCGCCGGACTCCCCGCGTACGCCGGGCTGTACGCAACGATCGTGCCGCTGCTCGCCTACGCCGTGGTGGGCCCGTCGAAAATCCTTGTGCTCGGTCCCGATTCGTCGCTGGCGCCGTTGATCGCCGCGGCGGTGCTGCCGCTGGCGGCCGTCGGTGACCCGGAGAGCGCACTCGCCCTCGCCGGGGTACTCGCCATCCTGGTCGGGGCGACCCTCATCATCGCTGGGTTCCTGCGTCTGGGCTTCGTGACCGAGTTGCTCTCGAAGCCCATCCGGCTCGGCTATCTGAACGCGATTGCGCTCATCGTCGTGGTCGGACAGCTGCCGAAACTGCTCGGCTTCTCCGTCGACGCGTCCGGCCTGCTGGGCGAGATCGCCGCCATCGGCACGTCGATTCTCGCGGGCGACAGCACCCCGGTCGCCGCCGCGGTGGGCATCGGTTCGTTCGCCGTCATCATGGCCTTCCGGGTGTGGCTGCCCCGCGTTCCCGGTGTCCTCGTCGCCGTCGTGGGATCGATCGCGCTCTCCGCGGCGATCGGACTCGACGAGGAGATCGGGATGGTCGGTGCGCTGCCCAAGGGGCTGCCGCTGCCGCAGTTCGGCGGCGTCGACTGGCAGGACACACTCGCGCTGATCGGTCCGGCCGCCGGCATCGCGCTCATCGCCTTCGCCGACACCGGCGTGCTGTCGCGGACCTTCGCGGCCCGCCGTGGTGAGGAAGTCAACGGCAGCACGGAGATGAAGGCGATCGGGGCGGCCAACGTGGCGAGCGGCCTGTTCGGCGGATTCCCGATCTCGGCCAGCGGTTCCCGGACCCCGGTGGCCGAGCAGAGCGGTGCGCACACGCAATTGGCGGGCGCGGTCGGAGCGGTGGCGGTGTTGGTGTTCGTGCTCGTGGCCCCCGGGATCACCGCCTACCTGCCCGACGCCACCCTGGCAGCGGTGGTGATCGTCGCGGCGTCGGCGTTGATCGATGTGCGCGGAATGGTCTCGATGTGGCACATGAGTCGGGTGGAGACCGGTCTCGCCATCGCCGCGTTCCTCGGTGTCGCACTGGCGGGAGTCCTCCAGGGCATCCTGGTCGCGATCGGGCTGTCGTTCGTCGCGGTCGTCGCGCGGGCGTGGCAGCCGTACCGCACGGAATTGGTCGAGACGTCCGGGACCGGATTCCACGATGTCGCCCGGCACCCGGAAGGGCACCGCATCCCCGGTCTGGTGCTGGTCCGGTTCGATGCGCCACTGTTCTTCGCGAACGGCGGGATCTTCGACGACTACGTGCGGTCGGTCGTGGCGCGGGCGCAGACCCCGGTCGCATGGGTGGTGATCGCCGCCGAACCGATCACCGGTCTGGACACCACGGCCGTCGACGAACTCGTCGATCTCGACCGCTATCTCGAAGGTCGAGGTATTCGGTTGGCCTTCGCCGAGATGAAGGGGCCCATCAAGGACCGCCTCGTCCAGTTCGGTGTCGGCGATCGGTTCGATGCCACCCACTTCTACCCCACACTCGACGCCGCGGTCGACGACTTTCACCGGCGTGCACATCCGCGCGAAGGCGCCTGACGCGATGGACCCGGAATCGGGAAACCGCCGCGGGCGCACCGAGGATCGGCGGACAATATCTTCATCGCACCCGATGGTCGGGCCTCGGCCGCGCGGCAGGACGGTTCACCATGCCGGACATCGACAGACAGCAACCTGGAGTGGCGACGCTCAGCCGGGCCGAGCGCGCCGAGCGTGGTCTGGCCGCCAGGCGCGCGACTCCGTTCTCGGCCCTCGCCGAATGCACGACCGGTGCCCGGCGCGATCCGATCGGCCTGCTCGAGCAGCAGTCCGCGGCCCGCATCCCGGACCTCGTCCGGGTGCGGTACGGGCGCATGGCGAGCAGCCCGTTCGCCTTCTACCGCGGCTCCGCGCTGATCATGGCCGACGACCTGTCCAGCGCGCCCCGGACGGGACTGACCGTGCAGTTGTGCGGGGACGCGCACCTGAGCAACTTCGGGATCTTCGCCACCCCCGAACGGATGCAGGCGTTCGATATCAACGACTTCGACGAGACGTACCCGGGGCCGTTCGAGTGGGACGTCAAGCGTCTTCTTGCGAGCCTCGCGGTGGCGGGCCGCGAGCGGGGGCTCGGCGGCAAACAACGGACGAAGGTCGTCCGCGCGTGCGCCGCGGAGTACCGCGAAACCATGCTGCAGCAGGCGGAACGGGGGAACCTCGCGGTCTGGTACTCACACATCGAGCCCTCCGCCGAATTGGTCGCGCTCCGCGACGAACTCGACACGTCCTCGAAGAAGAGCATGCGCAGAACCCTCGAGAAGTCGTGGCACCGGGACAGCGTCCATGCCCTGGCCAAACTGACCACGGAGGTGGACGGCCGCCGGAGGGTCGTCAGTATGCCACCGCTGATCGTGCCGATCGAGGAGGTCTTCGCCGAGGCGGACGCCGAGTCGCTGTTCGAGGAGCTGCGTGGACGGCTGGACGACTATCGGGAGACGTTGCAGGACAACCGCCGGGTGCTGCTGCGACAGTTCGAGTTCGTCCAGGCAGCACGCAAGGTGGTCGGAGTGGGCAGCGTGGGAACCCAGGCGTGGATTCTGCTGTTGCAGGGCGTCGACGGTGACCCGCTGTTCCTGCAGGCGAAGGAGGCGCGGCCGTCGGTGCTCGCGAACTACGTGGACGGCCCGTCGTTCACGAACCAGGGGGAGCGCGTCGTGGCGGGACAGCGGTTGATGCAGGCCGCGAGCGACATCTTCCTCGGATGGCAGCAGGGGGCGGACCCGGACGGGGTGGTCCGGGACTTCTACGTGCGTCAACTGCGCGACGGCAAGGGCTCGGCGGTAATCGAAGCGATGACGCCGTCGGGCATGGAACTGTACGGGCGGCTGTGCGGACGGGTACTGGCCTACGGCCACGCCCGCTCCGGGGACCGGATCGCGATCGCCGCCTACCTCGACTCCGGAAGCGAATTCGACAAGGCCGTCACCGAGTTCGCCGAGTCGTACGCCGACCAGAATGCCCGCGACCACGCGGTCCTGCTCGAGGCCATCGACGAACGCCGTATCGCCGCACAGTTCGGGGTGTGACCAAAGTGCGCGGCGCAGTGTCCGATACCGATGAGGACTGAGATGGGCAACGAGAACACGGACACCCGGCCGCGGGTTCGCCGATGGTGGGCCCGAGCCGCATTCGTGGCGGCATTCGGTGCGGCCGCAACGCCGATCGCGTTCGCCGGGTTGTTCGGCACCGCCGCCGTGCTGGCGGTGGGCATCGGCGGCGTCGCGGCGACAGTGGCGGCGTCGTACTGGTTTCTCACCAGTCACGGCGTGCTACGCGCGATCTCGTCGGTCCTGGTGGTGCTCGCGCCGATCGTCGTACTCGTCCTATTGCTCCGCGCCGATCTGCTGTGGGCGGTGGTGCTCTCGTGCGTGCTGCTGCTCGCGGCCGTCCTGTGCGCCCGCGCCGCGCTGGGGGAGCCCGAGAAGAACGCGATGCCCGAGTACACCGCCCCCGCCCCACGTCGGCCGTTCCTCCTGATGAATCCGCGCTCGGGCGGCGGCAAGGTGGCGAAGTTCGGTCTGCAGCGCAAGGCCGAAGACCTCGGGGCCGAGGTGATTCTGCTCGACGGACCGGAGAACGCCGACGTCGCCGCACTGGCGCGGCGGGCCGTCGAACGCGGCGCGGATCTGCTCGGTGTCGCCGGCGGCGACGGCACACAGGCCCTGGTGGCCGCCGTCGCGGCCGAGCACGACCTGCCGTTCCTGGTGATCAGTGCCGGAACCCGCAACCACTTCGCGCTGGATCTCGGGCTGGACCGAGACGACCCTGCCACGTGCCTCGATGCGCTGGCCGACGGCGTCGAGGTGCGTGTCGATCTCGGATGGATGAACGGGCACCCGTTCGTCAACAACGCCTCGTTCGGGGTGTACGCGGAATTGGTGCAGAGCCCGGCCTACCGCGACGACAAGACGGGAACCGTGCTGGAGATGCTGCCCGAGCTGCTCGACCGCCATCGGGGCTATCTGCTGACCGTGGAGATCGGCGACGTCACGGTCGGCGGTCCACAGGCGGTCCTGGTGAGCAACGGCCCCTACCGCACCGGTGATCTCGTGGGTATGGGACGGCGAGAACGCCTGGACGACGGTGTCCTGGGCGTGGTGACGATGTCGGTGAACAGTGCCCGGGAAGCCGTCGGTCTGCTGCAGGGCGCTCATGCGCGGGGGGTGAGCACGGCCCGCGCGGCCGAGGTCGTCGTCGACGCCGATCAGTCGGTGATACCGGTGGGCGTCGACGGAGAATCCCGGATGGTCCGCACCCCGGTTGTGTGCACCATCGCGCCCGCGGTGCTGCGGGTGCGTCTGCCGCGGCACCGGCCGGGTGCGCTTCCGAAGAAGCCGGGAATCGAACTGGCGCGCCTGTACCGACTGACGGGCTGGCCGACCGGGTTCTCCCAGCGGAATCGGGTCCCGCGAGGGTGACCCCTTCCGGCGGGCGCCGGTGGACCCCGGGGCTATCGACCGACGAGTTCGAGCGCCAGCCGTACGTAGAGGTTCACTTCCTCCACGGCGTACAGGATGACGATCTCGGGGCTGTCGCCGTGGTCGCTTCGCGCCATCAGGGTGATGCGGGGCGGCTCGGCGTCGGCGTGAAGCGTGAGATCGCTCTGCCGGCTTCGGCTCATGCGCTCGAATGCCTCGGCCCACTCGGGGCGGATGTCGCCGCCGAGTTCGGCGTCGACACGGACGATGTCGCCCGACACGGTCGAGACGACGTTACTGACCTTGACCGGAGCCCACCGACGTTCGGTGGCCCGCGACTGCTGGCCCATTGCCACCCTCACTTCTGATCAGGTTGACCCGCCACCATACCCAAACTGGGGACAAACGCATCTCCGTCGAAATCGACCCCCAAAACTGGAACGCGTTCTACTCTGGGCCTCTCGGTACACCATCGCGAGGGGGAGACATGACGATCGACGTCAGCTACGGGGGCACCAAACGGGAGATGGTGACGGACGAGGGGGTTCTCCGCTACCACGTGGCCGGCGCCGAGGATGCGCCGCCGCTGCTCCTGCTGCACGGCTCCGGGCCGGGTGTGTCGGGCTGGCGCAACTACCGCGGCAACCTCGGGGTCTTCGCCGAGCACTACCGCTGCTACATCCTGGAGTTTCCGGGGTTCGGCGTGAGCGACCCCACCGAGGGGCACCCGGTTCTCGCGGCCGGGTCGGCGGTCACCGGCTTCATGGACGCCCTCGGGATCGCGTCCGCGGCGATGGTCGGCAACTCGATGGGTGGGATCGTCGCCGTCAATCTCGCGATCCACGCCCCCGCCCGGGTGAGCAGGCTGATCACGATCGGAGGGGTGGGCCCACACGTCCTCAGCCCCGATCCCAGCGAGGGCCGACGGTTGCTGCACGACTTCGTCGCCGACCCGTCGAAGGAGAATCTGGCCCGCTGGCTGCGGGCCATGGTCTACGACACCGACGTCGTCACCGAGCAGTTGATCGAGGAGCGATGGGAGGCGGCCCGAGATCCGGATTCGCTCGAAGCCGCGCGGGTCATGTACGGTGCGGAATCCTTTGCGCTGCAGCAGCAATCCCTGCTCCGGTCTGGACGGCCGCCATACTGGGCGATGATGCACAAGGTGTCGTGTCCCACGATGCTGACGTGGGGCCTCGACGACCGGATGAGTCCTCCCGACATGGGGATGGCGTCGATGCGCCTCATCCCGGACGCCGAGTTGCGGGTCTTTCCCAAGTGTGGGCACTGGGTGATGATCGAGGCGAAGACGGCGTTCGAGCGCTCCGTGCTCGAGTTCCTGCAGCGCTGACGCTTCGGCCGCCGGCTGCGACCGGGCACGCGGTCAGGGCCGAAGGATCCTGCGAGCGTGACGGATCTCCGGAACCCCGATGAGCTTGGCCGCCAGCGCGAAGGCGGCGATTCCGGTGAGGGTTCCGGCGACCAGCGCCGCGGCCGCACCGGTCCGGGGATCGCCCAGATGGGACTTCGTCGCGTGCGTGACGACGAAACAGATGGCGCCGGAGATCGTCGCCGCGGCGACGACCCGGACCGCGGTGTCGCGCACGTGATGGAAGCCCAGCAGCCCGAACCGCCTTCGCAACAGGACATGTCCCAGCATCGCCCCGACGACGTAGGAGACGGAACCGGCGACGCACAGCATCAGCACCACGCCCTGATCAGGCAGTGTCGTCACCGCGACCGCGATGACCGCGATCTTCGTGGTCACCATCGCGATGTTGATCAGTGCCGGTGTGCGGGTGTCGTGGTCGGCGTAGAAGACCCGTAGTTGGAGCATCACGATTGCGAACGGCGCCAACCCGAACGCCGAAACGGCCAGCGCCGTGCCGATCAGGTGGGCGTCGGCCGGGTCCACACGACCGACGAAGATGACTGTCGCCAACGTCGGTCCCAGGACCATCAGGGCGGCCGTGACCGGGACGAGCGCGACCACCGAATACCGGGCGCCGCGCCCGAGGTCGGCCAGGACTGCGGCGTGATCGTTCTCGGCGACAGCGCGCGCGATGCGCGGCATCAGAACCGTCAGGAGCGAGACGCCCAGAATCCCGTACGGCACCTGGAAGAGCAGGTCCGCGTAGGTGTACGTGGAGACGCCGCCGTGGCTGAAGGCGACGCGCAGCACCACGACGACGCCGATCTGGCTGGTGACGACGTAGGCGAGGACCCATCCGATCAGCGGTAGCCCGGCGCGCACGGGACGCCACGTGTACGGCAGCAGACGAACCCTCCAGCGCCAGCGGAAACCGTTGCGCCGCAGAGCGAGGACGACGGTCGCCGCCTGTCCGACGATGCCCAGGGTGGTGCCGACGCCGATCACCGCCACCTGGGCCACGGTCATCGACTGCGGCGTGAGCGTGACCGGCCCCGGCAGCAGGACGAACACCGCCACCGTGGCCAGGACGATGCCGTTGTTGACCACGGGCGCCCAGGCCGCGGGGCCGTGGACGCCACGGACGTCGAGCACCGCCGTCGCCAGGGCCGCCAGTCCGTAGAAGAAGATCTCGGGCAGTAGGAGGTACGCGAACACGGTCGTCAGGTCCCGCTGCGCGGCGTCCTTGACGAACACCGACGAGACCAGCGGGGCGCACAGGACGGCGAGCACGGTGACCGCCGCCATCACGACCGTCGCGCCTGCCACCAGTCGCTGCGTGAACTCGACGTCCACCTGGCCGCCACGTAATCGTGAGCGCGTCAGGACGGGGATCAACACGCTCGTGAGCACACCACCGAGCAGCAGTGCGTACACCATGTTGGGAAAGCTGTTCGCGCCGTTGTAGGCATCGCCGACCAGCGCAGTCCCCAGCACCGCCGCCAGCGCCGCCGTGCGAACGAAACCCGTCACACGGCTGACCGTGCCGGCGACGGCGACTCGTCCCCCCGCCCGCGCGACCAGGCGTTCCGGCTCGTCATCCTGCCTGCGATGTCTCCCCATGATTTCAGGCTCTCACGGCGCACCCGACCGGCGCGTTGCCTCACCGTCCAGGGGACGGGCGGATCCGGGCTGGGGCAGGATGTCGACGGCGCGGCGGTGCTGTCGCCGTCGAGGCGTGTAGCGGGGAAGTCGGAAAGCTCCGGGACCACCGGTCTACCCTGAACCCATGTCTGTTCGCACTGCGCTCGTTCCCGGAACCGTCTCGCCCACCCTCGCTGTCCCGAAGGACATCGAGCGTCCCGAGTACGTGTGGAAGGCGACGGCCCGGGAGGGCAAGGAGCCGTGGGTGCAGACGCCCGAGACCATCGAGAAGATGCGGGTGGCGAGCAAGATCGCGGCGCAGGCGCTGCAGGAGGCCGGTAAGGCCGTCGCGCCGGGGGCTACTACCGACGAGTTGGACCGGATCGCGCACGAGTACATGTGCGACCACGGCGCCTACCCGTCGACGCTGGGCTACCGCGGCTTCCCGAAGTCGTGCTGCACGTCGCTCAACGAGGTCATCTGCCACGGCATCCCCGACTCGACGGTGATCCAGGACGGCGACATCGTCAACATCGACGTCACCGCCTACATCGACGGCGTGCACGGCGACACCAATGCGACGTTCCTCGCGGGCGACGTCTCGGAGGAGAACCGCCTGCTGGTCGAGCGCACCCACGAGGCGACGATGCGTGCCATCAAGGCCGTGAGGCCGGGCCGCGAGCTCAACGTCATCGGCCGCGTCATCGAGTCGTACGCCAACCGCTTCGGCTACGGCGTCGTCCGCGACTTCACCGGCCACGGCATCGGTGAGACCTTCCACAACGGCCTGGTGATCCTGCACTACGACCAGCCGAACGTCGACACCATCATCGAGCCCGGCATGGTGTTCACGATCGAGCCGATGATCAACCTCGGCACCGTCGACTACGACATCTGGGAGGACGGCTGGACAGTCGTCACCAAGGATCGCAAGTGGACCGCCCAGTTCGAGCACACCATCGTCGTCACCGACGAGGGCAACGAGATCCTCACGCTGCCGTGACAGCGGCGCTGACCGGCGCACTGCTGGTCGCCGGCACCACCTCCGACGCCGGCAAGAGCGTCCTGGTGGCCGGGCTGTGCCGGATGCTCGCGCGGCGCGGGGTGAAGGTGGCGCCGTTCAAAGCGCAGAACATGTCGAACAACTCCGTCGTCACCCTCGACGGCGGGGAGATCGGCCGGGCCCAGGCGCTGCAGGCGCGGGCGTGCGGCCTCGAGCCGAGTGTCCGGTTCAACCCGGTGCTGCTCAAGCCCGGCGGCGACCGGACGTCGCAGCTGGTGGTCCGCGGCAAAGCCGTCACCAGTGTCGGCGCCCGCGACTACATCACCCACCGCGAGTGGCTCCGGGACATCGTCGCCGACGAGCTGGCGTCGCTGCGCGACGAGTTCGACGTCGTGATCTGCGAGGGCGCCGGATCGCCCGCCGAAATCAACCTGCGCGCCACCGACCTGGCGAACATGGGGCTGGCGCAGGCCGCGCAGCTGCCGGTGATCGTGGTCGGCGACATCGACCGCGGGGGAGTGCTGGCCCACCTGTTCGGGACGGTCGCGGTCCTCTCTCCCGAGGACCAGACGCTGATCGCCGGGTTCGTGATCAACAAGTTCCGCGGGGACGTGAGCCTCCTCGAACCGGGCCTCGAGCAACTGCGTGCCCTCACCGGACGGCCGACCCTCGGCGTCATCCCGTTCGCCGAGGACCTGTGGCTCGACGCCGAGGACTCGCTCGGCGTGGTCGGCGACGCACCGGTGGGACGGCCCGGCCCGCCCGTCGGCGACGAATGGTTGCGGGTGGCCGCGATCCGGCTGCCGCGGATCTCGAACTCCACCGACGTCGAGGCCCTCGCGTGCGAGCCGGGCGTTTCGGTGCACTGGGTGAGCGAGCCGTCGCGCCTCGCCGACGTCGACCTCGTCGTCGTGCCCGGCAGCAAGTCGACGGTGACCGACCTGGAGTGGCTGCGGCGCAGCGGAATCGGCGACGCTCTCGTCCGCCGTGCGGAGGCAGGCGGCGCGATCCTCGGCATCTGCGGTGGCTACCAGATGTTGGGCGCGGTGATCGACGACGGCGTCGAATCCGGCGTCGGCGCGGTACCCGGACTGGGACTCCTCGACCTCGAGATCGAGTTCGCCGCCGACAAGGTGCTCGCGCAGGTCGACGGTCACGCTGACGGAATCCCGGTGCGCGGCTACGAGATCCATCACGGACGCGTCCGGCGCAACGGCGACGCGCCGCTGCTGAGCGGCGCGGACGGCGCCAAGGAGGGCAGCGTCCGGGGCGGTGTCCGCGGCACCCACTGGCACGGTCTCCTCGAGAGCGACGAATACCGCCGGCGCCTGCTGGCCGAGATCGCCGACGCCGCCGGTCGGCCCGGGTTCCGCGTCGCGCCCGACACCGACGTCGCGCGGGTGCGGGAGGCGCAGTTGGATCTGCTGGCCGACCTGGTGGAACAGCACCTGGACCTGGACGCGCTCGACGCGTTGCTCGGAGGTGGCGCGCCGAGCGGAATGCCCACGATCAGGTCGTCGCTCGGCTGAGGACCGCCCAGGCCGCGGCAATCGCCGCCGCGGAGGCGGCCAGCGGAACCACCGCGAGCACCACCGTCCTGGGCGCGTCGACGAACCATGACCCGACCGCCGGCCACCAACGTGCCCACGTGATGACGACAGCGGCGATGCCCAGTGCTCCGATCGTCCCGGTGCCCGCGAGGAGGAAGCCCGGGGTGCGCCAGCGCTGGTACACCGCGCCGAGCAGTATCGAGATCGATGTGGTCAGCAGCAGGCTCGCGAACAGCGTGACGGTCTGGAGCACACTCGAATCCGTCGCGTAGCGGAGGACGCCGAACATGCGCATCCCGACGCCCCACCCGTCGGTGGCCGCCTCGATCACCGACAGCAGTTGCAGCACCGCGGCGAACGCGGCCGACTGGACCACCGCCACGACGCCGGTCGAGGTGAAGAACTGGCGCCGCGTCACGCTCAAGCCCAGCGCGAACGGGAACGTCTGCGTCATCGCCTGCGCGTAGAACGCCACGACGAAGCCGTACAGCGAGAGCGCGGCACCGGTGGCGTGGGTCTCGCCCTCGGAGTCGATCAGCGCGAAGATCGTCAGGTTGATGGCGAAGGTGACGGCCAGGATCGCGGCGGGTGCGGCCAGCAGGAGCGGCCACGACACGACGTGGAGTCGGCAGACCGCCAGGAGGCGTCGGACGCCGGTGGGCGAGGGGCCCGCCGGAACGGCGGTGCGGGTGGGTGTGGCGACGGTCATGACCGGGTCTCCTTGCCGATGTCGGTGCGGCTGTCGAGAGCGTTGCGAATCGTGATCTGCTGCAGGGAAACCGGCGACAGCTCGATGTCGGTTTGCGCAGCCTCGGCGCGGTCCGCCGCGGAGATCGTGCCCCGCACGGTTGCGCGTGCGAAGCCGCCGATGTCCTCGCGGTGCAGGACCGTCCGTCCCGCCGTGAAGGCGTCCACGCCCGCGGCACGACCACTGGCCAGCACGTGCCGGCTGCGCAGGTCGTCGGAATCGGCGTCGGTGACGACCCGGCCGCCGTCGATGACGATGACGTGTTCGAGCAGGTCGGCCACCTCGTCGATCAGATGCGTGGACAGCACGACCGTGCGCGGGTGATCCACGTAGTCGGCGAGCAGTCGGTCGTAGAACAGTTGGCGGGCAACCGCGTCGAGGCCCAGGTAGGGCTCGTCGAACAGCGTCAGCGGCGCCCGCGATGCGAGCCCGATGACGATGCCGAGCGCAGACGTCATTCCGCGCGAGAGTTTCTTGACCCGGCGGCACTCGGGGAGTTGGAAGTCGTCCATCAATCGGCCGGCGAACTCGCCGTCCCACCCCGGTAGCAGGAGGGCCGCGGCGGACAGGACGTGCTTGACCTTCAGATCGTCCGGATACTTCTGGCTCTCCTTGACGAAGCACACGTTCTGCAGGACGTCCGCGTTCTCGAACGGTGCCCCGCCGAACGCACTGACCTCCCCGCTGCTCGGCAGTTCCTGGCCGGTGAGGATCTTCATCAGCGTGGTCTTGCCCGCGCCGTTGCGGCCGAGCAGCCCGTAGATCTTCCCCTCCCGCAGATCGAACGAGATGTCGTCGAGCGCGGTGACGTCGCCGTAGCGCTTCCCGAGCGCCCGTACCGAGACGATGGTGTCCCGGTCGATGTCTGTGACGGTCATGGACGTTCCTCCCACTTGTCCAGCATGGATTTCAGTTCGGCGATGCTCATTCCGAGCTTGTCCGCCTCGCGGACGAGCGGCGCGACGTATTGCGTCGCGAACTGTTCGCGCCTGCGGAACCGGAGTGCGTCCCGTGCGCCCGTGGTGACGAACATGCCGATACCCCTTCTCTTGTAGAGGATTCCGTCGGCGACGAGCTGGTTGAGTCCCTTCGCCGCCGTCGCCGGGTTGATTCGGTGGAAGGCCGCCAGTTCGTTGCTGGACGGCGCCTGCGACTCCTCCGGCAGTGAACCGTCGATGATCGCGTTCTCGACGAGCCCCGCGATCTGCTGGAAGAGGGGCTTGCCCTCCTCGTTCAGCACCGTGACCCTCCGGCCGCAGGGCTGATTGGTTCATTACTCATGTAATGAACCATAGAGCCGGTGTGGTGTGCGGTCAACCCGATTGCGCCGGGCGTGAGGCGGTTTCGTCCGTTCGGCACGGAGGAGTGGTTCCGGCACCTAAGATCCGGAGCGATGCCGAACGGCCTGGACATCCGCGTGAGGGGAGTCGACGTGCGCAGCAGATTCGATACCGGGACGGGGATTCGTGTCGCGTGCGGCGCGCTGGTCGCGGCGCTCGCGATCGCCGGTTGTTCCTCCGGTGATTCGGGATCCGGCGAGACGGCCTCGAGTAGCGCGCCGTCGAGCAGTACGGCGTCCGCGACCACCACCGTGGCGCTGCAGAAGATCGACGCGGCCACCCTGAACGAGACCGTTGCGTCGATGGCGAAGGACCTGCAGGTCCCGGGTGCGGTCGCCATCCTCAAGATGCCCGGCGGCGACCTCACGGCAACCTACGGCACGGGAAAGCTCGGCGCGTCGACGGCGGTGACCACCGTCGACCACATTCGCATCGGCTCCAACACCAAGACCATGACCGGCACGGTGATCCTGCAGCTCGTCCAGGAGGGCAAGATCGCGCTGACGGATCCGGTCTCGAAGTACCGGCCGGACGTGCCGAACGGCGACAACATCACCATCGAGCAGTTGCTCGACATGCGCAGCGGCCTGTTCAACTACACCGAGACCGCCGAGCTCAACGAGACCCTCGACAACGACCCGCAGAAGCAGTGGAAGCCGGACGACCTGTTGGCGCTCGGGTTCGCGAATCCGCCGTACTTCCCGCCGGGGCAGGGGTATCACTACTCCAACACCAACATCGTGCTGCTGGGTCTCATCGCGGAGAGCCTGGACGGCAAGCCGTTGCCGCAGATCTTCCAGTCGCGGCTGTTCGGTCCGTTGGGGCTGACCGGAACCTCGTTCCCGGACACCGCCGACAGTTCGATTCCCGCGCCGCACTCACAGGGTTACGTGTACGGGACGAACATGGACACGTTGACCGATCCGGCGCTGCCGGCAGACATGCAGGCCGCCGCGAAGGACGGAACGCTGCAGCCGAACGACGTCACCGACGTCAACCCGTCGTGGGCATGGGCGGCGGGCGCCGGCATCTCGACCGCAAACGACCTCGTGACGTGGGTGCAGGCCCTGGTCGGCGGGAAGCTGCTCGACGCCGACCTGCAGGCCCAGCGCCTCGCCAGCGTGCAGCCGACGGGTCCGGACAGTGCGTCGGCCCAATACGGTTGGGGTATAGCGAAAATGGGTCCGATGTTCGGGCACACCGGGGAGCTTCCGGGATTCAATTCCTTCATGGGTCACGACCCCGAGAACAAGGTGACCCTGGTGGTGTGGACCAATCTGGCTCCGGCCGCGAACGGGCAGGATCCGGCGACCACCATCGCGAAGGAGATCATCGGCAAGGTCTATCCCGCATAGGCGTCCGATTCCGTGACGTGGATCGCGTACCGTTTCCAGCCATGGAGTCGACGCGTGTTGAGGTGGGAAGCGGGACCTGGACGGTCCGTATCGGTGGGCCCGAGAGCCGACACACGGTTCTCTTCCTGCCCGATGCGGGCGATTCGGCCGACGTCTTCGACGCCGTCTGCGCGCGCCTGCACGACTCGGATCTACGGACCGTGGTCCCGGAGAACGTCGATGGGCTCGACGAGCCGTCGGTGATCGCGATGCTCGACGAGCTGAAGCTGCCGTGGGTGAACCTCGTCGGCTCCGGGTCGGGCGCCGAGCTGGCGTGGCTGCTGGCCGCCAAGACGTTCGGCCGGTTCGCGAGCCTCGTCGTCGCCGACCGTGGCCACCCCGCGGTGCCGGGGGCGGACGGCTCGGTTCGGGATGCGGCGTGCCCCGCCGTCGAACTGCCGACCACCGTCGTCGTGGGCACCTCGCTCGGCCGTCCCTGCGCGGACGCCAGTGGGCGGTACGCGTACTCGGAGTTCCGGATCGTCCAGCTCGACGGCATCGGCAACGTCCCCGCGGACGCGGCCCCGGAGCTGGCCAGCGAAATCGTTCTCCGCACGAGCTCCTGGTAGCCGCTCGGGGTGCGGGCTGATCCACGGGCACCGGCGGGAGGTTTCTAGACTCCTCCGGTGCACGACACCGTTCCCGCCCCGTCCGACGTCACGTCCGTTCGCGCCGCGCTGCGTTCCCCACGCCGACTCACCACCGAGGCGCTGGCCGGGCTGGTCACGTCTCTCGCGCTGATCCCCGAGGTGATCTCGTTCGCGGTCATCGCGGGTGTCGATCCCAAGGTGGCGCTGTACACGTCCTGCATCATGGCGATGACGATCGCGTTCGTCGGTGGCCGGCCGGCGATGGTCTCCGCCGCCGCCGGTGCGACGGCGCTGGTGGTGGCCCCGCTCGTGGCCGCGCACGGGATCGACTACCTGATCGCGGCGGTGTGGCTGGCCGGCGCACTCCAGATCGCCTTCGCGGCGGCGGGAATCGCCCGACTGGTCCGGTTCATCCCGAGGTCGGTGATGATCGGGTTCGTCAACGCGCTCGCGATCCTCATCTTCAGCGCGCAGTTGCGGCATCTTTTCGACGTGCCGTGGCTCGTCTATCCGCTGGTCGTGGCCGGGCTGGCGATGATCGTGTTCGTGCCCAGGCTGACGACGGCGGTGCCCGCCCCGCTGATCGCGATCGTGGTGCTGACCAGTGTGGTGGCACTGTTCCGTCTCGACGTGCCCGACGTCGCGGACCAGGGTGAGCTGCCGTCGGGCCTGCCCACGTGGATGATCCCGGACGTGCCGTGGACGTGGGAGACGCTGACGATCGTCGCACCGTTCGCCCTCGGCCTGGCGCTGGTCGGTCTGCTCGAGTCGTTGCTGACCGCCAAACTCGTCGACGACATCACCGACACCCCGTCCGGCAAGACCCGCGAAGCCTGGGGGCAGGGCGTCGCGAACATCGCCGGCGCGTTGTTCGGCGGCATGGGTGGCTGCGCGATGATCGGCCAGACGATGATCAACGTCAAGGAGGGGCGGGCCCGCACCAGGATCTCCACGTTCCTCGCCGGATTCTTCCTGCTCGCGCTGTGCGTGACCGTCGGCGACGTCGTCGGGGCCGTCCCGATGGCCGCACTGGTGGCGGTGATGCTCGTGATCGCGGTGACGACCTTCGACTGGCGCAGCATTGCACCGCGCACCCTGAAGCTGATGCCGCGCAGCGAAACCCTCGTGATGCTGGTGACCGTCGCGGGCACCCTCGCGACCGAGAACCTGGCGGTCGGTGTCGTCCTCGGTGTCCTCACCGCGATGGTGGCGTTCGCGCGGCGGGTCGCCCGCACGGCCCGCGTCGACGTCCACGACCGCGACGACCGTGAGGCCGGCGGGGTCGTCGAGCGGACCTACCGGGTGACCGGGGAGTTGTTCTGGGCGTCGAGTAACGACCTGATCCGCCGCTTCGACTACGACGGCGACCCGGACTCGGTGGTCATCGACCTCACCGACGCCGAGGTGTGGGATGCCTCCACGGTGGCCACGCTCGACGCGGTGCGGCGCAAGTACGCCGCCAAGGGGACGTCCACGCGCATCGTGGGCCTCGACGGTGCGAGTCTGCACCGCCTCGAACGGTTGTCCGGGAAGCTCGGCTAGATCGCTCGACCGTGCCGCCCACGACCGTTCGTCGAACAAATGTCGCCGTTCGTCGCCGTGCGTATACGTTCGATTTGATCGAACGGCTGAAAGGGGGTTAGCCTCCAGGCACGGACACGCCGAACCCGGTGTGTCGGTTTCTCGATCCTGTCCGGGAAGGACCTCGATGCGCGGCACTGCAGCCACCGCCACCGTGACGCGAATGCGTTGCGCGTGTTGTCGCTGCATGCGCGTGAGCTGAGACGAGATCCCCGCGCGACGGCACCTCGAAGGCCGTCCCGCATCCCCGTGCTGATTCTTCCCACCGGGCACCGAAACGTCGCAGCGTGAGTTTTCCGCCGGTGCCCGTGGGGAAAGGATCCGTTCCATGTCCGCCCGTTCCCTCCCGATCATCGATCTGGAAAACCTCGACATCGACGCCCTGCGCACCGTCACGCACGAGATCGGATTCTTCTACCTGACCGGTCACGGCATCGACCAGCAGCTCACCGACGACCTGATCGCCGCGGCTCGCGAGTTCTTCGCGCTGCCCGAGGCCGACAAGCTCGAGATCGAGAACAGCAACTCGCCGCACTTCCGCGGCTACACCCGCGTCGGCGGCGAGCGCACCCAGGGCTACATCGACTGGCGCGAGCAGCTCGACATCGGACCCGAGCGTGCCGCGGTCGAGCCGATCGATCCGGACCGCCCGTGGGACGTGCTGCACGGACCCAACCTGTGGCCCACCCGCGTCCCGCAGCTGCGCGACCTGGCGCTCGAGTGGTCGGCCCAGGCGCAGACCGCCGGACTTCGCCTCATCAGTGGATGGGCGCAGTCGCTCGGCGCCCCCGCGGACTTCTTCGATGCCGCCTTCGCCGACCCTGATCCGCTGCTCAAGATTGCCCGCTACCCGGGCCACGACGGCTCGGTCACCGACCAGGGGGTCGGCAGCCACAAGGACGTCGGGGCCCTGACCCTGCTCTACCCCGAACCGACCAGCGGCGGCTTCCAGGTGGAGACCGAGAACGGTTGGCTCGACGTCGACCCGATCCCCGGGCACTTCCTGGTCAACATCGGTGAGCTCCTCGAGGTGGCCACCGGCGGCTACCTCAAGGCCACCGTGCACCGGGTGCTGCCGCCGGCCGCAGGCACCGATCGCGTCTCGCTGCCGTTCTTCCTCAACCCCGGCTACGACCACGCCCTGCCCACGGTGCCGCTGTCGCCCGCGCTGGCCGCCGAGGCGGCCGGTGTCGGACCCGACCAGCACGGCGGCACCCTGCACGCCCGCTACGGACTCAACGCCCTCAAGTCGCGCCTGCGCGCCCATCCCAACGTCACCGAGCGGTACCACCGCGACCTGCTCGACCTGCCCGCACTGCGTGGCTGACCATCTCGACCCGATCGGAAGGTACCTCCCAATGTTCTTGCGCCGCACTGCTGTTCTGTCCGCCGCCGCCCTGCTCACCGTGGGCCTGGCTGCTTGCTCCTCGGGCGGTGACGGGGAGACGCTGGTGATCTCCGCGTCGAGCACCCCGCACGTGGAGATCCTCGAGCACATCGCCGACTCCGGCGCCCTGGGCGACGTCAAACTCGACATCAAGCCGGTCACCGGCGAGATCGATCCCAACGAACTGCTCGTCGCCGGTGACGTCCAGGCCAACTACTTCCAGCACGCGCCGTACCTCGCGGACTGGCAGAAGCAGAAGGGTGTGAGCGACCTCGTCTCGGTCGCCGACGTCCACCTCGAGCCGATGGGCCTGTACTCGGAGAAGGTCACCGCGATCGACCAGATCGCCGACGGGTCGACCATCGCCCTGCCCAAGGACACCACCAACTTCTCGCGCGGGCTGTACCTGCTCGAGTCGGCCGGGCTGATCCAGATGGACGTGCCGTTCGCGGACGCGGACCTGTCCATCGTCACGCAGAAGAACATCAAGGCCAACCCGAAGAACCTGAAGTTCGTCGAGATCGAGCGCTCGCAGATCGCCCGCAACCTGGGCGACCCGCAGATCACCGCCGCGGTCATCAACTCGAACTACGCGATCGAGGCCGGCCTGATTCCGGCCGACGACGCCCTGCTCTCCGAGAACGTCGAGAACAACCCGTTCGCGAACCTGCTCGTCGTCCGCGCGGCGAACGAGAACGATCCGGGCGTCAAGGCGCTCGCCGACGCGCTCGTCTCCCCGGAGACCGCCGCGTGGATCCAGGAGAACTACAGCGGTTCCGTCGTCCCGGTCCACCCCGCGAAGTGATGATCACCGTCGAGAATCTGGTCAAGACCTTCCCCGCCGCCGCCGGCGCGGGGGAGGTCTCGGCCCTGCGCGGCATCGACCTCGAGATCGCCGAGGGCGAGATCTTCGGCATCGTCGGACCGTCGGGTGCGGGCAAGTCCACGCTGCTGCGGTGCCTGAACCTGCTCGAGCGCCCCACCAGCGGGCGCATCGTGCTCCGCGGCGACGACGTCTCGCAGCTCACCGGTGCCGGCCAGCGGCAGGCGCGCCGCCGCATCGGCACCGTGTTCCAGCAGTTCAACCTGTTGCACTCGCGGACCGTGCGGGCCAACATCGAGTTCCCGCTCGAGCTGGCCGGACTGGACCGCAAGCAGCGCCGGGCCCGCGCCGACGAGCTGATCGAACTGGTCGGTCTCGCGGGCAAGGAGAAGGCGTTCCCGTCGCAGCTGTCGGGCGGGCAGCAGCAGCGCGTGGGCATCGCCCGCGCCCTCGCGTCCGAGCCCGACGTGCTGCTCTGCGACGAGGCGACCAGTGCGCTCGATCCCGACACCACCGATCAGGTGCTCGACCTGCTCGCCGAGCTGAACCGCAGGATCGGCGTCACCGTCGTGCTCATCACCCACGAACTGGGTGTGCTGCGCCGCATCTGCACCTCCGCCGCCCGGCTCGAGGACGGCCGGATCGCGGAGACCGGACGGATCCTCGATCTGGTCGGTACGCCCGGCTCGGTTCTGGGCGCGGCGATCGTCCCGGTCGGGGACGACCCGTCCGCGGGCGCCGACGCGGACACCGCACTGGTCACGACGATCGGTGACGAGGCCCACGGACCGTGGCTCGCGCAGCTCGTCCGCAAGCTCGACGTCGACATCTCCGTGGTCGGCGGTCGGGTCGAACAGGTCGCCGGCGTCACCGTCGGCCGACTGCGTCTGCGTTTCGGTCCCGACGTGGACCGGGCGGACGTCGCCGCGTTCGTGGACGCCCAGCCGGGTACCACCCTGGCGTGGGGTGAAGGACCGGAAACGACCGGCGCCGTGACGCAGGGAGCCACCGCATGAACAAGCTGACCTGGTACGACTCGCTCCCCGAGGTGTGGGAGGCGACGCAGGAGACCCTCTACATGGTGGGGATCTCCTTCGTGCTCACCGTGCTCGGCGGGATCCTGCTCGGCGTCGTGCTGTACGTGACCGCGCCGAGCGGACTGTGGCCGCAGCGCGTCGTCAACGTCGTGCTCGGCACGATCGTCAACATCTTCCGCTCGCTGCCGTTCCTGATCCTGATGATCGCGCTCATCGGGCTCACCCGCTTGATCGTCGGCACCGCGATCGGGCCGACCGCGGCGATCGTGCCGCTCACGATCGGCGCGATCCCGTTCTATGCGCGCGTGGTCGAGTCGGCATTGCGGGAGGTGCCCGTCGGTCGCATTGAGGCCGGTCAGGCGATGGGGGCGACGAACATGCAGGTCGTCCGGAAAGTGCTGCTGCCGGAGTCGGTTTCGTCGCTGGTGGCGGGTGCGACGCTGACCGTCGTCCTGCTCGTCGGGTACTCGGCGATGGCCGGGGTCATCGGCGGCGGCGGTCTGGGCGACTTCGCGATCGTCTACGGCTACCAGCGGTTCAACACGCCGGTGCTCCTGGTCGCGGTGGTGGTGCTCATCGTGCTGGTGCAGATCCTGCAGTCCATCGGAGACGGGGTGGTCCGGGCGCTCTCGCACCGGAAGTAGGCCTCTGAGACGACGAACGCTCCGCACCCGATTTCGGGTGCGGAGCGTTCCTCGTTGCTGGGGTGTCGACGCGGCCCGCCGACGCCGGACGCCGGCAAGTGCAGCGGCTCACCGGATCCGGCGCATGACCTGGCCGACGTGCAGCACACCCTTGCTGTCGTGCTCGTCGGCGAGCGCCCTGAGCCAATGAGCTGTGTCGTCGTCGTAGGTGCGCGCAATCCTGTCCGGATCGGCGCTGGGCGTGAAATTGGGCAACGAGCCGCCGGTGGTCCACTGTGACAGTGCTCGATCGATGTCGTGGGCATGTCCGACAACGGCATCCGCCGAGGGGGGCACCAAGGCTCCGACGACCATCAGCGCAAAATCGGCATCGCGATGGCAGAAGGCGCTGCGATGACGCGGTTCGCGAGCGAGCGCGCCCCCGAGAAGCCGCAGTTCGATCACGGTCTGCGGGGAGTGTGAACCAGGCCCGGCGACCGACAGGAGAGCATCGATCGCTTCGTGTGACAGTTCGTGTGTCAGAGCGCTGAATTCGTGGACCGGCATCGGATCGACGGGATCAGCATGCACCGCCGCGATGGCCGCATAGGGCATCATTCCGACGGCGTCGATCAACGGGGTGGCCACAGAACGTATTCGGCTGATGAGCGCCTCGGCCTCCGGTTCTTCCACGAGGCTGGCGAACCTGACGGCAAAGGTCAACCGGCCCGCGAGGGGTGGGGGAACCTGCGGTAGCGGCGGAAGCTGCAGAAATGCGATCGATGTCGAACTGTGCTCGGGGAGATCGGCACACCAGTCGAGCCACGCGTGGGCGACCGCGGCAGCGTCCGCACCGTCGAAATAGATTGCACCACCGTAGAAGTGGGAGATCGGTATGAGATCGATCTCGACTGCCGTGACGATTCCCAGTGTCGCCTTGCCACCGCGCAGTCCCCAGAAGAGTTCGGCGTGTTCGTCGGGGGTTACTCGAAGGAGTTCGCCGTCGCCGGTGACGATCTCGAAGGCACGCACGTGATCGGACGACAGTCCGTAGGTGCGCACCATCGGGCCGATTCCCGCACCGGTGAGGAATCCCGCCACGCCGACGGTGACGGAGGAACCGGCCAACGGCGCCAATCCGTGCGGTGTCGCGGCATCGATGACGTCCTGCCACACCAGCCCCGCTCCGACGCGAGCAGTGCGACCCTCCGGATCGACCACGCATTCGGCCAGGCGTCCAGTGTGGATGAGCAGGACATCGCCGTCCAGGGGCACCGCGCCGTGACCGGTCCGCTGGACGGCGACCCGCAGACCGTGATCCGCCGCGAATCGCACGGTCGCCGCGACATCGCGTGCGGTGTCCACGGCGACCACCGCATACGGACGCACCGGTACCGCGACATTCCAGGGTGTCGCCAACCCGTATCCGGCCTCACCGGGCAGTGCCACCGATCCGGACACCATCTTTCGGAGCGAGTCGATCGGCACGGCGTCGATCGTCGGTGTCTGAGGATTCATCGGAGCTTCCTTCCATCCGCGTTTCGGGTGTGAAGAAAGAATGTCCGAGCTCGCTTGGGTGGTTCTTGCCCCGAGTTTCGGAAACCATCCAAGGTTTCGCCAAGACCGTTATGCCAGGTCAGGCCGCTATCGAGCGCGCATAGGCGGCGAGCGCGAGCATCCCGACACGCTGGGCCTCATCCGCGATCTCGGCGATGGCCCGATCCCGCTCGGGCGACGCCGCGCAGAGTTGAGCCCGCAGCAGGCGGCACCGCAGCAGGGTCGGCGGGCTCGACGTCCGGGTCGCGATGTCCTCGGCCTGCGCGAGCAACGCCACCGCGGCCTCGGTGCGGCCGAGCATCGCATGCAGGCGGGCAGCGACCTCCGCCACCGATCCGATCACCCCCACCTGGCCCACCGTGGCGATGCGGTCGTGGAACGGTGCGAGCAGGTCGATGAACATCTCGGCGTACTCGACGAGCCCCAGATCGGCCACCACTCGGGCGATCAACGTCTGGTGCCCCAACGTCGTCCAGGTGAACGGACCGCCCTTGGCTGACCACCGGGCGATCTCGTCGACCGCCACCGCCCGGTCGCCCCGCGCCCCGGCGATCGCGATGCTCCACGAATCCGGCTCCACGATGCCGGGATCCGCGTCGCCGAGGCTGCCGTGTTCCCATTCCAGGGTGTGCGCGGCGAGGTCGGCGCTGCCCGCGGTGTACAACTCGGTCTGCAGGTGGATCTGGCGGGCCGTGTCGTACTGCCGCCGCGTCTCCTCGAAGTCGCCGCGCCAGGCGGCCAGAGTTGCCTCCATCCACCGCAATTGGACCCGCAACACCGGCAGCCGCAGCAGGTCGCAGCCGGTGATCCCGTGCCGCACGTGCACGACGGCGGCATCGACGTCCGCCAGATTCATCTGCGTCATGCTGGCCGCGGCGTGCGCGATCACATCGTCGAACCGGGACTGCCGGTGCGGCAGCGCGAAAAGCTCGTCGATCAACCGCACCGACTCGTGGCTGTGGGTCGCCACGCCGGAGTAGAGGAGGATGCGGCCCAGCAGAGCGTCGGCGATCACGTCCGGATCGTCCAACTCGCGGGCGATCGTGAGCGCCGTGCTGCTCATCGCGTCGGGGACGGACGAGTCGGGGTGGTAGCAACTGCCCACCGCCAGCGCCGCGAGCACCCGCGCATGCGCGGTCCGATCGGACGCGACGAACGGCTCCAGGCCCGCGAGCCGCTCGAGCAGCGGGCCCGGGTCCTCCCCGTAGGACACCCACGGCCACGCACCGGCGGCCCGGAGCAGCGCCGCGGCCAACCGTCCGGCCGCCGACATCCGCCCCTCGCGGACCGCGTCGAGGAGGCCGGCGTCCACCACGTCGAGCACCGTCTGGCCCCGTCCGGCCCGCGCGAGCGCCTCCACCCGGGCCACCAGCAGGTCGTCGCGGTCGTCGGCGGACTGCTCCGACCCCGGCAGCAGATCGAACGCCTGCACGGCGGCCTGCCACCACTGGGCCGCGGTCTCCGAACTCCACCGCTCGGTCGCCACCCGGGCCGCGTCGGTGCACGCGTCGAGGACGGTGCGCGGATCGACCAGCGGCAGGGCCGCCATCAAATGTTGTGCGCGTCGGCTCGAGCGGTCCGGGTCGGAGGAGTCCGCCAGCACCTCGGCGATGCGGGCGTGGATGCGTTGGCGGCGCAGTTCCGGGATCGCGGCGAGCACCTCGTCCCGCAGCAGGCCGTGCGCAAAGGCGTATCCCCCGATCCCCGGATCGGCGACGAGGATCCGTTCGTCTGCCGCGTCGTCGATGTAGTCGGCCAGGGTGTCCAGGTCGAGGCGGGTCGCGGCGGCGAGGATGTCCATCTCGACGGTGTCGCCGATGACCGCGGCCACCCGAAGCACCTGCAGCACCGCCGGTTCCACGGCCGTCAGCCGTCGGCCCAGGACCGATCGAACGGCCATCGGGATCCCGCCGCCGAGGCGTTCGTCCCGCGGCAGTCTGGCGTACTCGGACACGAACAGCGGATTGCCGCCCGTGCGTTCGGCCAGCACCCGCGCCTCGGTCGCGCTGAGCCGCTCCCCGCAGACGTGACTGGCCAGCGCCGCCACCTCCGTCTCCGCCAGCGCGGGCACCACGATGTGCCGGTTCCCCTCGCGGTGCAGGACCGCGTCGACGAAGGCTCGGACGGTGGGCGTCAGTTCCGAGTCCCGCAGCGTGAGCACGAACCAGACGCGTTCCCGGTGCAGCGCGCCCACCAGGTACATCAGGCACCGCAGCGAGGTCGGGTCGGCCCACTGGATGTCGTCGACGACCACGGTGAGCGCGGGCACACCGGACGCGGCCGACTCGATCACGCCCGCCACCCGTTCGTACACCGCGAAGCGCGCCTCGTCCGGTTCCACGTCGGTCGGGGGAATCAGCACGGCGTCGGCGTCGGCGCCCAACTCCCGCAGCAGGCGCCGGATCGGCCACCACGCGGGCGCACCGTCGTCCTCGAGGCAGCGCGCCCACACCGCCGTACCGTCGATCGACGTCGTCCGGGCGTCGCATTCTTCCGCCAGTCGGGTCTTACCTATCCCGGCCGGACCGGTCAGCACCAGCCAGCGGGGTGCACCGCCGCGGACGTCGTCGAGCATCTGGTCGATCGTCCCGGCTTCCGGCATGCTCCCTACGAACACGCGCCCGGACTCGGCGTCGGGAGCCTCGGGCGCGGTCACCACCGACGCCGGTGCTGGAACCTGCTCCGCCCCAGTCCATCCCGGGGTGCGCGGCCAGGCCGCGAGGCCCGGCTCGTGGCGCAGGATCGCACCCTGCAGGGCGACCAGTTCGGTCCCGGGCCGCAGCCCCAACTCGGTGTCCAACCTCGCCGCATGGATGCCGAACTGTTCCAACGCCTCCGAGGACCGACCGGCCCGGTGCAGGGCCAGCATGCGCAGCCAGCAGGTGCGGTCCCGGAACGGAAACTCGCTGCACAGTTGGGCCGCCTCGATGAGGGCCGGGGCCAGGCGCCCCAACGCGAGGAGCGCCGTGATCCGGGTCTCGCGGCACTCGGTGCGGACCTCCTCGAAACCGGCGGCCTCCATCACCACCCACGGTTCGTCGCTGAGGTCCTCGAGCAGGTGCCCCCGGACCGAGGCCAGGCCCCGATCCGCCATCGTCAGTGCGAGTTCCCACTCCGCGGCGTCCGCATGCCGGCGCGCGGACTCGGCGTCGTCGAGGAACGCGGACAGGTCCACGTCCTCGGCTGCGATGTCGAGCACGTACCCGGGTGGCTGGCGCACGATCGGGGACGTCCCCCCGGACTCGCCGCGCAGCGCCCTGCGCAGGTTGGAGATGTAGGCCTGGATGCTCGCCATGGCACTCGCCGGAGCATCGCCCTGCCACAGCGCGTCGATCAACCGATCCGTGGAGACCACGCGGCCCCGGTGCAACAGCAGGACCGCCAGAACCGCGCGTTGCTTCCGCGGACCCAGATCGACCACCCGCTCGGCGCCACCCGGATCGACCGCACCGCCCGACTCCGGGCGTCGAACCACCTCGAGCGGTCCCAGCAGTCGAAAGATCATGCGTGGCTCCTTTTACAAGGACAGCAACCGTTGAAGTGTAGGGACCGGATTCGGCAGCTGTCCGGCAAAATCGTCAGACGGTCATGGGTGCGGACCCGCCCGTTTCCTCAGCAGGTTCGTCAACCGATCGGGTCGTGCGCAGCGTGGCGGCGCACACCAGCGCCCCGAGCGCCGCGATGAACGCGGCCACCAGCAGGGCCTGCTGCAGGCCGTCGACGAACTCATGCGGCGATCCACCCGGCAGCATCGACTGTGCGGGCAGGAACGCGCCGAGCCCGGCGACGCCGACCGCGATTCCGGTCTGACGGAACGCATCGTTGATGCCCGCAGCCAGTCCGGAGTGGTCCGACGTACTTTCGCCGAGCACCAATCCGCTCATCACCGGGTTGAACACACCGGCCCCGACACAGGCCACGACGAACCCGGGGAGCAGCACGTACTTGGACCCGGTGACGTCGACGGCGGTCATCATCACCAGACCGACCGCCACCAGCAGCAGTGAGCAGGTCAGGGAGACGGACACCGGGACACGCCCGTCGAACTTCGCAGTGGCGCCCGCGACCACGAACATCGCGACGGTCGCCGGCAGGTACACCAGTCCGGCCTCGACCGGCGACAGGTGCAGCACATTCTGCAGGTAGATCGTGGTGTAGACGAACACCGCGAACAACGACGCGGAGATCGCGAAGGCCGCGATCTGCGCCCCGGCGAAGGCCCGGTTGGCCAGCAGGTGCGGGGGCAACATGGGCTCGCTCGTGCGGAGTTCGTGCTGGACGAACCCGACCAGCGCGGCGGCTGCGACGATGAGGGCGATCACCGGATGCGGCTCCAACCAGCCGGCCTCGTTTCCTCGCAACAACCCGAACACCAGCGCCGCCAGGCCCGTGGACACCAGGATCTGTCCCGGCACATCCCCCCCACGCGGGTGCGGATCGCGCGACTCCGGAACCCAGCGCACGGTGACGGCGAGCGTGATCAGGCCGATCGGCACATTGACCAGAAAGATTGCGCGCCAATCCAGCATCTCGGTCAGCAGCCCGCCGACGAGGGGGCCGATGGCGAACGCGCCGCCGATGGTGGCGCCGTAGGCGGCCAGGGCAGACGCGCGCGCCGGCCCCTTCTCGAAGACATCCGCCAACAGGGCCAGTGAGCACGCGAAGAGTACGGCTCCGCCGACGCCCTGTGCGGCGCGGGCGAGATCGAGAACCCAGATGGTCGGTGCCAGCGCGCACAGCAGCGACGCCGCGGTGAACCACAGGATGCCGATCAGGAACACGTGCCGTCGGCCGCGGCGGTCCGCCCAGGATCCGGCGCTGAGGACCACCGTGGCCAGCGCCAGGGTGTAGGCGTCGACTACCCACTGCAGGCCACTGACGCCCGGCTCCAGATCGGATGCGATAGATGGCAGGGCGGTGTTGACGACCGCGATGTCGAGCATCAACATCGCCGTCGTCACGCACACCGCGACCAGGGTGGCTCGTCGCGTCGCGACATTTCTCGGAACGATCGGTGTGGTCATGGTCTGTCCTGACTCTCCGAAGGGAAGGTGTACCTCGGACACCCTCCGCTTCCCCGCTTGGGACAGGTCAGGAGAAACTCTTGGAACAGTCCGTCGCCCCGCGAGAACCGTGATGCGGATCCAAGGGATCGCCAACGCGGTTGGGCCCCACCCGAGAACACCCCACCCGAGTCCGACGGCCACCACCGTGCGCTGACGCGCTGGTGGCGCCGCGGTCAGCTCGACCCGATGGAACCCGCGGAGGCCGGCTCGCACCCGGGGTCGTCCGATCCGCGGTCGCACTCGAACACCTTCGTGACGAATGTGACCGCGTCTGCCTCGTTGGCGAACAGGCTGCCGATGTGGTCGGCCGGATAGATCCTGAAGTCCGGTCGGGTGCCGGCCAGGTTCATGTCCGCGACCAGCTTGACCGTCAACGGCAGCGGCACGGTCAGGTCCGTGGCGCCCTGTGCGATCATCAGCGGCCGGTCGAATCCGGAGGTCGGCACCTGCAGGTAGTCGCGTAACGCGGCCAGCAGTGCCGGATCGTTGAGTGACCGCGAGAGCATCTGGGCCACAGAGACATTCGCGGCAAGTCGGGCGAACTGCGGGTATGGCAGCTCCGGCGCCGCGTCGACCAGCGTGCGCCCGATCGGCGTCAGGAAGCTGTTCACGTCGAGTTCGGGGTGGGTATCGCGGAATCCGGCGATCACGAACGTCATGAAGTTGGTCAGCCCGGCGAGGCCCTGCGGCGGGAAGTTCGGTCCGGCCAGAGGGGCGATCGTCTCGATGTTCGACGGCACGCCGGCGGCGACCGCGCCGCGGTAATCCAGTTCGGGCGCATACTCGGTGGCGGCGTGCGCGGTGAACACCGCCGCCTGCCCGCCCTCGGACAGGCCGACGACCGCCCACCGCGACGAGAGTCGGTCGTCGACGGCGCGGGCCGCGCGCACCGAATCGATGACACTGTGCGCCGCGGACTTCCCGTCCAGATAGGGCGGGACACCGGGAGTGCCCAGGCCGATGTAATCGGTGGCCGCGACGGCGTACCCCCGGGCCAGCCAGTTCGCCACGTAGCGACTGCTGGCCGCGTCGACGCCGTTGACCGACGGGGCATCGGTGTCGGAGTCGCCGATGGTTCCGTGCGCCCAGGCGATGACCGGCCAGCCGCCCGGCGGCGGCGGGCCGGCCGGGACGAACACCATGCCGGTGCAGGGCGTGTCGCCGCGGGGGCCCGTGGTCAGGTAGGTGATCCGGTAGGCGGCGCCGGTGCCCGGCAGCCAGAACGACTGGGGCAGTGGGGCGGACTCGAGGACTGACCCGGGATCGTCGCGCGCCGGCGTGACGGCGGGGACGGCCTGGGCGGCCGGAGCGAGGATTTGAGGTGCGCCCGCGATCAGTGCGACAGCGATCGCGGTGACGATACGGCGGCCGATCCCGGAACCCGTCATGCGCCGAATCTAGCTGAGCGCCATCACTCGTCGAGGTGGTTCGCCGGAACCGACCCCAACGGAAGGCGTGCGGGCGACCTTCCTCAGATCTCCAGGCCGAGTAGCGCGTTCTCGACCACCTCCGGCATCGCCGGGTGGATCCAGTACTGCCCGGTGGCCATGTCCTGTGCCGACAGGCCGAAGGTCATGGCCTGGATCAGCGGCTGGATCACGGTCGGGGCCTGCGCGCCGATCACGTGTGCACCGAGCAGCCGTCCGGTGCCGCGCTCGGCGATGACCTTGCAGAATCCCTCGTCGTCCTCCATCGCCCAGCCGTATGCGACATCGCCGTAGTTCTGCACCTTGACGGTGATGTCGAGGCCGGCCTCGCGGGCCTGCTCCTCGGTCATGCCGACGTCCGCGATCTGCGGATCGGTGAACACCGCCGCCGGGACGAACCGGTGGTCGGTGCGCCGCAGCCCGGCGGTGGAGCTGTTCCAGGCATCGTGGAGCAGGTTGTGCTGGACGACGCGCATCTCGTGGTTCGCGACGTGCTTGAGCTGGTACGGCGACGACACGTCGCCGAGCGCGAACACGCCCTCCGCGGTGGTGCGCTGGAACTCGTCGACGATGACCCGCCCGGTCTCTTCGACGGCAACTCCGCCGTGCGACGCGTCGAGCCGGTCCCCGTTGGGGGTGCGGCCGACCGCGACCAGCAACTCGTCGCCGGCGACGACGGTGCCGTCGGACAGTTCGATCTCGATGCCGTTGCCGGCAGGGCGCGCGGCGACCATCGGGTTGCTCAGGTGGACGTCCCACTTGCGGTGCGCCAGTTCGGTGAACCACTCGGAGACGTCCCGGTCCAGGTGACGCAGCAGTCGCTCGCTGCGGCCGATGATCGACACCTGGACGCCGAGCGCCGAGAACACGTGCGCGAACTCCGCAGCGATGAAGCCGGATCCGAGGATCACCAGGCGCTCCGGCAGTTCGGGTAGCCGCATGATGTCGTCGTTGGTGTGGAAGCGGACGCCGCCTTCGAGGATCTCCTGCGGGATCATCGGCCGCGAACCGGCCGCGATCACCACCTGGTCGGCGGTGATGACCTCGCCCGTGCCGGTGTCGATGGTGCGGGGGCCGACAAACCTGGCGTGCCCGCGGAAGACCGTCACGTTCGCGCAGTCCTCGGTGCGGTACCGCTCGCCGCCGGCCGCGATCGGATCGATCCGGCCGAACACGCGCTTGACGATGTCGTGCCAGCGCACGTCATCGAGGGTGGCGTCGATCCCCAGCTTGGACGACTCGGTGATCGTGCGGGCCACCTCGGCCGCGTAGACGTACATCTTGGTGGGGATGCAGCCCACGTTGAGGCACGTGCCGCCGAACGTACCTTCCTCGAGGATCGCGACCTTCATCCCGTCGTAGCGCTGGTCGAGGATCGAGTTGCCCGATCCGGTCCCGATGATCGCGAGGTCGAAGTGGGTCGTATCGGGGTGATTCACGCGGGGGCTCCGGACTCTCGATCGGACAGGTGATGGGCGTCGAGCCAGTCCAGCCACAGATCCACCTCGGTGAACGCGGCCGCGAGCGGCTTCTCGGTGGACAGGAACACGTCGTGGCGGGCGCCGTCGATCGGCACGATCGTGGTGCGGTTGCCGAGGCAGCCCGCCCACTTGGCGATCTGGTCGACGTCGAGCACGGCGTCGGCGGCGTCGACGGTGGGGTTGTAGCGGGACGCGAAGACGGTGTTCTTCGAGCGCAGGATCAGCGACGGCACCCCGATGTCGAGGCCGCGGTGCAGGTGGGCGTGTCCGCGCCGGATCGCGCGCAGCCAGCCGAACCTCACCGGGAACCCGGTCAGCGGCTTCCAGTCGAGGTTGTACTCCCACGGCCCGTTGGAGCTGACGTGCAGGCTCGAGCCGTACGTGTCGAGCTTCTGCCCGGGGATCGGGGTCTTGCTCGACACCCGGCCGAGTGCGTCGATGGCCGCGGTCGTGCCTGCGGCGCGCAGCAGGGCCGGGCCCTGCAGGTCGAACCACGGGCTGTTGAGGATGAGACCCGCCACACCGGCGCCGGCGGAACCGCCCGGCTTGCGCTCGAGCCGATCGAGCCACAGCGGCAGGATCAGCCCGCCCGTCGAGTGCGCGACGAGCAGGACCTGGCCGCCGCCGATCTGCTCGCGCACCAGGCGGAGGGCCTGGTTCAGCTCGTCGTCGTACATCCGCAGATCGGTCACGAAGTGCGGCGTCTGTCCCGGCCGCCGTGACCGTCCGCATTTACGCAGGTCGAGCGCGAAAAACGAGAATCCCTGCTCGGCGAAATGTTCGGCGAGATGCTGCTGGAAGAAGTAGTCGGTGAACCCGTGGACGTACAGCACGGCCCGGTTCGCGGGTGTGGACGAGGGCTGGTAGCGGACCAGGGTGGCCTCGACGTCTCCCTCTCCGTCGGGATCGGTCCCCAAAGGGATTGTCAGCTGCTGGTATCCGTCGCCGAGGACGTCGGGAGCCCAAGTAGTCACGATCACACTCTATTGGGCGAACAGAGTCGTTTGCGAGGGGCACAATTGGGGGAGGTGACGCACAGGTAACCTAAGCGCCACAGGCGCGCGAATTGCGGTCTGTGCACGCGATGCCTTCAGTGGATTCGGTCGTCGGTTTCGGAACTCCGGTGACAACGAGGATTCTGCGCCGGCGATGCGTGCGAACAGGTCGCGTGTGAACAGACAAGGAAGTCGATTCTCCAGTGTCAGAGCAGAACGTAGTGGTGAAGACCGATGTAGTGCTCGTGGGTGCGGGCATCATGAGCGCGACGCTCGGCGCGATCCTGCGTCAGGTGCAGCCGGACTGGTCGATCACCACCTTCGAACGACTCGACGCCGCTGCCGCCGAGAGCAGCGACCCGTGGAACAACGCGGGTACCGGCCACTCCGCACTGTGTGAGCTCAACTACACGCCTGCGAAGTCCGACGGCACCGTCGACATCACCAAGGCGATCAACGTCAACGAGCAGTTCCAGGTCTCCCGCCAGTTCTGGTCGTACGCCGTGGACAACGGGATCCTCACCGATCCCAAGGAGTTCATCAACCCGATCCCGCACGTGAGCTTCGTGCACGGCGCGGACAACGTGAAGTACCTGCGTGCGCGCTATGAGGCACTGGCGAGCCATCCCTTGTTCGCCGGTATGGAGTACTCCGAGTCCGAGGACTTCTTCACCGAGCGCCTGCCGCTGATGGCCAAGGGCCGCGACTTCTCCGATCCGGTCGCACTGAACTGGACCGAGTCCGGTACCGACGTCGACTTCGGCGCGCTCACCAAGCAGCTGCTCAACCACGTCGCGTCCTCGGGTGGCACCGTCCACTTCGGTCACGAGGTCCGCAACCTCACCAAGCAGTCCGACGGCAGCTGGATCGTCAAGGTCGAGAACCTGCGCACCCGCGCCAAGAAGACCGTCAACGCCAAGTTCGTGTTCGTCGGCGCCGGCGGCGGCGCTCTGCACCTGCTGCAGAAGTCGGGCATCAAGGAGGCCAAGGGCTTCGGTGGCTTCCCGGTCAGCGGCCAGTTCCTGCGCTGCACCAACCCCGAGCTGATCGACCAGCACCGGGCCAAGGTGTACGGCAAGGCGGCTGTCGGTGCCCCTCCGATGTCGGTGCCGCACCTCGACACCCGCGTCATCAACGGCAAGCCGGGTCTGCTGTTCGGCCCCTACGCCGGCTGGTCGCCCAAGTTCCTCAAGCAGGGCAAGATCACCGACCTGCCCGGCTCGGTCAAGCCCAACAACCTGATGTCGATGCTCGGTGTCGGTCTCACCGAGATGAGCCTCACCAAGTACCTCATCGGTGAGCTCATGCAGTCGCCCGCCGACCGGATCGGCACCCTCGGCGAGTTCGTGCCGAAGGCCATCGGCAAGGACTGGGAGCTCATCACCGCCGGCCAGCGCGTCCAGGTGATCCGCAAGAAGGGCAAGGGCGGCGTCCTCGAGTTCGGCACCGCCGTCGTCAACGCCGAGGACGGCACCATCGCCGGCCTGCTCGGTGCCTCGCCCGGCGCGTCCACCGCCGTTCCGGCCATGCTCGACGTCCTGCAGCGCTGCTTCCCGCGCGAGTTCGAGGCGTGGAAGCCGACGCTGCAGCAGATGGTCCCGTCGCTGGGCCAGAAGCTGTCCGACAACGTGGACCTGTTCCAGCAGGTCTGGGACTGGAGCACCCGCTCGCTGCAGCTCGGCGGCGCGTCCGACTCCGTCCCGGCTCAGGCGGCTCCGGTCGTCGAATCCGCGTCCGTCTGACGATCGCTCACCCACCGCGGCCCGGAGGCAACTCCGGGCCGCGGCTGTGTGTCGACCTCAGGTGTGCGGCTGTGTGTCGCCCGCAGGTGTGCGGCGACGTGCCACCGGGGTCCGCACGGTAGTGTGCTGCTGAGAAACGTCTGCGGGGAAGTCCTGTGAGAATCAGGCGCGGTCCCGCCACTGTGACGGTGTTCGATCCGAACCACCCGAAGCCAGAATGCCGCAACGTTTCGCACCGCCAAGCTCTCGGCGAGGAAACCGAGACGTGAAGGGATTCGATCGTTGCGTCACAGTCATGACCTGGCCGCTCACGAGCCTGCCGGCTTCCCGTTCAGTGCCGTCGTCGGACAGGACCGGCTGCGCCTGGCGCTGATCCTGTGCGCCGTCCACCCCGGCGTCGGCGGGGTGCTGGTCCGCGGGGAGAAGGGCACCGCGAAGTCGACCGTTGTGCGCGCGCTCACGGCGCTGCTGCCCGAGATCGAGCAGGTGGGGGAGCGCCGCCGGGCACGCCTCGTCGAGCTCCCGGTCGGTGCCACCGAGGACCGCGTCGTCGGATCGCTCGATCTCGAGAAGGTGCTCCGCGACGGCGAGCGCGCCTTCCAGCCAGGACTGCTGGCCGACGCGCACCAGGGCGTGCTGTACGTCGACGAGGTCAACCTCCTGCACGACCACCTGGTGGACGTGCTGCTCGACGCCGCTGCGATGGGCCGTGTCCACATCGAACGCGACGGCGTCTCGCACTCGCACCCGGCCAAGTTCGTGCTCGTCGGCACCATGAACCCCGAGGAGGGGGAGCTGCGCCCGCAGCTGCTGGACCGGTTCGGCCTCGCAGTGGACGTGGCCGCGTCCCGGGACGTCGACGTGCGCATGGACGTGGTGCGCCGCCGCCTCGACTACGAGCGCGACCCCGACGCCTTCGCCGCCCGCTACGCCGAGCAGGACGCGGAGCTGGCCCGGCAGATCGCCGCGGCCCGCGCTCGCATCGACGACATCGAGCTGTCCGACGGAGAACTGCGTCGGATCGCGTCGCTGTGCGCGTCGTTCGACGTCGACGGAATGCGAGCCGATCTGGTCCTCGCACGCACCGCCACCGCTCATGCCGCCTGGCGGGGCGCGGACGCTGTCGCCGAGGAGGACGTGCGCGTGGCCGCGGAACTCGTTCTGCCGCACCGTCGTCGGCGCGACCCCTTCGACGAGCCGGGCCTCGACCAACAGCAGCTCGACGACGCGATGACGCAGGCCGACGCCGACGTCAAGGCGCACGACGAGCCCGACCCCGACCCCGATCCCGATCCGGACGGGCCCGGCGGCGGCGAGTCCCCGTCGGATCCGGCGCCGCAGTCGCCGTCCGGCGAATCCGAAGGGGAATCACGCGAACAGGATTCGCCCGCTCCGGGATCCGGACCGGGGACCGGTCGCAACGCCGGCACCCCCGGCCCGCAGTTCCGGACCCGCATGCTCGAGATTCCCGGCGTCGGCGACGGCGCCCCCGGCCGGCGGTCCCGTTCCCGCTCGACCCGGGGCCGCACCGTCCGGACGACGACCGAGTCCGGTCACGGCCTGCACCTGGTGGGGACGCTGTTCGCCGCCGCCGAACACCAGGCGGACCGCGGGCGGTGCGACGGTCCGATGCGGCTGGCGCCCAGTGACATTCGGGGAGCGATCCGGGAAGGTCGCGAGGGCAACCTGGTGCTGTTCGTCGTCGACGCGTCCGGCTCGATGGCCGCCCGGGACCGCCTGTCCGCGGTCACCGGTGCGGTGGTGTCGTTGCTGCGCGACGCCTACCAGCGGCGCGACAAGGTCTCAGTGATCACCGTCCGCGGCCGCGACGCGGAGCTGGTCTTGCCGCCCACGTCGTCGGTGGACGTCGCGGTGCGGCGTCTGCGGTCGATGAAGACCGGCGGCAGAACCCCACTGGCGGAAGGCTTCCTGAGTGCCCGCGACGTCGTGTTGCGGGAACGGGTCCGCGATCCGCGCCGCCGCGCGCTGGTGGTGTCCCTGACCGACGGCCGCGCCACCGGCGGGCCGGACGCCGTGTCGCGGGCCAAGCGCGCCGCCGCGATGCTTGCGGACACCGGCGCCGCCTCGATCGTCGTGGACTGCGAGACAGGAATGGTCCGGCTCGGCCTGGCCGCCGAACTGGCCCGTGACCTGCGTGGCGGCTACGTGCGGCTCGCGGAGCTGTCGGCGCAGCAGGTCGCCGGTGTCGTCCGCGCCGCCGCCTGACCCGCCCGAACATCCGAGTCCGAGGAAGGGACTGCACATGCCCAAGGGCGTACCCGAGAACGTGCCCGTGGACGGGCTCACCACCCGTCAGCGCCGCAACCAGCCGGTGCTCGCCGTGCACACCGGACCCGGCAAGGGGAAATCCACCGCCGCCTTCGGCATGGCGCTGCGCGCCTGGAACCAGGGCTTCGACGTCGGTGTGTTCCAGTTCGTCAAGAGCGCGAAGTGGAAGGTGGGCGAGGAGGCTGCCTTCCGGGCGCTCGGCGAACTGCACGAGAGCAGCGGTGTCGGCGGCGCCGTGCAGTGGCACAAGATGGGCGAGGGCTGGTCGTGGACCCGCAAGCAGGGTTCCGAGGAGGACCACGCGGCCGCCGCGGCCGAGGGTTGGCAGGAGATCGCCCGTCGGCTCGCGGCCGAGACACACCGCTTCTACGTGCTCGACGAGTTCACCTACCCGCTCAAGTGGGGCTGGGTGGACGTCGACGAGGTGGTCGAGGTGTTGCGCAACCGGCCCGGCAACCAGCACGTCGTGATCACCGGCCGGGACGCCCCGCAGGCCCTGATCGACGCGGCCGACCTGGTCACCGAGATGACCAAGATCAAGCACCCCATGGACGCCGGCCGCAAGGGCCAGCGCGGCATCGAGTGGTGATCACCCCCAGCACCCCCGCCGTCGTCATCGCGGCACCGGCGTCCGGCAGCGGCAAGACGACCGTCGCGACCGGACTGGTCGGGGCGCTGCGGGCCGCCGGGGACCGGGTGGCTCCGTTCAAGGTGGGCCCCGACTACATCGATCCCGGCTACCACGCGCTCGCCGCGGGACGGCCCGGCCGAAACCTCGACCCGGTCCTGGTCGGCGCCGACCGGATCGGGCCGCTGTTCCGGCACGGCAGCGCCGACTGCGACATCGCCGTCGTCGAGGGCGTGATGGGCCTGTTCGACGGCAAGATCGACCCCGGATCGTCGGAACCGTCGGCGGAGGGGTCCACCGCGCAGGTGGCCGCCGCGCTGGGCGCGCCCGTCGTGCTGGTGATCGACGCCCGCGGACACAGCCAGAGCCTCGCCGCCGTCCTGCACGGCTTCTCGACGTACGACTCGGCGGTCCGGATCGGCGGGGTGATCCTCAACCGGGTCGGCAGCGCCCGGCACGAGCAGGTGCTGCGGCAGGCGTGCGAGCGAGTGGGCCTGCCGGTCCTCGGGTCGGTGCCCCGGCTGGCGGAACTCGAGGTGCCGTCGCGCCATCTCGGGCTGGTCCCGGCCGTGGAACACGGCAGGGCGGCGCTGGACGCCGTCGCCGCGATGACGGAACTGGCGGCGGCGCACCTGGACCTGATCGCCATCCGATCGCTCGCGCGCTCGTCGGTCGACACGCCCACCTGGGACCCGGCGAGCGAGGTCGGTCCGGTGGCCCCCGGCACGCGGCCGGTGATCGCGCTGGCCGGCGGTGTCGCGTTCACCTTCGGCTACGCCGAGCACCGCGAACTGCTCACGGCGGCGGGCGCCGACGTCGTCACCTTCGATCCGCTGCTCGACGAACTGCCCTCCGGTGCAACCGGTCTGGTGCTGCCCGGCGGATTCCCCGAGGAACATGCCGTGGCGCTGTCGTCGAATGCTGCACTGCTGCAGCAGGTTCGGCAGCTGGCCGCGGACGGCGCACCGATCCACGCCGAGTGCGCGGGGCTGCTGTACCTGGCCCGTAGCCTCGACGGGCATCCGATGGCCGGAGTGGTCGACGTCGACGCGCGGTTCGGCTCCCGGCTCACCCTCGGATACCGCGATGCCGTCGCGCTCACCGAGTCGACACTGTTCGCCGCCGGCACGCGGGTGACGGGCCACGAGTTCCACCGCACGTCGCTCACGACCGACACCGCCGACGGAACGGGCCCGGCGTGGGGGTGGCGCGCGTGGGACGCCGGCGCCACCCGCGAAGGGTTCGTCGGCGGGCCCGCCGGACCCGGAGGCTCCGCCGGCACGGTGCACGCGTCGTACCTGCACACCCATCCCGCCGGGAACCCGGAGTCCGTGCGCCGATTCGTCGAGGCCGCCCGTGGCTGACCGGGCCGGGTGGTGCGTCGGGGTCGGCGCGGGCAGCCGGGTGGGGGCGGCGGACATCGTCGCCGCCGTCCTGGACGTGTGCGGTGACGAACCGGTGCGCAGGCTGGCCACGCTCGACCGGAAGGTGACAGCCGACCCTTTCGTGGACGCCGCAGAGGTCCTCGGCGCGACGCTCGTCGGGTACACCGCCGATCGGCTCGCCGCGGTTCCGGTGCCGAATCCGGCGGACGCTGTGGCCGGGGCGGTGGGGACGCCGAGCGTCGCCGAGGCTGCCGCCGTCCTCGCCGCGGACGGCGGTCGCCTGGTCGTGTCGAAGCGGGTCACGAATGGCGTCACTGTCGCAGCTGCCCGTAGTGTTTCGTGATCTGTCGTATGAACAACAATCCGCAATTCGAGAACAGGGAGTACGCAGTGTCTGCTGCCGCCGGTGACGAGACCAGCTACCTGGTCGGACTCAACCTGACGGACCGTCGTGTCGTGGTGGTCGGGGGCGGCACCGTCGCGCAGCGCCGCCTCGGTCTGCTGATCGCGTCCGGGGCCCGAGTGCACCTCATCAGCCGCGCGGTCACCCCCGCGGTGGAGGGCATGGCCACCGCTGGGCAGATCACGCTCGAACTGCGCGACTACGTCGACGGCGACCTCGACGGCGCCTGGTACGCCATCGCGTGCACCGACGAGCCCGAGACCAACGCCGCGATCGTCGCGGAGGCCGAGCGCCGCCGCGTGTTCTGCGTGCGCGCCGACAGTGCCCGCGAGGGCACGGCCGTGACCCCGGCGACGGGAATGTTCGACGGCCTGAGCATCGGCGTCCTCGCCGGCGGCGCGCACCGGCGTTCCGCGGCCGTGCGGACGGCGCTGCTCGAGGCACTGCAGTCCGGCGCCGTCTCCGACACCGACGAGGCGCCCGCACCCGGCGTCGCGCTGGTCGGTGGGGGACCGGGCGACCCGGACCTCATCACCGTGCGTGGCCGACGGCTGCTCGCCCGTGCCGACGTCGTCGTCGCCGACCGCCTCGCCCCGCCGGAGTTGCTGGCCGAACTCGGTCCGCACGTCGAGGTGATCGACGCCGCGAAGATCCCGTACGGCCGCGCCATGGCGCAGGAGGCGATCAACGCCGCCCTGATCGAGGGCGCGAAGGCCGGCAAGTTCGTGGTCCGGCTCAAGGGCGGCGACCCGTACGTGTTCGGCCGCGGCTACGAGGAACTCGAGGCGTGCGCGGCCGCGGGTGTCCCGGTAACCGTCGTCCCCGGCATCACGAGCGCCATCTCGGTGCCGTCGGCGGCCGGGATCCCCGTCACACACCGCGGCGTCACACACGAGTTCGTCGTCGTCAGTGGACACGTCGCGCCCGACCATCCGGATTCGCTCGTCGACTGGTCCGCGCTCGCGAAGCTGCGCGGCACGATCGTGCTGCTCATGGCGGTCGAGCGGATCGAACAGTTCGCGACCGTCCTGGTCGCCGGCGGCCGGCCCGCCGACACCCCGGTCACCGTCATCCAGGAGGGCACGCTGCGCACCCAGCGGGTGCTGCGCGCCGACCTCGCGACCGTCGCGGCGCGTGTCCGGGAGGAGAACATCCGCCCGCCTGCGATCGTGGTCATCGGCACTGTGGCCGGGTTTTCCGCCGACGCTCGGTAACGTGAACTCTCGTGTCTGACTCCATCGTCGTGAAGTACCCCGTGACCACGCGGGCGTTCGGCCTCGCGATCGTCGTCCTCAGCGGAATGCAGCTGATGATGGTGCTCGACGGCACGGTCGCCTCGCTCGCGCTCGCCAAGATCCAGGAAGACCTGGGACTCAGCGATTCCGGTCGCAACTGGGTCATCACGTCGTACGCGCTGACCTACGGCGGGCTGATGCTGCTGGGCGGCAGGCTCGGCGACTCGTTCGGCCGCAAACGGGTGTTCATCGGCGGCGTCGCATTGTTCACGGTCACGTCGCTGCTGTGCGGACTCGCCGTCAACGAGGCCACGCTGGTTGTGGCGCGCGCACTCCAGGGCGTCGGCGCGGCGATCGCGTCACCGACCGCGCTGGCGCTGGTGGCCACAACGTTTGCGCCCGGCCCGGTCCGGAATCAGGCGATCGCGATCTTCGCGGCGATGACCGGCATCGGCTCGGTGCTGGGGCTGATCATCGGCGGTGCGCTCACCGAAGTGTCGTGGCGGTGGATCTTCCTCATCAACGTGCCGATCGGCCTGGTGATCCTGGTGTTCGCGTTCCGCGCGCTGGAGGAGACCAACGCCGAGCGCCTGAAGCTCGACGTGCCGGGCGCGATCCTGGCAACCCTCGGCTGTGCCGCCGTCGTCTTCGGGTTCACCGAGGGCCCCGAGATGGGCTGGGGCAGCCCCCTCGTACTCACCGGGCTGATCGGCGGCGTGGTCCTGCTGGGCGCCTTCCTCGCGGTCGAGCGCCGTGCGGAGAACCCGCTGCTGCCGTTCTCGCTGTTCCGCAACCGCAGTCGGGTCGCGACCTTCGTCTCCATCGCCCTCGTCGGCATGGTGATGTTCTCGCTGGCGCCGTTCGTCGCGCTGTTCGTCCAGGACATCCTCGGCTACACGCCGCTGCGCGCGGGCCTCGCGTTCGTGCCGTTCGCGTTCGGCCTCGGTGCCGCCGCGTTCGTTGCGTCGAAGCTCGCGGTGAAGGTGCAGGCGCGCTGGCTGGTGGTGACCGGCACCCTCATCACGTTCGTCGGCCTGCTTTACGGATCGACGCTCGACGCGTCCGCGACCTATGTCGGCAACATGTTCTTGCTCGTCGTCGGAGTCGGCTTCGGCGTCGGTCTCGCGGTGGTGCCGCTGCCGCTGTGTGCGATCGCCGGCGTCGGCCCGCAAGAGATCGGCCCGCTGGCCGCGATCGCGCAGGTCGCGCAGACGCTGTTCGGCCCGGTCGGTCTGGCGATCGTCGGCGCGATGGCCACGTCCAAGACCCTCTCGCTCGGCGGCACCTCGGGTGTGGCCGCGGACATGACGTCGGATCAGCTGTTCGCACTGAGCGAGGGCTACACGTTCGCGCTGCTGGGCTGCGCCATCTTCGCGCTCCTGGCGGCGCTGACCGCGCTGTTCATCCGGTTCACCCCCAAGCAGGTGGCGCAGGCCCAGGCCGCGGAGAAGGCCGCGCAGGAGGCATAGAAGGCCGCGGGTCGGCCGTGCGCGGGCCGGCGGCGTCGGGATCCATCCGGGACACACGGGTGCGCTGTGCCCGAAATGTCCTGGCTGAACGGGCCGCCGCCCCGTAACGTGCCCTCGGTGCTGCTGACACTGACTGCTACCGCCACAGACGGCGTCCCGGACGCCTCGGACCTCGGCTACCTGCTGCACAAGCATCCCGATCGGGTGCAGACGTTCGAGTTGTCCGTGGGCACCGCGACGGTGCTGTACCCGGAGTCGACCCGGGCGCGGTGCACCGCGGCGCTGCTGCTCGACGTCGATCCCATCGAACTCGCGCGCAGCAAGTTCCGCCGCGGCAGCGACGGATTCGCGCTGGGCCAGTATGTGAACGACCGGCCGTATGCCGGGTCGTCGATGCTGGCGGTTGCCCTGTCACGGGTATTCAAGTCGGCGTTGGCAGGCGTCTGCAAGACACATCCGGAGCTTGTCGACGCCGCGATGCCGCTGCAGATCACGATTCCGGCGATGCCCGCTCGTGGCGGGGCAGATCTGCCCGGCCGACTGTTCGGCCCGCTCGGCTGGGACGTGACTTCGATCCCGCTGCCCCTCGACGAGACGATTCCGCGGTGGGGCGACGCGGACTACGTGCGCCTCGAGCTGGCGGGAACCACGACACTGTCGGCGGCTCTGCGTCACCTGTACGTGCTGCTGCCGGTGCTCGACGACGTCAAGCACTACTGGGTGGGCGAGGACGAGGCGGACAAGCTGGTGCGGGTGGCCGGCGAATGGCTCGCCGGGCACCCCGAGACCGGACTGATCGCGTCGCGGTACCTCGCACACCGCCGAGAACTGGTGTCGTCGGTCGTCGATCGACTGACCGACGATGTGGCAGGGCAGGACGCCGACGCGCCCGCACCCGACACGAGCCTCGCGCAACTACGCCAGGACGCGGTGCTGACGACCCTCGAGAACCTGGGTGCAGCACGAGTGGTGGATCTGGGCTGCGGGGAGGGTCGACTGCTGCGGGCCCTGCTCGCCCGACCGTCGTTCACCAGGATCGTCGGCGTCGATGTCAGCGACCGCGCACTCCGCAAGGCCGAGAGCAGGCTCGGCGTCGACGAACTGCCGGACGGTCAGCGGGACCGTGTCGCGGTGCTGCAGTCCTCGGCCACCTACCGCGACGCGCGGCTTCGTGGCTTCGACGCGGTGGTGCTGATGGAGGTCGTCGAGCACGTCGACGAGTCGCGCTTGCCCGCCCTCGTGCAATCGGTCTTCGGTGACATGCGGCCGCGGGTGGTACTGGTGACGACACCCAACGCGGAGTGCAACGTGCTCTACCCGAACCTCGAGGCGGGCGCGTTCCGGCATCCGGATCACCGGTTCGAATACACCCGAACACAATTCGAGACCTGGGCGGCCGACGGCGCCGCCACGCATGGCTACGACGTGAGTTTCACCGGGATCGGCGAGCACGACGAGACCCACGGCGCGCCCACCCAGATGGCCGTATTCACCCGAAAGGAGGGCTCGTAGATGAGTGTCCTCGAGATTCCCGAACCGTCCTTGGTCGTGCTCGTCGGGATCAGTGGATCCGGCAAGTCTTCGTTCGCTGCCCGGCATTTCGGCCCCTACGAGGTGATCTCCAGTGATCACTGCCGGGGGCTCGTCAGCGACGACCCGAACGCGCAGGCCGCGACGGCCGACGCGTTCGAGGTGCTCGAGTTCATCGCGGCCAAGCGTCTGCGTGCGGGCAAACTGACCGTCGTCGACGCCACGAGTGTTCAACCGGCGGCGCGGAAGAAGCTGGTCGACCTCGCCCGCAGCCACGACACTCTTCCCGTGGCGATCGTCATGAACGTCCCGGAGCCCGTCTGTGCCGAACGCAACGCGGCGCGCGGGGACCGAGCCTTCGATCGCGCCGTGCTGCGCCGTCAGCACCAGCAACTGAGCCGTTCGTTGCGCGGGTTCTCCCGTGAGGGATTCCGGGTCGCGCACGTGCTCGACGGCGTCGACGCCGTCGAGTCGGCCCGGATCGTCCGACAGCCGCTGCGCAGCGACCGCCGCGACCTGACCGGACCGTTCGACGTGATCGGTGACATCCACGGTTGCCTCGGTGAGCTCGAAACACTGCTGGGTGCGCTGGGGTACACGGTGCTCCGCGATGACCTGGGTCGGGCGGTGGACGCGGTTCCGCCGGCCGGCCGGACCGCGGTCTTCGTGGGCGACTACGTCGACCGGGGACCCGACTCTCCCGGTGTGCTCCGGTTGGTGATGGGGATGGTCGGCGCCGGTCATGCGCTCGGCGTGCCCGGAAACCACGAGAACAAACTGGTCAAAGCGTTGCGCGGTAGGAAGGTCAGCGCCACGCACGGTCTCGAGCGCACTCTCGAGCAGCTGGCCGGCGAGCCCGAGGAGTTCCGCAGACAGGTCGCGGACTTCTGCGACGGGCTGGTCGCGCACCTCGTTCTCGACGGGGGACGCCTGGTCGTCGCGCACGCCGGGCTCAAGGAGGAATACCACAACCGCGCGTCGGGCCGGGTGCGCAGCTTCGCACTGTACGGCGAGACCACCGGGGAGACGGACGAGTTCGGGCTTCCGGTGCGCTATCCCTGGGCCGAGGACTATCGGGGTGAGGCAATTGTGCTCTATGGGCACACACCCGTGCCGGACGTGCGTTGGGTCAACCGCACCGCCTGCCTCGACACCGGATGCGTCTTCGGCGGCGCGCTCACCGCAATGAGATACCCGGAACGCGAAGTGGTGTCGGTGCCCGCCGAGCGGCAGTGGTACCGACCGGTGAAGCCGATCCACCAGCCCACCTCGGATCCGCAGGCCCTCGACATCGACGACATCCTTCGGGCCGGGGGAGTGGAGACGTCGACTCGCGGGCGGATCTCGGTTCGCCCGGAGAATGCGGCGGGCGCACTCGAGGTGATGAGCCGCTACGCGGTGGACCCGCGGTGGCTCACCTACCTTCCGTCGACGATGTCGCCGTGCGCGGCGTCCACACTCCCGGGACTGCTCGAGCACCCTGCTGAGGCCTTCGCTGCCTATCGAAAGGCGAAGGTGGACAAGGTGATCTGTGAAGAGAAGCACATGGGTTCGCGCGCTGTGGCGCTGGTGTGCCGTGATGCCTCCGTCGCCGCGGAGCGTTTCGGTGTCGGCGACGGGCTGTCGGGGATGGTGCACACCCGCACCGGTCGGCGCATGTTCGGAGAGACGCAGACCGAGTTGCTGGTCGCCAAGGTCGCGGATGCCGTCGGGGCCGCCGGGCTGTGGGACGAACTCGGCACCGACTGGCTGCTGCTCGACACCGAACTGCTGCCGTGGTCGGCGAAGTCGGAGGAGCTGCTGCGGTCGCAGTACGCGGCCGTTGGTGCGGCCGCGTCCGCGGACCTGTCCGCGCGCGTGGCGGTGCTCGATGCCGCGTCCGGGCGGGGACTCGATGTCGGTGCTCTGCTGGCCGTGACCAGGTCCCGAGCCGACGACGTCGAGCGCTACGTCGAGGCGTACCGGAGATACGTGTGGCCGACGGACGGGCTCGACGGCGTGCGGCTCGCGCCGTTCCAGTTGCTCGCGACCGAAGGGGCGAGCTACGGCGACCGTGACCACGGTTGGCACCTCGAGGTCGCCGATCGACTCGCCGACGTCGCGCCCACGCTGTTCACGACGACGCGGCGACTGGTCGTGGACACGACAGTGCCCGAATCGGAGGAGTCAGGCGTTGCCTGGTGGGAGGAGCTGACCGCAGCGGGCGGGGAGGGAATGGTGGTCAAGCCGTTCCACAACCAGAGTGGTGGCGGACGCGTGCAGCCGGGCATCAAGGTGCGGGGACGCGAGTATCTGCGGCTGATCTACGGCCCGCACTACACCGAGCCGGAGAACCTGGCCCGACTGCGGAATCGGAGCCTGGGCCACAAGCAATCGATGGCGTTGCGCGAGCACGCGCTCGGAATGGAGGCGATCGACCGGCTGATCAAGGCCGAGTCGCTGTGGCGGATCCATCAGGCGGTGTTCGCCGTCCTCGCGCTCGAGTCGGAGCCGGTGGACCCGCGGTTGTAGGTCGAGCCGACTAGGTCAGGATGATCAGTTCGCCGTCGGAGGCGGTCTCGACGGTGAGACCGGCCTTCGACGCGACGCGGGCGACACCTTTGATGTCGGTCGGCTCGGCGCGCGAGACGATCAGTGCCCGCGCGAGCAGGCCCTTGTGGTGCTTGTTGAAGTGGCTCACCACTTTTCGGGAGCCGTCCGGCTGCTCGGTGAGTACGGTCGCGATGATCGCACCCGGCACCGGGCCCAGCTGCTGGTAGGTGCCCGAGCGCAGATCCACCACCAGTCCGCCGGCCGCCTCGGCGACCAGGGCGTCGGAGAGTTCCGGCTTCCACAGCGACTGCAGCGTCCCGAAGCCGGGCAGCTTGGATCCGCCGGACAGCCGGTACGCGGGAATCGGGTCCCCGGCCCGCACCGCACCGAACAGCGCCGAGCCCATCCCGAGCCGGCGATACGCCTTCTCCCGCTGCACCTTCGTGAAGGACGTCGCATCGAGTGCGTCGAACAACACTCCCGTGTAGCGCTCGAGCGCGGGCCGGGTGGCGGAGACCCACAGCTTGGCGTTGCGCTCGATCTCGTCGGCCTGCTTCGGGCCCAGTCCCAACGCCAGATTCGAAGCCTCGGTGTCCTCCGCCAGGTCGACGAGCGCTTGGACGAGCAACTCGCGCGTCTCGGTCAGCTGCGGCATCGACAGCTCGCTGAGATCGAGCGGCGCGCCCTTGCCGCCGTCGGACTTGGTTTCGGAAGGGGGAAGCAGGACAAGCACGAACGCCAACGCTACCGGGCGGCCGCGGCGCCGACGCTCGCGGCGTGCGGATCTGAGTCGCGAACCGTCGGGCACACGAAACAGGTCTGGCCTCCGCTCCGGGGAGCGAAGGCCAGACCTCAGTTGTTCTGCGGGTTCAGCTCGGGTGCGACGACCTCAGGAGCGACGACCTCAGGAGCGACGACGCAGTGCCGTCACGGCCAGGCCGGCAGCGATGACGCCACCAATGGCCAGCGGAGCGACCGGCGGGCCCTCACCGGCGTCGGACTGGACGCTGGCGACGTTCTGGATCTCGGGAGCATCGACGACCGGTGCGGAAACCGGTGCGGCAGCAGGCGCCGTGAAGGTGATCGGGGTCTTGGTGTCCTGGCTGCGGTCCGTGGAGCCATGGGCCATGACGGTGTAGATCGAGCACGCGTTCACGAAGCAGTTCGAGACGCCGTTGACGGCGGTCGCGTTGATGGTGGCGGTCCAGGCACCGCCCACGATCTGACCTTTGGTGATGAATCCGGTGGTGATCCACGCGCCGGCGTTGGTGGTCGAGAACTGGTCGTCTTGGACGATGCCGTAGTACAGGCCGGTGCCGGCCGCGGCACCTTCGAAGCCGGTGCCCGAGACGGTGATCGTCTCGCCGACAGTCAGGTTGGTGGTCTTGTTCGCGGTCACCGCGGGTCCGGTGGGCACGACGACCGGCGGCGCGAAGGTGACCGGCGTCTGGGTGTCCTGGCTACGGTCGTCGATCGTGTTGTGATCGGCGAGCGTGAAGATCGAGCACGCGTTCTCGTAGCAGTTCGCGTCACCCTTGATCGCGGTGGCCTTCAGCGTGGTGGTGAAGCCGCCGTCCACGATCTGGGCGGCCTTGATCCACTCGGTGGAGTGGAAGGCGCTGCTGTTGGTGCCGGAGTACTTGTCGACCTGGGCGAGACCGACGTAGATGCCCTGGCCCTCGCGGCCGAAGCCGGTGCCGGTGACGGTGATCTCCTCGTCGTTCGTCAGACCGGTCGTCTTCGAGACCGTCACGGCAGGGCCGGCCGGCACGACGACGGGCGCCGCGAAACTCACCGGGGTCTGGGTGTCCTGGGTGCGGTCGGGCGAGCCGTGTGCGGCGACGGTGTAGATGGAGCAGGTGTTCTCGAGGCAGTTCGAGTGGCCCTTGACGGCGGCGACGTCGATGTCGGCGGTCCAGGCGCCGCCCACGATGTCGGTTGCCTCGAGCCACTTGGTGGTCATCCAGGCGGTGGAGTCGGTGGCGGAGTACTTGCTGTCCTGGATGAGGCCGACGTAGATGCCGGCGCCGGCGCCGGAGAAGCCGCTGCCCGTGACGGTGATGGTCTCACCGTCGGCGACGAGGTCGGTGGCCTTCGACAGCGACACCAGTGGCGTCACCTCGCCGGGTTCCTCGGTTCCCGGGTCGCTGGAGCCGAGGCTGCCCAGCGAGCCGAACGGGCTGGTCTGCGCTGCGGCGACGCCCAGCGGCATCGTGCAGGCGACCGTGGTGGCAACCGCCACGATCGCGGACTTTGTGAACGCGCGCATTTTCCCTACTTTCTGATGTGGGTCGCCGGAACGCGGCGAAGATTAGGCAAAGCTCGCCTTAGTTGAATTCGCGGTAAAGGGGTAGCCGGAAGCAGATTTCAGGGCCGCGGATGTTCGCATGTAGCCAGTTCAGGGCACGTTCAGGTGAGGGGCATCCGGTTCGGATGCCCCTCACACGAAAAGGGGTGGCGCTAGGTGCGGCGGCGCAGTGCGAACGTCGCTGCCACTGCAATTCCGGCTCCGGCGACGCCACCGATGAGCAGTGGCAGGATCCAGGCGGTGCCGTCGGTGAACGCGTCCGACAGATTGCGGATCGCCGAGGAGGCGGTGTTCGAGTTGTCCGAGGAGGTCGTGCCTCCGTCGTTCGAGCCGCCGTCTGCACCCGCCGCCAGTGCTGCTTCTTCGGCCTTGTCGGCGTTGGGTGCGTTCGGGTCGTCGCCGAAGCTGACGGGAGTCTGCGTGTCCTGGCTGCGGTCGCTCGAGCCGTGAGCCGCGATCGTGTAGATCGAGCACGCGTTCTTGGTGCAGTCCGAGTCGCCCTTGACGGCCTGCACCTTCATGGTGGTCGACCAGGCGCCGTCCTTGATCCTGCTCGGCGTGATGAACGCCGTGGTCATCCAGGCGCCGGCGTCAGTGGTGGAGAACTTGTTCTCCTGGATCAGGCCGACGTAGATGCCGGGTTGCGCACCGGAGAATCCGGTGCCCGAGATGGTGATCTCGTCGCCCTCGACCTTGAGTCCCTTGGCCTTCGACAGCGTCACGGCCACGGTCTTCGCGGCGCCGGGAGCGCCGGCGGCATTCAGCACCGGAGGCGCCGTGACGGTGCCCGGTGCGACTCCGCCGACGAAGCTCACCGGGGTCTTGGTGTCCTGGCTGCGGTCCGAGGAGCCGTGGGCAATGACGGTGTAGATCGAGCACGCATTCTTGATGCAGTCGAAGGCGCCCTGGGTAGCGATCATTTCCACGGGGAGGGACCAATTGCCACCGGAGATCTGCTCCGGCTTGATGAACGCCGAGGTCATCCAGACCGACGCGTCGGCGGCCGAGAAGACGTTGTCCTGCACGAGGCCGACGTAGAGGCCCGGAGCGGCGCCGGAGAAGCCGGAGCCGGAAACCGTGACGGTCTCACCCGACGGGTTGATACCGCTCGACTTCGAGAGCGACACCGACAAACTGCTGTTCGCCGTGAACGTTTCGCCGGGCGCAGCGCCGGCCGCGCCGCCACCAGCAGCCCCGCCGGTCCCGGCTCCGACGCCGCCACCACCGCCACCACCGGTGACCGGGGGTGCGGTGCCGACGAAGCTGATGGAGGTCTTGGTGTCCTGGCTGCGGTCACTCGAGCCGTGCGCGGCGAGCGTGTAGAGGGCACACTTGTCGGCGATGCAGTCGCCGCCCTCGAATGCGCCGATGACGTCGATACTCGTCGAGAACGAACCACCCGGCATTTCGGACGGCTTGATGAACTTCGGCTTGTAGAAGACCGAAGCGTCGGTGGACGAGTACTTGTTCGTCTGCGCGATGCCGACGTAGATACCCATGCCGGAAGTCGAGAACCCGCTGCCGCGGACATTGATCGTGTCACCGGCGGCATTGAGTCCGCTCGTCTTGCTCGCGTTGACCCGGGGGCCGCTGCCCGTGACCGGAGGCGTCGTCGGCTTGGTGGTCGTGGTCGGCGGCGGCGTGGTGGTCGTCGGCTTGGTGGTGGTGGTCGTCGTCGGCGGTGTCGTGGTGGTCGTCGGAGTGACTGCGGCAAAGGACACGGGGGTCTCGGTGTCCTGGCTGCGGTCGGCGGAGCCGTGCGCGGCGACGGTGTAGATCGAGCACGCGTTCTGGGTGCAGTCCGAGTCGCCCTTGACGGCTACGACATCGACGGTGGTGCTCCAGGAGCCGCTCTTGATGTCGGCTGCCTTGATCCACGCGGTGGTTATCCATGCGCCGGCGTCGGTGGCCGAGAACTTGTCGTCCTGGACGAGGCCGACGTAGATGCCGGGTTGTGCGCCGGAGAAGCCGGTGCCCGAGACGGTGATGGTCTCACCGTCGACCAGGCCGGTCTTCTTCGAGACGGTCGTGACCGGAGTGCCGGAGGTGGTCTTGACCACCGGAGCGCCGGCCACGGTCGTGATCACCGGAGTGCTGGCGGCGGTCGTGACCGGGGTGGTGGTGGCGGCGGTCGTGACCGGGGTGCTGGAAATGGCTTGGGCGGCAGCGTCGCTGCCGTCTGGGGTATCGGGAGTAGCAATGGCGATGCCCACCGGCGTCGTCAATGCCAAGGCGACCGCCATGGTCGCGAACGCAGCCCTGCTGAACGCGCGCATCTTCCTTCTTCCTGGTCACGGCCGCAGTCCACGGCGCCATAGGGCGGACAGACCTCGAGTGAGGTTAGCCTATGTTGGCCTAGGCGAGCCTAAGCTACATCACTTTTCGTGATTTTGGTGAGCCAGGATTTCGGGTCGGGTTCGTAGCCGACGGATTTCGGTCCCCGGAGGAGACGGCGGACGAGCGCTCTGCCGGCCGTGAGTGGCGGACGGCTAGGGCGTCGCGGATCCGGGCGTTTGGATCTGCACGGCCAGCCAGGGCAGCGCGTCGGCGAAGCCCTGTGCCGCGAACTGCCAGGTGTGACGACCGTTCGATGTGTGCACCTCGCAGGAGATCCCGACCGACGACGCGGTGGCACACAGTTGCTCGGCCGCACCGGTCTCGCCGGCATCGTGGGTGTCGTCGTGGCCACCCGTTCCGTCCATCCCCGGACTCGGCGCCGGCGCGGGGCCGGACAGGTTCGCGCCCTGTCGCGGCGGTACGTCGCTGTCCTGGAACCAGCCCGAGATCCCTTGGTACAGCCTGTGTTCGGTCATCGCCTTCGTCGGATCGAACCGGTCCCGCAGCGCGGTGTCGCCGCCGTACAGGCGGTCCAGGGTCTGCTCGTCGGTGCCGGCGGTCGGGGCGACGTCTCCCGCGATGTCCTCGAAGGTGCTGAACAGGTCCGGATGCATCACGATGAGATCGACCGCGCACGTGCCACCCATCGACCAGCCCACGACACCCCAGTTTTCGGGGTTTGCCGATGCACCGAACGTGGACACGACGTACGGGCGGACGTCGTCGACCAGGTGGGATGCCGAGTTTCCTCGCGGGCCGTCGACACATTCGGTGTCGTTGTTGAAGCTGCCGCCGGCATCGACGAACACGAGGATCGGGGCCTGGCCGCCGTGTGCCTGCGCATAGGCGTCGACGGTGTCGACGGCGCCGCCGGTCCGCAGCCAATCCGCAGCAGTGTTGAACTCGCCGCCGACCATCATGATGACCGGCAACGCGGGAGGCGTGTCGCCGGCGAACCACGCCGGCGGCAGATACACGTACTCGGTCCGATGCTTGAAACCGCTCGCGGCGTCGGGGACGTCGACCGGCACCACCTTCCCCGTCGACATGGTCGTGTTTCGAAGGACAGGGAGGTCCGCGGCATCCACCTGATCCGGGACCGGGCCGGCCGTCGCCGCGCCCCACGCGGTCTGCACGGTGGGGTAGTAGCCCACCCACTGGTTCAACGTCAGCGCCACACACGCGAAGGTCGACGGGATCAGAACGATCGACAGGCCGCGTCGCCACCAGCGGGTTCCCCGCCACCCGAGCACCGCGATCGCGATCGCGGCGACGAACACCGCCGACCACGCCCACAGCTGGATCGGTGCCGGATCCGACGCCAGCCCCTGCTGTCCGACGAACCAGTGCGCGGTCGCCGCGGCCGCCACGCCCAGCGCCGCGGCGACCGGCACCCACAGCAGCCACCAGCGCCTGCTGCGGCGGACCAGGACGGCAATCAACACGACGACGCTGACAATCTCCACCGTCAGTGGAAGCCAGCCGCCCAGCAGCGATACGCCGCTGCGGTAACCGCCCTGCGCAGCCACCCCGGCGGCCGGAGCGGCCGCGAGAAGGGGGGAGACCACGGAGTCCACCTACCCAGTGTGCGACGCGAACCTGGCAACCGGCTGTGCCCTCGATCGGTCTCGCACGCTCAACCGACTAGGCTGCTACACCGTGATCACCCGCATGTCGCACCTGTTCCTCCGTACCCTCCGCGACGACCCGGCCGACGCCGAGGTCGCCAGCCACAAGCTGCTGGTCCGTGCCGGCTACGTGCGGCGTATCGCGCCAGGCGTGTACTCGTGGCTGCCTCTGGGTCTGCGGGTGCTGCGCGAGGTGGAGCGCGTGGTCCGCGAGGAGATGAACGCGATGGGTGCGCAGGAGATCCTGCTGCCCGCGCTGCTGCCGCGCGATCCCTACGAGACGTCGAACCGCTGGACCGAGTACGGCGCAAGCCTGTTCCGCCTCCAGGACCGCAAGGGCAACGACTACATGCTCGGCCCCACCCACGAGGAGCTCTTCGCGCTCACCGTGAAGGGCGAATACAACTCGTACAAGGACTTCCCGGTCACCCTGTACCAGGTGCAGACCAAGTACCGCGACGAGGAGCGTCCCCGCGCCGGCATCCTGCGCGGCCGCGAGTTCGTGATGAAGGACTCGTACTCGTTCGACCTCACCGACGAGGGCCTGACGGCGTCCTACCAGGCGCACCGCGACACCTACGAGCGGATCCTGTCCCGGCTCGGCGTCAAGTACGTCATCGTGTCCGCCACGTCGGGCGCGATGGGTGGCAGCGCGTCGGAGGAGTTCCTGGCCGAGAGCGAGATCGGCGAGGACACCTACGTCCGCTGCATCGAGTCCGGCTACGCCGCCAACGTCGAGGCCGTCAAGACCCTGGCTCCCGCGCCGATCCCGTTCGACGGGCTGCCGGCCGCCGAGGTTCGTGACACCCCCGGCACCGAGACCATCGACACCCTCGTCGAGTGGGCCAACGGCGCCGACCTCGGCAAGACCGTGACCGCCGCGGACACGCTGAAGAACATCATGGTGAAGACCCGCGTGCCCGGCGGCGAGTGGGAACTGCTCGCGATCGGCATCCCCGGCGACCGCGAGGTGGACGAGAAGCGCCTCGAGGCTGCGCTCGAGCCGGCCGAGTACGTGCTCATCACCGAGACCGATTTCAAGAACAACCCGTTCCTCGTCAAGGGCTACATCGGCCCGAAGGCGCTGCAGGAGAACGGTGTCCGCTACCTCGTCGACCCCCGCGTCGTGGACGGCACCAGCTGGATCACCGGCGCCGACGAGGAGGGCAAGCACTACGTGGGCCTGGTCGCCGGACGCGACTTCACCCCGGACGGCACCATCGAGGCCGCCGAGGTGCGCGACGGCGATCCGTCGCCCGACGGCGCCGGTGCACTGGTCGCCGCCCGTGGTATCGAGGTCGGTCACGTGTTCCAGCTGGGCCGCAAGTACACCGACGTGTTCAATGTCGACGTGCTTGGCGAGAACGGTAAGCCTGTCCGCCCCACCATGGGCTCGTACGGCATCGGCGTCTCGCGTCTCGTCGCGGTCATCGCCGAGCAGCATCACGACGACAAGGGCCTGCGCTGGCCCGCCGAGGTCACCCCGTTCGACGTGCACCTGGTCATCGCGAACAAGGACGACGCGGCCCGCGAGGGCGCCGAGGCGCTGGCCGCCGAGCTGGACAAGGCCCGCGTCGAGGTCCTGTTCGACGACCGCAAGGCGTCGCCGGGCGTGAAGTTCAAGGACTCCGAGCTGATCGGCATCCCGCTGGTCGTGGTCGTGGGTCGCGGCTTCGCCGAGGGCAACGTGGAACTGCGCGACCGCTTCACCGGCGAATCCCGCGAGGTCCCCGTCGAGGGCGCGCTCGGGGAGATCCTCACCGCGATCCGCGGCTGACGAAGCTCCGCGTACCGCCACCGCGGCACGTTTGATCAGTGGCCGCCCACCCCTGACCGGGGTGGGCGGCCACTCGTATACATTCGGCCGACGGACAGCTCGAGGGGGGCATGGTGCTGATCGGAACGTGTGCAGTACTGCTCGGCGTCGCATTTCATCTTCTGGAGGCGTGGTTCTCGGCCCGTCAGGAACTCGGCCGTCCGATGTCGGCTGCCGATGGTCGACCTCCGGGGCGGCGATCTCGGTGGACGCGCCGCTTGCAGACCACCGGATGGGTACTGAGAATCATCGGCGCGCTCGCGTTCGGCGATGCCACGCGGGAATCGCCAGGTGTGAGCATCGCCGTCGTCGTGGCAGTGCTCGTACTGGTCAACGGGGTACCGAGTCTGATCGTGAGCTTGTTCCATCCGCGCACGGCGTGTGGGTGATCTAGTTCGATTGGCCCCCGGCCCGCGGGCCGTCACGCCGACTGCCATCGGTGAGTCCGTTCGGATCAGCGCTTGATCCGGGCGTCGTACTCGGCGCGTCCGGCGTCGACGTCCAGGAACACCCGCTCGAGTCCGGTCGCCCGCCGCAACAGGCGGGCGACCGGTCGCGGGAACAGCGGCCACAGCAGCGCACCGGACAGGCGTCCCGGCACGACGGCCCGGCGGCGACCGGTCCGCAGGATCTGCACGACTGCCTGCGCGACCTGTTCCGGCCGGATCGGGGCGATCAACCGTCCGGGATGAGTACCGGCGAGCAGCCCGGTGCTCGTGAACGTCGGCAGCACCGTGCCGACCCGCACCCCGTGCGCGGCCAGTTCGGCGTCGGCGGCGTCGCCGAAGCACAGCACCGCGGCCTTGGTGGCGTTGTAGGCGGCCATGCCCGGAGCCGGGATGCATCCGGCGATCGAGGCGATGTTGACGATCCGGCCGCCGCCGGATGCCCTCATCGCCCGTCCCGCGGCGCGGGTGCCGTGCACCACCCCGCGCAGGTTGACGTCCACCACGGTGTCGACGATCGCGTCGTCCTGCTCGAGCAGTGGGCCGAGCGGCATGACGCCGGCGTTGTTGATCCAGCCCCACGGGGGACCGAGGGTCGACCGCACACGGGCGAGGAAGGACTCGACCGAACGGGGATCGGTGACGTCGAGGACCGCACCGAAGACGCCGACGGCGTCGGCGGTGCGCCGCACCTCGGCCTCGTCGATGTCGCCGATCGCGACCAGTGCGCCGGCGTCGCGCAGCGCCGTTGCGGTCGCCCTCCCGATGCCCCGCGCTCCGCCGGTCACCACGACGACGCGACCGGTGATGTCGGTTCTTCTCACGAGTGGCTCTCCTTCAGTTCGTCGAGCGTGCGGCGCAACACTTTTCCCGACGATCCGCGGGTCCGCGCGTCGACGAACACGACGTCGCGGGGCATCCGGGATCGGGGGAGTTCGGCTGGGAGATAGTCGCGGACGGCCTGCTCGTCGAGGCCCTGCTCGCACACCAGGTACGCCCGCAGGCGCTGCCCGAAGTCGGCGTCGGGGACGGGGGCGACCACGGCATCGGTGACGGCCGGGTGCGCCAGCAACACCACCTCGACCTCCTCGGGGAAGACGTTCTCGCCCCCGGAGACGATCATCGCGTCGGAGCGGCCCGCGACGTGGAGTCGGCCCGCCGCGTCGAGGTGGCCGCGGTCGCCGGTGTCGAGGAAGCCGTCGGCGTCGCTCTTGCGGGTGCCGTCGGTGTAGGTCTCGATCTGGCCCGGGGTGCGCACCAGAATCCGGCCCTCGGCGCCGGGTGGGACCGGACCGTCGTCGGTGTCGGCGATGCGAACTATGTTGCCGCGCGGGGGAACCCCCGCGCAGTCGGGCGCTACGGCGAGGTCGGCGGGTGTCGCGATGCTGATGTACGCCGCCTCGGTCGAGCCGTACAGGTTGTGCAGCACCGGGCCCCACGCGTCGGTGACCTGCGCGACGAGGGAAGCGTCCAGTCGTGCGCCGCCGCTCGCGACGATCCGCAGCGCGGACAGGTCGGCCTCCGGCATCGCGTCCACCACACCGAGCAGTCGGCGCAGCATCGTCGGCACCGCGATCAGGGCGGCGCAGCGGTGGGTATGCAGGTCGCGTAGCGCCTGGACGGCGTCGAATCGTCGCCGCAGCACCAGCGTGGACCCGAGGGTCAGCGTCAGCGTCGCGACCAGTAGACCCCAGCCATGGAAGATCGGCGCCGCCACCAGGACTCGTTCGTCGCCGCGCAGCGGGATCTTCGACAGCAGACCCGCCGGCAGCAACAGCGTCGGCGAATCCCCGCGCGGTGCGCCCTTCGGCGTCCCGCTGGTGCCGCTGGTCAGGATCACCAGCGACGGCGGCCGCGGCGGCCGCGGCGGCCTGGGCGACAGGGTGTCCGGGGCGCCGGTCAGGAGAGCCGACAGCGACCCCTCCGTGTCCGGATCCTCGGTCCACGCGCACCAGCGCGGGCCGTCGAATCCCTCTACGACCGGGGTGAACTCCTCGTCGTGGATCACCGCGTCGAGGCGCTCCCGCGCGGCCACTTCGGTGACCTGACGGCGCCCGAAGTCGGAGTTGAGCAGCACCACACGGGCTCCGGCGGCCGACGCCGCGCACAGCGCGACGACGGCGTCGGCGTGGTTGCGGCACAGGATGCCCACCTCGTCGACGATGTGCATGGCTCGCCTCATGCTCGGTGCCGCACTGCGAGCAGGGCGCGGGTGCCGGCGTTCATCGCGGCCAGCAGGGGCCCGCGGAGTCGGTCGGGGTAGGCGGTCGCGACGCGTTGGGTGGTGACCGTCTGCGGTTCGGTGTAGCGGACGATGCCCTCGCGACCGTGTCGGCGCCCGGTCCCGCTGGTGCGCATGCCGCCCATCGGGGCGCCCAGTGACGCGATCGCGGACAGGTAGCCGTCGTTGACGTTCACCGAACCGGCCACCACCTGGGCGGCGATCCGGCGTCCGCGCCGCACGTCGCGGGTCCACACGCTCGCGCTCAGTCCGTACTCGCCCTCGTTGGCCCGACGGACCGCCTCCACCTCGGACGCCACGGGGTAGACGGAGACGACCGGACCGAAGGTTTCCTCGGCGTGGACCGCCATCTCGGCCGTCACGCCGGTGAGGACGGTCGGCTCGTGGAACAGCGGGCCGAGATCGGGGCGTGCCCGGCCGCCGGTCACGGCGGTCGCGCCCTTCGCGAGAGCGTCCGCGACATGCTTCTCGGTGGCCTCCAGCTGGCGGCGGGACGTCAGCGAACCCATGTCCACGTCGTAGCCGTACCCGGCGCCGATCCGAAGCCGCTCGGTGCGCGTGACCAGTTCGCGCACGAACCGGTCGAACACGCTCTCGTGCACGTAGATCCGCTCGATGCCGATGCACATCTGCCCGGCGTTGGAGAACGCCGCCTGCACCGCGCCGCGCACGGCGGCCGCGAGATCCGCGTCGGCGCACACGATCATCGGGTTCTTCCCGCCCAGCTCGAGCGAGGCCCCGATCAGTCGGTCCGCGCAGCGCCGGGCGATCTCCCGGCCGGTTGCGGTGGACCCGGTGAAGCTCACGTAGTCCACCTCGGCCACCAGCGCGGGCCCGATGCGGCTGCCGGGACCGGCCACCACCTGCCACACCGCCTCCGGCGCCCCGGCCCGAATCGCCAGGTGGCGGGCGTAGAGCAGCGTGAGCGGTGCCTGCGAGTCGGCCTTGCTGAGCACCGCATTGCCGGCGAGCAGCGCGGGGATCACATCGCCGACGGCCAGGAACAGCGGGTAGTTCCACGGCGCGATCACCCCGACCAGGCCCTTGGGCCGGTAGCCGACGCGGGCGGAGACCAGTCCCGGCACCGCGCCCCGGACGCGACGTTCGCCCAGATAGCGGGTGCTGTGGGCGGCGTAGTGCAGCGCGGTGGCGACGACGCCCTGCACCTCGACGGCGGTATGCACGCGGGCCTTGCCGGTCTCCCACTGCATGAGGTCGCACAGGCTGTCGTGGTGGTCGACGAGCAGACGCGCGAAGCGCGCCGCGATCGCCTGCCGGTCCCGGACCGGCCGGGCCGCCCAACCCGGCTGCGCTGCCCGGCCCACGGCTGCGACGGCGGCCACCGATTCCGAGGACGTCTGCGGGACGGCGGGGAGCGGCTCGCCGGTGAACGGAACGGCGGCGCAGGAGAATTCGGAGGAGGTCGGCAGCTGGGCCAGCAGGCCCTCGTGCAGGGCGGTCAGCACGGCGCACCCGCGCGCGTGCGGACGGTGGTCACCACACCAGTCGGGTGAGGTACCTCTCGGCGTAGCGGCGCACCGCGGCGGGATCGGTCGTGTCCAACTGCCCGTGCGGATGCAGCATCAAAGACATCGCGATGCGCATGAGGATCTCGGACGCCGCGAGCAGATCCTCCTCGGGCATCGCCGCCCCACTGTGACGCAGCGCCGCGGCGACCCGGGCGGCGGTCACCGCGATCGGCGCCCCGTCGGTCCGCGAGGTCACCTCGACCATCAGCTCCGGCTCGCTCTCGAGGATGCGCCCGATCAGCGGGATCTCGCGGGTCAATTGGATTCCCCGGGCGAAGCACTCGACGACCGCCTGCGCCGGGTCGAGATTCCGGGCAAGGGCGTCGAGTTGGTCGAAGAACAGCCCCGCCTCGCGCAGGATCAGCACCTCGACCAGCGCGTCCTTGTTCGGGAACCGTCGGTAGAGGGTGCTGCGGCTGATTCCCGCCCGCTTCGCGATGTCGTCCATGTTGGTGCGCCGAATCCCGTAGCGCTCGAACTCCTCCCGCGCGGCGTCGAGCATCGCCTGCTCCGCGGTGGCGGCGGGCAGTGCGGTGGGAGTGCGGCGCGTGGTCATCACCGGTCAGCATATCCATCGTCAGATCGCCCGCAGCGTCACCGGGAGGCGGTCCTTCGGAACCGGCAGCGTGGTGTTGTCGAGCTTCCAGGTGTAGCCGTCGGGGACCGACCACTCGTACTCGAGCAGGAGGTTGTGCATGATCGTCTTGATCTCCATCTGGGCGAAGTACAGGCCGATGCACTTGTGCACGCCGCCGCCGAACGGCATCCATGCGTACCGATGCGACTTGTCCTCGGCGCGTTCGGGTGAGAAGCGGTCCGGATCGAACCGTTCGGGATCCGTCCACAGCGCCGGGTTGTGGTGGTTGACCATTCCGATCGCGCTGACGTACGTGCCCTTCGGGACGAAGTGTCCGTCGATCTCCGTGTCCTCCAAGGCTCGTCGGGCCAGACCGGGCACCGGCGAGTTCAGCCGCAGCGACTCCTTCATGACGGCGTCCAGCACCGTGAACTCCGCGAGGTTGTCGTACGTGATGTCCCGCGGCAGCGCGCGGGACTGCGCGCGGGCCTTCTCCTGCCACTCCGGATGCAGGGCAAGGTAGTACGCCATCGTGGTGAGCGTGATGGTGGAGGTGTCGTGTGCCGCCATCAGCACGAAGATCATGTGGTTGACCACGTCCTCGTCGGTGAAGGTGTGGCCCTCCTCGGACCGTGCCCGACACAGCACGGAGAACAGGTCGGGGGTTTCGGTGGCGCGCTTGGCCGGCAGGTGCGCGCGGAAGAACTCCTCGAGCACGGCACGACCGGCCAGGCCGCGGGCCCACTTGGTTCCGGGGATGTTCCTGCGCACGAGGGACATCCCGGCGTTGACGCAGTCGATGAAGGCCTTGTTGATCCGGTCGGCCTCCAGGCGCGGCAGATCCATGCCCAGGAAGATCTCCAGGGCCAGGTCCAGGGTGAGTTCCTTGAAGCGGTCCAGGATCAGGATGTTCTCGCCGACGGGTAGGCCACGGACGCCGTCGCGCAGCATCGGCTGCATGTCGTCCAGGTAGCCGCGCAGGTGCTTGTTGTTGAAGGCCTGCTGCAGGATCAGCCGGTGGTGTCGGTGTTCCTCGAAGTCCATCAACAGGATTCCACGGCGGAAGAACGGCCCGATGAGGAACCCCCACGCCGGCTCGGCGGCCAGCGCCTTCTGCCGATTCGCGGCCACCGACTCAGCGCCGTCGGCGGTGAGCGGCACGGCGAACTTCTGGCCGAACGCGTTGATGTAGGTGATGTCCCCGAAGGCCTCCCGGCGCTGCGCCACCAGCCGAACCGGGTTGCGGAAGAATCGCAGGAGTTCGATGACCCCCGGATCGCCGGTACCGTTGATCGGGCGGAGGTCGCTGCCGGCCGGCGGTGGTGCCAACTGCTTGGTACGCACGGGATCTCCTATCGGGTGGGGGCGGATTCGCCGAGCGAGTTCAGCAGCGGTCGGGGGTCGATCCCGACCCGGCGCCACGCCTCGTACGCCCAGGGCAGGTACAGCGCGCGGAGCGGAAGCCGGTTGACGAGCGGGTTGATGCGGCGCGAGAACGCTGCGAACCGTTGGAACTGCCTCTCCTTCTTCGGATTCCAGTCGAGTCCGCACACCTCGCGCATCTGCGGGGGAAGCGTGCCGACAACGACGATGCGCATGAACGCGTTGATCGGCGCGGACAGCAGGTTCCACACGGGCGCCGGAATCCGCCGCGGTCGCGGCACGCCCTTGCGGATGTACCCGGTGGCGTACAGGATCGTCGGCGTCGGCACGAACCGGTCGAGCATCTGCGCCCAGTACTCCAGGAACTCCTCGTAGGTCTGCGGCTGGCTCCGATCGCTGACCCCGTAGATCTGGTACCAGATCCGGCCCTCCTCGAAGATCCGCACCTTCTCCTCGTACGAGAGCCGGCGGATGAAGGTGTCGGTGATGTAGAGGACCTGGTCGACGAAGGTGGCGTGCGCCCAGTAGAAGAGCTCCGGGTTGAGCGCGTGGTAACGCGAGCCGTCGCTGATCGTGCCCTTGATCGGCTTGTGGAAGTCGCGGACCGTGCGTCCCCAGTGATAGGGGTCGTCGCTGTAGACGGTCTTCATGATCGGCGGCCCGCTGCGGCGGGCCCGGCCGAGGGTGTCGGAGAAGATCACCGAGTGGTCCTCGACCGCCTTACCGAGCTGCTCGATGCAGTTCTCGGTCCCGGCGAGTCGCTGGAAACCCAGTAGTCCGCGCACGTCGCCGTAGTACTTCCAGATCAGTGAATCGGGGCCCAGGCGCGGCGAGTCGGCGGCGGACTCTGCGTCGACGGGCATGGGGACCGCCTCGCGGATGGCGGCGTCGAAGTCGAGCGGCATCGGTAGTTCCCTGTCTGCTTTGGGACGGTGGAACAAAAGTGTCTCGCTGTGTCAGAAACTAGCACCGAGTGATCTGTGACACAAGAACGGATCCGCTCGAACGACGAGTTGCTTCGCGAGAAAGTCCGCGCATGCGACGGGTCTCGGGGAGAGTGGACGATGAGCCCCTCGACGGGCGCCGCTTCCGTTTCCCGGAGGGTGATGACAGTGGGCGAGCTGCTGCTGAATCCGCACGACTACGACCCGAAGGACTTCGATCCGAACACGCGCCGACTGCTGCGCGCGACGATCGACTGGTTCGAGGCCCGGGGCAAACGCCGGCTGCTGCAGGACGACCTGCACGCGATCTGGACCGGGGACTTCCTGGACTTCGCCGGGCGAGAGGGTCTGTTCGCGACGTTCCTCACCCCGGCCTCCGAGGCGAACGGCGATCCCAACAAGCGGTGGGACGCCGCCCGCAACGCCGCGCTGAGCGAGATTCTCGGGTTCTACGGGCTGTCCTACTGGTACCTGTGGCAGGTGACCGTGCTCGGGCTCGGGCCGATCTGGATGAGCGACAACCCGACGGCCCGGCGACGCGCGGCCGAACAGTTGGATGCCGGCGGGGTCATGGCGTTCGGCCTGTCCGAACGCGAGCACGGCGCCGACGTGTACTCGACCGACATGCTGCTCACCCCCCGTACCGACACGGCGGACGGCACGGCCGCGTTCCGCGCGAACGGCACCAAGTACTACATCGGCAACGGCAACGTCGCCGGCATGGTGTCGGTGTTCGGGCGCCGCACCGACATCGAGGGGGCCGACGGCTACGTCTTCTTCGTCGTCGACAGCCGGCACCTGCACTACCGCCTCATCGACAATGTCGTGCACGGGCAGATGTACGTCAGCACGTTCGCGCTGCGCGACTACCCGGTGCGGGAGGAGGACATCCTGCACACCGGTGCGGACGCGTTCTCGGCGGCGCTCAACACCGTCAACGTCGGCAAGTTCAACCTGTGCACGGCGTCGATCGGGATCTGCGAGCACGCCTTCTTCGAAGCGATCACGCACGCTCACAACAGGGTTCTGTACGGCCGGCGGGTCACCGACTTTCCGCACGTGCGGGCCAACTTCGTGGACGCCTACACCCGGCTCGTAGCGATGAAGCTGTTCAGCGCCCGCGCGGTCGACTACTTCCGCAGTGCGGGACCGGAGGATCGCCGGTACCTGCTGTTCAACCCGATGACCAAGGCGAAGGTCACCTCGGAGGGCGAATCGGTGATGGCGTTGCTGCACGACGTCATCGCCGCCAAGGGCTACGAGAAGGACACCTACTTCCGGGAGGCCGCCGAGCTGATCGGCACGTTGCCCAAACTCGAGGGCACCGTCCACGTCAACGTCGCGCTGATCCTCAAGTTCATGCCGAACTACCTGTTCAATCCGGCGTCGTATCCCGATGTCGCCACCCGCACCGACCCCACCGACGACGCGTTCTTCTGGGCGCAGGGCCCCACCCGGGGCGCGGGCAAGGTCCAGTTCCAGGACTGGACCCGGGTGTTCGACGAGCATGCCGACATCCCCAATGTCGCGCGGTTCCACGAGCAGGCGCTCGAGCTACGTGAGTTGCTCGCGACGGCCGGGCCGGACGACGCGCAGCGGGAGGACCTGGACTTCCTGCTCACCGTCGGGCATCTGTTCGAGCTGGTCGTCTACGGGCAGCTGATCCTCGAGCAGGCCGACATCGTCGGCCTCGACCGTGATCTGCTCGAGCAGATCTTCGACTTCCAGATCCGCGACTTCTCCCGGTATGCCGTTGCTCTGCACGGCAAGCCGTCGTCGACGGACGCGCAGCAGGAGTGGGCGATCGGCGCGATCCGCAAGCCCGCCGTCGACACCGAGCGGTTCGACCGGGTGTGGGAGCAGGTCGTGGGGTACGACGGCGCGTACGAGATGCGGCCCTAGGCTGACGGCATGACTGACAGCAAGGATGACGCGAATCGGTGGGCCGAGGTCGATCGCTACCTGGTCGAGACGGTGGTCGGCGCGGACGACGCACTCGACCACGCACTCGCGGCCAACGCGTCGGCGGGGCTGCCGCCGATCGATGTGTCGCCGACGCAGGGCAAGCTGCTGAACCTGCTGGCGCGCATGGTCGGCGCGACGCGCGTGCTCGAGATCGGCACCCTCGGTGGGTACAGCACCATCTGGCTCGCCCGTGCGGTAGGGGAGTCCGGGCGGGTGGTCACGCTCGAGTACGAACCCCGGCATGCTGCGGTCGCCCGGGACAACGTGGACCGCGCCGGTGTCGGCGGCCGGGTCGACATCCGGGTCGGTGCGGCGCTGGACAGCCTGCCGGCCGTCGAGGCCGACGGCATCGCGCCCTTCGACCTGGTGTTCATCGACGCCGACAAGGTGAACAACTCCAACTATGTGCGGTGGGCGCTGCGGTTGTCGCGGCCCGGCACGGTGATCGTCGTCGACAATGTCGTCCGCGGCGGATCGGTGTCCAACCCCGACCTCGACGACGAGGCCGTCCGCGCCAGCCGCGAGGTGCTCGACCTGCTGGCGGCCGAACCCCGACTCGATGCCACCGCGCTGCAGACCGTCGGGTCGAAGGGCTGGGACGGTTTCGCTCTTGCGCTGGTGGTGAATTGAAACGCGGTCCCCGACGCTGTTCGAGCTGACGCGGACGCGTCGTGCACGTATGGTGTGACGCGCGTGAATCGAACTGACCGTCGAACCTGGGGGACACCGCCGAATGCACAAGCTGAGAACCACTATTGCCGCGGCCGGGCTGGCCGTGCTCCCGCTCCTCGCGGCTGCCCCGGCACATGCCGCCTCGCTCAACATCCCGGGACTAATCAATCAGGGCATCGACACCCTCGAGTACACCGCCGGGTCCGGGGTCTCCGACACCGTTGCCTCGTTGGGCCAGTACGCAGCCGCGCACGCGTATCTCACCGGTGATCCTGCCTCGCGCTACATCGTGGTGCTCGGTGCCCGACTCGACGCCGACGGGTTGCTGCCGGGGGTTCTCAACGCTCGGTTGGATACCGCGGCCGCGATCGCGCGCCTCCATCCGATGAACAAGGTGATCGTCGCGGGTGGGCCGACGCAACCTCTGCCGTACAGCGAATCGCAGGCGATGTTCGCCGGCCTGGTGCTGAGGGGTGTCAATCCCGCGAGCATCATCCTCGAGAACGCCTCGTACTCGACGGTCGACAACGCGCGCAACACCACCGGAATCCTCTCCGCAAATGGCGCGGACGGAGCCGTCCTCGTCACCTCCGCGTCGCACATCGACCGGGCGCTCGGGGCGTTCCGATCCGCGTCGGGCCAGTTCCGGTACACGCCCGTGGCCGTTCCCGGTTGGTGAAACCGGATCGTCGCGCCACGGCAGGCTGAGTGGGCGGCCGCGGCGGGGAGGTAAGGCATGGCGGTTGTGTTGGCTCTGCCGTTCACGGGTCGGTGGCTGGTGCAGAACAGTCCGGCACGGCGAGTGCCCAGCCATGGTGTCGACGTGTTCGGCCAGCGATACGCGATCGACTTCGTCGGGGTCGACGATCGAGGCAGGACAGCGTCGGCACGTGACTGGCGCACGTTTCTTGCGACGGAGCCGCCGTCCCGGTTCTTCGCCTTCGGGCGCCCGATCCTGGCTCCGGTCGACGGTGTGGTCGTTCAAGCGCATGACGGGGAGCCCGATCACCAGGCGCGCAGATCTCAGTTTGCTCTGATCCCCTATGCGGTGGGGCAGCCGTCCCGCCTGCGGCAAGGTCCGGCCTCGATCGCGGGGAACCACCTGATCATCCAGGACCGGCGCAGCGGGATGTTCGTCGCGGTGGTCCACCTGCGGGCAGACACGCTCAGCGTCGCAGTGGGCGACGAGGTGGCGCTGGGGCAACAGATCGCCGAGTGCGGGAACTCGGGAAACTCGACGCAACCGCACGTGCACGTCCAGGTCATGGACAGCCTCGACCTTGCTGTTGCGCAGGGTGTTCCGATGGAGTTCGGGAACTATCGCCAATGCAGCCGTGACGGCACGGGCCTGTGCGACGTCGACTCGGGTATCCCCGAGGAAGGCACGATCGTCACCGCACTCGTTCCCGACGGTCGCTAGGCGCGGGGGCGGGCGGACCGACCCGAATCGGACTCGCCTCCCGGTGTGGGGTGCCGGCCGGTCGTAGCATCGGGTCCGTGGCTAATCCGACCGTCCGCTCCGATGCCTCCGATCCGCTGCGTGTGCTCGTCTACAGCAGTGACGCCTCGACACGCGAGCAGGTGATGCGAGCCCTCGGTCGGCGCCCGCATCCGGACCTTCCGGAGTTGGAGTACGTGGAGGTCGCGACGGCGCCCGTGGTGGTCCGCATGATGGACGCGGGCGGGATCGATCTGGCGATTCTCGACGGCGAGGCGGCGCCGGCAGGTGGCCTGGGAATCGCCAAGCAGCTCAAGGACGAGCTCGATGTGTGCCCGCCGGTGGTGGTGCTGACCGGACGCGCCGACGATGCCTGGCTCGCGGACTGGTCGCGGGCGGAGGCTGCGGTGGCGCACCCGATCGACCCCTTCCGCCTGGCAGCGGCCGTTGTTCCGCTGCTGCGGCGGCCGTGATGTAACCGGTTCCGGCTCGATATTGCGCCGGCATCGGAAGACTCGCGGGGTAAAACCGAAGCCAAGGGTGGCGCCTGTCCCGGTAGGCTGAGGCGTAGATCACATTCTGCGGGTGGATTCTCCTGATTGCGTGATTGTGCGTCTCTCGTGGCTACCCGCCGCTCGTGGTCTGGGTGCGACCGTCCGGCATCGGGCATGGGCGGCCAGGCTCGCGACGAGAGGAGCTGAGGCGACGTGAACGCATACGTGCCGATTCTCGTGCTCGGGGCGATTGCCGCCGCGTTCGCGGTCTTCTCCGTGATCGTCGCGTCGGTCGTGGGACCCAGGCGGCTCAACCGTGCCAAGCTCGAGCCGTACGAGTGCGGGATCGAGCCAACCCCCGCGGAAGTCGGGCGTGGCCTGGCCGGACAGCGGATCCCGGTGAAGTACTACCTCACAGCGATGCTGTTCATCATCTTCGACATCGAGATCGTGTTCCTCTACCCGTGGGCCGTCCACTTCGACGCGCTCGGTGTGTTCGGTCTGGCCGTGATGGCCGTGTTCGTGTTCAACGTCGCGGTGGCCTACGTGTACGAGTGGCGGCGTGGGGGATTGAGCTGGGACTAGGCGTGTTTCGGGTGACTACCGAGCGGAGGTGAACCGGGTATGGGTCTCGAGGAGAAGCTGCCGAGTGGTTTCGTGCTGAGCACGGTCGAGACCGTTGCCGGCTACGCGCGCAAGGGCTCGCTGTGGCCTGCCACCTTCGGCCTGGCCTGCTGTGCGATCGAGATGATGGCCACCACGTCCGGCCGGTTCGATATCGCCCGCTTCGGGATGGAGGCGTTCCGGGCGTCCCCACGCCAGGCCGATCTCATGATCGTCGCCGGCCGGGTCAGTCAGAAGATGGCACCGGTGCTGCGTCAGGTCTACGACCAGATGGTCGAGCCCAAGTGGGTGCTCGCGATGGGGGTGTGCGCGTCGTCGGGTGGGATGTTCAACAACTACGCGATCGTGCAAGGCGTCGACCACGTGGTTCCTGTCGACATCTACCTGCCCGGCTGTCCGCCGCGCCCCGAGATGCTGCTCAATGCGATCCTGATGCTGCACGCCAAGATCCAGGAGATGCCGCTCGGGGTCAATCGTGAGCAGGCCGTGCGGGCGGCGGAGGAGGCGGCGCTGGCCGCCAGGCCCACGATCGACCTCGGCTTGCCGGGGCACGGCGCGGGGACGGTGCTGCGATGACGGACGAGCGTGACCGCGGCCTCGGTGGCCCCGATCCCGAGGCCACCGCCGGTCCGGAGGGGACGGTGCCACCCGAGTCGGTCGCGGGCGGCGAGATGATCGGTCTCCGGCAGGGCATGTTCGGGGTCGGTGGCACCGGCGACACATCCGGTTACGGTCGACTGGTGCGACCGGTCACGTTGCCGGGCGGCACATCTCGTCCCTACGGCGGCTACTTCGACGTTGTCGTCGACACGCTCGCCGCCGCGCTCGACGGCAGCGGCACGCTGTTCGACGACGCCGTCGAGCGGGTCGTCGTCTTCCGCGGGGAGCTGACCCTGCACGTGCGGCGCGAGTGCCTGCCGACGGTCGCACGGTTGTTGCGCGACGACCCGGACCTGCGGTTCGAACTGTGCCTGGGGGTCAGCGGGGTGCACTACCCGCAGGACTCCGGGCGGGAACTGCACGCGGTGTACCCGCTGATGTCGATCACCCACGGCCGCCGGATACGGCTCGAGGTGGCCGTGCCGGACGCCGACCCGCACGTCCCGTCGCTGTACGGGGTGTACCCCACCACGGACTGGCACGAGCGGGAGACCTACGACTTCTTCGGCCTGATCTTCGACGGTCACCCGTCGCTCGCCAGGATCGAGATGCCCGACGACTGGGTGGGACACCCACAGCGCAAGGACTACCCCCTCGGCGGCATTCCCGTCGAGTACAAGGGGGCGAAGATCCCGCCACCGGACGAACGGAGGGCCTACCAGTGAGCCATCCTCGCGATCCCTTCGCTCGGAACGGTGACGGCGACGCGGTGTTCACCGTCGGCGGGCAGGACTGGGACGAGTTCGCGGACGCGGCCACCGCGGCGCACGACGCCGGGGCGGAACGCATCGTCGTGAACATGGGTCCACAGCATCCGTCGACGCACGGGGTGCTGCGGCTGATCCTCGAGATCGAGGGAGAGACGGTCACCGAGGCCCGCTGCGGTGTCGGATACCTGCACACGGGGATCGAGAAGAATCTCGAGTACCGCAACTGGACGCAGGGCGTCACGTTCGTCACCCGGATGGACTATCTGTCCCCGTTCTTCAACGAGGTCGCGTACTGCCTGGGCGTCGAGAAGTTGCTCGACGTCACCGACCAGATCCCCGACCGCGCCACCGTCATCCGTGTCCTGCTCATGGAGCTCAACCGGATCTCGTCCCATCTCGTCGCGCTCGCGACGGGCGGCATGGAACTGGGCGCGATCACCCCGATGCTGTTCGGCTTCCGGGAACGCGAACTGGTCCTGGACGTGTTCGAGATGATCACCGGATTGCGCATGAACCACGCGTACATCCGCCCCGGCGGGCTGTCGCAGGACCTTCCCGACGGCGCCGTCGGGAAGGTGCGCGAGCTGCTCGACCTCATGCCGCGGCGGTTGAAGGACATCGAGGACCTGCTGAGCGCCAATCCGATCTGGAAGGCCCGGACGAAGGGCATCGGCTACCTGGACCTGACGGGCTGCATGGCTCTCGGTGTCACCGGACCCATTCTGCGTGCCACCGGCCTGCCGTTGGACGTGCGCCGGTCGGATCCGTACTGCGGCTACGAGACCTACGAGTTCGAGGTCGTCACCGAGTCCGGATCCGACTGTTACAGCCGCTACCTCATCCGTCTGCGCGAGATGGCCGAGTCGCTGAAGATCGTCGAACAGTGCCTCGATCGCCTGCGCCCGGGACCGGTCATGTTGGCGGACAAGAAGATTGCCTGGCCCGCCGACCTGGCCGTCGGCGCCGACGGGCTCGGGAACTCGCTCGAACACATCCGGCGGATCATGGGCACCTCGATGGAGGAACTGATCCACCACTTCAAGCTGGTCACCGAGGGATTCCGGGTACCTCCCGGCCAGGTGTACATCGCGGTGGAGTCGCCGCGCGGCGAGCTGGGCGTGCACATGGTCAGCGACGGTGGAACCCGGCCCTTCCGGGTGCACTACCGGGATCCGTCGTTCACCAATCTGCAGGCCGTCTCTGCGATGTGCGAGGGAGGCATGGTGGCCGACGTGATCGCGTCCGTCGCCAGCATCGATCCCGTCATGGGGGGAGTGGACCGATGACCGACGCGCGAGAAGCCGACGGACCGGGCCCGGTGTTCGTCGAGTTGGGCCGTCCCGGCGACCGTCCGAGCTATCCGCCGGACGTGCACGCCCGGCTGGCGGCCGACGCCGAGGAGATCATCGCCCGCTACGAGACCCGCGATGCCGCGGCGGACCACGAGCGCGGCCCCGACGGCCCCGGCCGTTCGGCGTTGCTGCCGCTGCTGCACCTGGTGCAGTCCGAGGACGGCTACGTCTCCCCGGCGGGAATCGACTTCTGCGCACGACAACTCGGTCTCACCGCTGCCGAGGTCACCGCGGTCGCCACGTTCTACACGATGTACCGGCGCAGTCCCACCGGCACGTACCACGTCGGCGTCTGCACCAACAGCCTGTGCGCGGTGATGGGTGGCGACGCGATCCACACCGCGCTCCGTGAACACCTCGGGATCGACGACGGCGAGACCACCGCGGACGGATCGGTGACCCTCGAGCACATCGAGTGCAACGCGGCCTGCGACTTCGCGCCCGTGATGATGGTGAACTGGGAGTTCTTCGACAACCAGACACCGGCGTCGGCGACCGGGATAGTGGACGCCCTCCGGTCGGGAGAGACCGTCACCCCCAGTCGCGGTGCGCCGCTGTGCTCGTTCCGCGACACGGCCCGGGTGCTCGCCGGGTTCCCCGACCGGCGCCCCGGGGCGCTCGAGGCGGGCGGCGGGGCCGGCGACGCGACACTGGCCGGCCTGCGTGCCAGTCGCGAGCATCAGGATCGTCCGGGGCACGACGGGGCCGACGCACTGACGCCGGTGCTGAGCCGGTACTGGGACGAGGCTCGGTCGTGGACCCTCGACACCTACCACCGCCACGACGGCTACATCGCGCTGCGGAAGGCGCTCGGAACGAACCCGGACGAGGTGATCCAGACGGTCAAGGACGCCGGGCTGCGTGGCCGCGGCGGGGCCGGGTTCCCGACCGGCATGAAGTGGTCGTTCATCCCGCAGGACCCGCCCGTCAGCAGCGCCGCCGGCACCGCCAAGCCGCACTACCTGGTCGTCAACGCGGACGAGTCGGAACCGGGGACCTGCAAGGACATTCCGTTGATGTTGGCGACGCCGCACGCGCTGATCGAGGGGGTGATCATCGCGGCGTACGCGATTCGGGCCGCGCGCGCCTTCATCTATCTGCGCGGCGAGGTGGTCCCGGTGCTGCGCCGACTCCAGGCCGCGGTGGCCGAGGCATACGACGCCGGATATCTCGGCCGCGACATCCTCGGATCCGGCTACGACCTCGACATCGTGATCCACGCCGGCGCCGGCGCCTACATCTGCGGTGAGGAGACCGCGCTGCTCGACTCGCTGGAGGGGCGCCGCGGGCAGCCGCGTCTGCGCCCGCCGTTCCCGGCGGTGGCCGGTCTGTACGCCTGCCCGACGGTGGTCAACAACGTCGAGTCCATCGCGAGCGTGCCGCCGATCATCCTCGGCGGACCCGAATGGTTCCGCAGCATGGGCAGCGAGGCGTCACCCGGGTTCACCCTCTACTCCCTGTCCGGCCACGTGACCAGGCCCGGACAGTACGAGGCACCGCTGGGAATCACGTTGCGGCAGTTGCTCGACTACGCGGGCGGCGTCCGGGCCGGGCATCGCCTCAAGTTCTGGACGCCGGGCGGATCGTCCACGCCGATCTTCACCGACGAGCACCTCGACGTGCCGCTCGACTACGAGGGCGTCGCCGCGGCCGGGTCCATGCTGGGCACCAAGGCGCTGCAGATCTTCGACGAGACCACCTGTGTCGTCCGGGTGGTGTTGCGCTGGACGGAGTTCTACGCCCACGAGTCGTGCGGCAAGTGCACCCCCTGCCGGGAGGGCACGTACTGGCTGGTGCAGATCCTCGAACGGCTCGAGCGCGGCGACGGCACCGAGGAGGACCTGTCGAAGCTGCTCGACATCTCGGACACCATCCTCGGCAAGTCGTTCTGCGCACTCGGTGACGGCGCGGCCAGCCCGATCATGTCGTCGCTGAAGTACTTCCGCGACGAATACATCGCCCACCTCGACCACCACGGCTGTCCGTTCGACCCGGGCGAGGCGGCACTCGTCTCCCGGGTCGCCGCGGGACCGGAAAGGGGGACGCCATGACCGTCAACGTCAACGTCGACGCGTCCGGGCAGCCGGTGCTGTCGGACCGGGTGACCTTCACGATCGACGGGGTGGAGGTCACCGTCCCGAAGGGGACACTGGTGATCCGCGCGGCCGAGGGGATCGGGATTCAGATCCCCCGGTTCTGCGACCACCCGCTGCTCGAACCGGTGGGTGCGTGCCGCCAGTGTCTCGTCGAGGTGGAGGGGCAGCGCAAGCCGCTCGCGTCGTGCACCACCGTCGCGACGGACGGCATGGTGGTCCACACCCAGGTCACGTCCGAGGTCGCTGACAAGGCGCAGAAGGGCGTGATGGAACTGCTGCTCATCAACCATCCGCTGGACTGCCCGGTGTGCGACAAGGGCGGTGAGTGCCCACTGCAGAATCAGGCGATGTCCAGCGGTCGGGCCGAGTCCCGGTTCGGTGGCGTCAAACGCACCTTCCCCAAGCCGATTCCGCTGTCGACCGAGGTCCTGCTGGATCGTGAGCGATGCGTGCTGTGCGCGCGGTGCACGCGGTTCTCGAGGCAGATCGCGGGCGACCCGATGATCGAACTCCTCGAACGCGGCGCGCTGCAGCAGGTGGGCATCGGGGAGGACGAGCCGTTCGACTCGTACTTCTCCGGCAACACCGTCCAGATCTGCCCGGTCGGTGCCCTCACCGGGGCGGCGTACCGGTTCCGGGCGCGGCCGTTCGACCTGGTCTCGAGCCCCAGCGTGTGCGAGCACTGCGCGAGCGGATGCGCGCAGCGCACCGATCACCGCCGCGGCACCGTGCTGCGTCGCCTGGCCGGTGACGATCCGCAGGTCAACGAGGAGTGGAACTGCGACAAGGGCCGTTGGGCGTTCACGTACGCCGGTGAGCCGGATCGGATCGAGACGCCGATGATCCGCGGCGCCACGGGTGATCTGGTTCCCGCTTCGTGGCCGGAGGCGCTGGCGGTCGCGGCGCGGGGGCTGCGATCGGCCGACGGCGGTGTCGGTGTGCTGGTCGGTGGGCGGGTCACGTACGAGGACGCCTACGCCTACTCGAAGTTCGCGCGGATCGTGCTGGGCACCAACGACGTCGATTTCCGTGCGCGCGTGCACTCGGCCGAGGAAGCGGACTTCCTCGCGGCACGGGTAGCCGGCCGCATGCTGGGCGCAGATCCGGCGGCGGTCACCTACGACGATCTCGATCGGGCGCCTGCCGTCCTGCTGGTCGCGTTCGAACCCGAGGAAGAATCGCCGATCGTCTTCCTGCGGCTGCGAAAGGCAGTGCGTACCAAGAGGACCGTGGTGCTCTCGATTGCGCCGTTCGGGAGCCGTGGTCTCGGGAAGATGTCCGGCCGGCTGCTGCGTGCGGTCCCCGGGGACGAGCCGGCGCTCCTCGACGAGTTGGGCAGTTCGGAGTTCCTGCGTTGCCCCGGCGCGGTGATCCTGGTCGGGGAGCGGGCCGCTGCGATCCCGGGCGCGTTGTCCGCGCTGGCGCGCCTCGCCGACGACACGGGGGCGCACCTGGCGTGGGTGCCGCGGCGGGCCGGTGAGCGCGGTGCGCTCGAGGCCGGGGCGCTGCCGTGCCTGTTGCCCGGCGGCCGGCCGGTCGTGGACGCCGAGGCCCGTCGGCAGGTTGCCGCCGCGTGGGGGGTCGGCGACCTCCCGGGCACGACCGGCCGCGACACCGCTGCCATGCTCGCCGCCGCCGTATCGGGGGATCTCGGTGGATTACTGGTCGGTGGTGTCGAACTCGACGATCTGCCGGATCCGCGGCTCGCATTGTCGGCGATCGACACCGCCGGGTTCGTCGTCAGCCTCGAGTTGCGTCGCAGCGCGGTCACCGACCGTGCCGATGTGGTGTTCCCGGTGGCGCCCGTCGCGGAGAAGGACGGCGCCTTCGTCGATTGGGAAGGCCGTGGGCGACCGTTCGAGGCCGCGCTGCGCACCACCGGCACCGTGCCCGACCAGCGGGTGCTCGACGCCCTCGCCGCCGAGATGGGTGCCCGCCTCGGTCTGCCGGACGTAGCCGCCGCGCACGCCGAACTCGGACGGCTCGGGGTGTGGGACGGGACTCGCCCCACCGCGCCCGACGTGGTTCCGCGCGGGGCACGGGAACCGGGTCCGGGCGAGGCCGTGCTCGCGGGCTGGCGGATGCTGCTCGACGCCGGGCGGATGCAGGACGGCGAACCGTACCTCGCGGGCACGGCCCGCGCACCGGTGCTGCGACTCTCGGCCGACTGCGCCGACGAGATCGGTGCCCGGGACGGTGATCCGGTGACCGTGGAGAGCGACACGGGAGCCGTCACGCTGCCGCTCGAGGTGACCGACCTGCCCTACCGGGTGGTGTGGCTGCCGCTGAACTCGCCCGGGTCGGCGGTGTACCGGCAACTCGGCCGGGGGCCCGGCGACGTCGTACGCATCCGCCGCGGAGAGTTCGCCGGCGCAGCGGCGAATCCGGCACGGGGGGAGGCTCGGCGATGACCACCCCGATCACCACCCTGGCCTACACGGACCTGTCGATGTTCGGACACGACCCGTGGTGGCTGGTCGTCGCGAAGGCACTGGGCATCTTCGTGTTCCTGGTGCTCACCGTGCTGATCGCGATCTACGCCGAACGGAAGGTGCTGGCGTGGATGCAGATGCGGGTCGGCCCCGACCGGGTCGGCCCCCGCGGCATCCTGCAGAGCCTCGCCGACGGCATCAAGCTCGCGCTCAAGGAGGGCATCGTCCCCAAGGGCGTCGACAAACCTGTCTACCTCCTGGCGCCGATCATCGCGACCGTGCCGGCGTTCATGGCGTTCGCGGTGATCCCGTTCGGTCCCGAGGTCTCGATCCTCGGACACCGGACACCGTTGCAGCTCACCGACCTGCCGGTGGCCGTCCTCTACATCCTCGCCGTCACCTCCGTCGGCGTGTACGGAATCGTGCTGGCGGGGTGGGCATCCGGTTCGACCTATCCGCTGCTGGGTGGCCTGCGGTCCACCGCGCAGGTGATCTCGTACGAGGTTGCGATGGCGCTGTCGTTCGCGGCGGTGTTCCTCGATGCCGGCACGATGTCGACGTCGGGAATCGTTGCCGCGCAGAACGGCCACTGGTACGTGTTCCTACTGCTGCCGTCGTTCCTCATCTACGTCACGTCGATGGTCGGCGAGACCAATCGGGCGCCGTTCGACCTGCCCGAGGCCGAGGGCGAACTGGTCGGCGGTTTCCACACGGAGTACTCGTCGCTGCGGTTCGCGATGTTCATGCTCGCCGAGTACGTCAACATGGTGACGGTTTCGGCGCTGGCGGCGACGCTGTTCCTCGGTGGCTGGCACGCGCCGTGGCCGCTGAACATGTGGGACGGCGCCAACTCCGGGTGGTGGCCGCTGCTGTGGTTCGCCGCGAAGGTCTGGGGCTTCCTCTTCGTGTTCGTCTGGCTGCGCGGCACCCTGCCGCGCCTGCGTTACGACCAGTTCATGAACCTCGGATGGAAGGTGCTCATCCCGGTCTCCGTCGTGTGGGTCATGGTGGTCGCCGCGGTGCGCGCGATGCGCATCGAGGGCTACGAGACCCGGTGGATTGTCCTCGCGGTCGGCGGCGCGGTCGTGGGACTGCTCCTGCTGGCGCTGCTGTACCGCAAGCTGCGTTCCGGACCGCCGGTGCCGGGCCCGGAGACACCGTCGGTGCGCGAACCCTTCGACCCGATGGCCGGTGGATTCCCGGTTCCGCCCCTGCCCGGCCAGGGCGCACGGTCCGACCGCACGCTCGTGCGGTCCGGCCACTCCGGAAAGGAGGATTTCGATGCCTGACTTCTTCGACTCCGTAGCGGGTTTCGGTGTGACCTTCTCGACGATGTTCAAGAAACCCGTGACCGAGTTCTATCCCGAGCAGAAGGTGCCGACGGCCGAGCGGTACCACGGCCGCCACCAACTCAACCGCCACCCGGACGGCCTCGAGAAGTGCATCGGCTGCGAGTTGTGTGCGTGGGCGTGCCCGGCCGACGCGATCTACGTCGAGGGCGCCGACAACACCGACGAGGAACGGTTCTCGCCGGGGGAGCGGTACGGCCGCGTCTACCAGATCAACTACCTGCGCTGCATCGGCTGCGGGCTCTGCGTCGAGGCGTGTCCCACCCGCGCGCTCACGATGACCAACGAATACGAGATGGCCGACGACAACCGCGCCGACCTGATCTACGAGAAGGACCGGCTGCTCGCGCCGCTGCAGCCGGGCATGGAACCCCCGCCACACCCCATGGCGCCGGGCAGCACCGACGAGGACTACTACCGGGGGACGGTGACCGGCACGGCGACCGGTCCCGCGACGCGACCCGGGGAGGTGACCTAGTGGACGCCGGGATGTTGAACGCGACGGCGCTGCTGGCCGCGGACACCTTCACCCGGACATCCACCGGTGAGGGCGTGCAGTTCTGGATCCTGGGCACCATCGCGGTGATCGGCGCGCTCGGCGTGGTGTGCGCGCCCAAGGCGGTGTACTCGGCGATCTTCCTCGCGATGACGATGATCATCCTCGCGGTCTTCTACATTGCACAGGGTGCGCTGTTCCTCGGCGTCGTGCAGGTGGTGGTCTACACCGGCGCGGTGATGATGCTGTTCCTGTTCGTGGTGATGCTCATCGGCGTGGACTCGTCCGATTCGCTGGTCGAAACGCTTCGCGGGCAGCGGATTGCCGCGGTCGTGGCCGGGGTCGGGTTCGGGCTGCTGCTGATCGGGGGACTCGGCAATGCGACGGTCGGGTCGATCGGCCCGGACGGCACGCGGGTCGGATTCGTGGGCCTGGACCGGGCGAATGCCGGCGGAAACGTCGAGGGCCTCGCCGAGGTCGTGTTCATCAGGTACGTGTGGGTGTTCGAACTCACCGGCGCGCTGCTGATCACCGCGACGATCGGCGCGATGGTGCTGGCGCACCGCGAACGCTTCGAGCGGCGCCTCGGTCAGCGGGAGATGTCCCAGCAGCGGTTCCGCGACTGGGGTGCGGGCGAGCCCGACGCGACCGCCCGCGTCACGCCACCGCCCAGCCCCGGCGTCTACGCGCGGCACAACGCCGTCGACATGCCGGCGCGACTGCCCGACGGCACCTACGCGCGGGAATCGGTCAGCAAATTGCTCACGCCGCGCAGTGTTCCGCCGGCCGCCGAGTCGTCCGACCCGGAGGGGGAGCGATGAACCCGGAGAACTACCTGTACCTGGCGGCGCTGCTCTTCACGATCGGCGCGGCGGGAGTGCTGCTGCGGCGCAACGCGATCGTCGTGTTCATGTGCATCGAGCTGATGCTCAACGCCGCCAACCTGGCCTTCGTGACGTTCGCCCGGATGCACGGCAACCTCGACGGCCAGGTGTTCGCGTTCTTCACGATGGTGGTCGCCGCGGCCGAGGTCGTCATCGGACTCGCGATCATCATGACCATCTTCCGCACCCGTCGTTCGGCCTCGCTCGACGACGCCGACCTGCTGAAGTACTGACGTGAACGGGGGGACGGGAATTCAGTCACTCATCTGGCTCCTGCCGGCACTGCCGCTGGTCGGCGCCGCGGTCCTACTGCTCGCCGGTCGGCGCAGCGACCGCTGGGGCCACCTCCTCGGGTGCACCGCGGCGCTCGCATCCTTCGTGGTCGCGGTGGCACTGTTCGTCGACCTGATCGGCCGGGACGCGTCGGACCGTGTCGCGCAGCAGGATCTGTTCACGTGGCTTCCGGTGGCCGGGCTGCAGGTGGACTTCGGCCTCCGGCTCGACCAGTTGTCGATCAGCTTCGTGCTGCTGATCACCGGCGTCGGATCGCTCATCCACATCTACTCGGTCGGCTACATGAAGACAGATCCCGATCGCAGGCGGTTCTTCGCGTACCTCAATCTGTTCCTCGCCGCGATGCTGCTGCTGGTCCTCGCCGACAACTACCTCGGCCTCTACGTCGGCTGGGAGGGTGTGGGTCTCGCGTCGTACCTGCTCATCGGGTTCTGGCAGTTCAAGCCGACCGCCGCGACCGCGGCGAAGAAGGCGTTCGTGGTCAACCGCGTCGGCGACATGGGTCTGATCGTCGCGCTGATGATCATGTTCGCGACGTTCGGCTCGGTGTCGTTCACCGACGTCCTCGGCGGTGTGGGCGACGCGAGCGGCGGAGTGACCACCGCGCTCGGCCTGACCTTGCTGCTCGCGGCGTGCGGCAAGTCGGCGCAGGTTCCGCTGCAGTCGTGGCTGGGCGACGCGATGGAGGGCCCCACACCGGTGTCGGCGCTCATCCACGCGGCGACGATGGTCACCGCGGGTGTCTACCTGATCGTCCGATCCGGCCCGATCTTCGAGGCGTCGCCCGGCGCACAGGTCGCGGTCGTGCTCGTCGGAGCGGTCACCCTGCTGTTCGGCGCGATCATCGGCTGCGCCAAGGACGACATCAAGAAGGCGCTCGCGGCGTCGACGATGAGCCAGATCGGCTACATGGTAATGGCTGCCGGACTCGGTCCGGCGGGTTACGCGTTCGCGATCATGCTGCTGCTCGCCCACGGGTTCTTCAAGGCCGGACTGTTCCTCGGCGCCGGATCGGTGATGCACGGGATGAACGACGAGACCGACATGCGCCGTTACGGCGGACTGCGGACACTGATGCCGATCACGTTCGCCACCTTCGGTTTCGGCTACCTCGCAATCATCGGGATACCGCCGTTCTCCGGCTTCTTCTCCAAGGACAAGATCATCGAGGCCGCGTTCGGGTCGGGCGGTGTCGGTGGCGCCGCCCTCGGCACCGTCGCGCTGCTCGGTGCCGGTCTGACGGCGTTCTACATGACGCGCGTGATGCTGATGACGTTCTTCGGCGAACGGCGCTGGGAAGCGGGCACCCATCCGCACGAGTCGCCCGGTGTGATGACGGTGCCGATGGTGGTGATCGCGGTCGGCTCGGTCGCGGCCGGTGGGTTGCTCGCGATCGGCGGCACGCTCGAGCACTGGCTCGACCCGGTCTGGACCGAGTTCGGCGCGGCCGCGGAGCATGCGGAACTCGCCGTCCCGGTGTGGGCGATCACCGTCGTCACGCTGGCGGTGGTCCTGGTCGGTGTCGGCATCGCGTGGCGGCAGTACGCGACACGCCCGGTCCCCACCTCGGCGCCGGAGGAGGTGTCGGTCCTGACCGTCGCCGCGCGCAGCGACCTCTACGGCGATGCCGTCGACGAGGCCGTGTTCATGCGCCCCGGACAGCAGTTGGTGCGGGCGTTGACGACGGTCGAGGACAAGGGCATCGACGGAGTGGTCGGCGGTGTCGCCGGCCTGCTCGGTGTCGCGTCGGTGGCGCTGCGGCGGTTGCAGACCGGCTTCGTCCGGTCGTACGCCCTGTACATGTTCGTCGGCGCGGCCGTCGTGGTCGCCGCCGCACTGGTCGGGAGGGCGGGATGAACGACTTTCCCTGGCTGACGGTGCTGTGGGCACTGCCACTGGTGGGTGCGGCCGCGGCACTGGGGACGCCGGCCCGGACGAGGGTCGTCGCGAAGTGGCTGGCGGTGGCGGCGGCACTGCTGACCCTCGTGGTGGCCGTGGTCCTCGCGATCCGCTTCGACCCGGGTGGCGAGCAGTATCAGTTCGTCGAATCGCATTCGTGGATACCGGCCTTCGGGACCCGGTACGAGCTGGGTCTCGACGGCATCGCGTTGGCGCTGGTGCTGCTGACCGCCGTCCTCGTGCCGCTGCTGTTGCTGGCCGGGTGGCGTGATGTGGCCCCGGACGATTCTCGGCCGCGCGCCACGCACATGTACGTCGCGCTGATCCTGATCGTCGAGTCGATGGTGCTGATGTCGTTCCTGTCCCTCGACATCCTGCTGTTCTACGTCTTCTTCGAGGCCATGCTGATCCCGATGTACTTCCTCATCGGTGGGTTCGGGCCGGCCGGCATCGGTCGGTCCCGCGCGGCCGTGAAGTTCCTGCTGTACAACCTGTTCGGCGGCCTGATCATGCTCGCCGCGGTGATCGGTCTGTACGTGGTGACGGCGGGGGCGGACAGCCCGTTCGAGACGGGGACGTTCGACTTCCGGGCCATCGTCGACGCCGTGTCTTCCGGCGCGCTGCCGATCGATGCGCCGGTCGCCAACGCACTGTTCCTCGGGTTCATGTTCGCGTTCGCGGTGAAGGCGCCGCTGTGGCCGCTGCACAGCTGGCTCCCGGACGCCGCGGTCGAGGCCACCCCGGTCAGCGCCGTCCTCATGATGGCCGTGGTCGACAAGGTGGGCACGTTCGCGATGCTGCGCTACTGCCTGCAGCTGTTCCCCGACGCCGCACAGTATTTCGCGCCGCTCGTGGTGACGCTCGCCGTGATCAGCATCGTGTACGGCGCGCTGCTGGCGATCGGTCAGACCGACGTGATGCGCCTGATCGCGTACACCTCGATCTCCCACTTCGGCTTCATCGTGCTGGGCGTGTTCGCGATGACCAGCCAGGGCCAGAGCGGCTCGACCCTCTACATGGTCAATCACGGATTCTCCACCGCCGCACTGATGCTGGTGGCCGGATTCCTGGTCTCGCGCCGCGGCACCCGGGCCATCGCGGACTACGGCGGTGTGCAGAAGGTGGCGCCGCTGATGGCCGGCACGTTCCTGATCGCCGGCCTGGCCACGCTGTCGCTGCCGGGGCTGGCCCCGTTCATCAGCGAGTTCCTCGTGCTGATCGGGACCTACACCCGCTATCCGCTGGCCGCGGTCCTCGCGACGATCGCGCTGGTCCTCGCGGCGCTGTACGTGCTGTGGCTGTACCAGCGGATGATGACCGGCCCGGTCCGGACCGGGAACGAACGCATCCGCGATCTGAGACGTCGTGAGATCGCGGTGGTCGCGCCGCTGATCGCGCTGCTCCTGATCCTCGGGGTCTATCCCAAGCCGATCCTCGACGTCATCACACCCGCGGTCGACAACATGCTGACCACGATCGATCGGCAGGATCCCGGGCCGGTCGTCGCCGAGCAGGACGGAGGTGGCCCCCGGTGACTCTCGCCGACGGAGTTCTGCCCGCCCCCAGCATCGAGTACAGCCTGCTCTCGCCGATGCTGATCGTGTTCGGTGTCGCGGTCGTCGGTGTCCTCGTCGAGGCGTTCGGGCCCCGGCGCATCCGGTACGCGACCCACGTCGTGCTCGCGCTCGGCGGTCTCGCTGCGGCGTTCGTCGCGGTCGTCGCGCTGTCCGGGACACGGGCCGTCGCCGTCTCGGGGTCCGTCGCGATCGACGGTCCGACGCTGTTCCTGCAGGGGACGATCCTGCTGGTGTCGATGCTCGCGATCGCGCTGATAGCCGACCGGGGCACGGACCGGAGCGCCGATCGGGTCGGTGCGGCGGCCGGCGGCGGACCGGTCGACGCGTTCACGCCGCGCGCGTCCGCCGTCCCGGGCAGTGTGGCCGAGAAGGAGGCGACCAGGGCCGGGGTCACACAGACCGAGGTGTTCCCGCTGACGATGTTCGCGGTCGGCGGCATGCTGCTGTTCCCCGCGGCCGACGACCTGCTCACGATGTTCGTCGCGCTCGAGGTCCTGTCCCTGCCGCTGTACCTGCTGTGCGGGTTGGCCCGTCGACGGCGACTGCTCTCCCAGGAGGCCGCCCTCAAGTACTTCCTGCTCGGAGCTTTCTCGTCGGCGTTCTTCCTCTTCGGCGTCGCGCTGCTGTACGGCTATGCCGGCACGGTCGAACTGTCCGGTATCGCCGACGCCATCGCTCCGGGGACCGGCGACGAGGCCCTGGCTCAGATCGGCCTCGGATTGCTCTCGGTGGGCCTGCTCTTCAAAGTCGGTGCGGTGCCGTTCCATTCGTGGATCCCGGACGTGTACCAGGGCGCGCCCACGCCGATCACGGCGTTCATGGCGTCGGCCACCAAGATCGCGGCCTTCGGTGCGGCGCTGCGAGTCTTCTACGTGGCCGTGCCCGGGCTGGACTGGGACTGGCGTCCGCTGCTGTGGGCGGTCGCGATCCTGACGATGGTCGTCGGCGCGGTCCTCGCGGTCACCCAGACCGACGTCAAACGGATGCTGGCGTACTCGTCGGTGGCGCACGCCGGATTCATCCTCACCGGGTTGATCGCCGGCAACGAGGCCGGACTCTCGTCGACGATGTTCTATCTGCTCGCGTACGGCTTCAGCACGCTCGGGGCGTTCGCGGTGGTGAGCCTGGTCCGTGACTCGCGCGGGGCCGAGGTCACCGACCTGGCGCGGTGGGCAGGGCTCGGCCGGACCTCGCCGATGCTGTGCTCGGTCTTCGCGCTGTTCCTGCTCGCCTTCGCGGGCATCCCGCTCACCAGCGGATTCGTCAGCAAGTTCGCGGTGTTCCAGGCCGCGGCGTCGGGCGGTGCCGTGCCACTGGTCATCGTCGGCGTGATCAGCAGCGCGATCGCCGCGTTCTTCTACGTGCGGGTGATCGTGCTGATGTTCTTCTCGGACCCTCCGGCGGGCGCGCCGACCACGGTGGTATCCAGTGGTCCGACCATCGCGGCGATCACCGTGGCGGCGGCGGTGACGGTGATCCTGGGCATCGTGCCGCAACCAGTGCTCGATCTCGCGGAGCGGGCGGCGAGCGCCCTCGTCTGATCGGGCGGTTCTGGCACGCAACCTCGGGCGCGGGGTGCGACACCCGACGTTCACCTGGGTTACGCAAAACCCACACGCAGGGAAACGAGCGACGTTATGGTCAGCGCCATCCTTCCACGCGAACCCCGAGGTGGCCCATGAGCTTTCCGGACCGGAACGTCTCCCGTCGTAGTTTCCTCACGGGGTTGTCGGTGGTCGGCGCCGCGGCGGTGTTCCCCGTCGCCGCACAGGCGACGCCGGTCCTGCGCCAGGCCCCCGACTCGGGGGCCGGATTGATTCGGAATCCGGAGTTCGGGAACGGAATCATGGCCGGTGTGCCGCGCACCGACGGTGCGACGCTGTGGACGCGGATCGGTGCGCCGGGTGGGGGCGGCAGCCTCGGTTCCGCCAGCGCCGGCGGCAGTCTCGGCCCCGGCAGCCTCGGTTCCGGCGCGCTCGGCAGCGCCGGCGCCGCGGGCGGCGAACTGGCGGTGATCGTGTCCACCCGGGAGGACCTGTCCGCGCCGGTCCTGGCCGAGCGGGTCCAGGTGCGCGAGGATGCTGACGGCACAGTGCATTTCGATGCGACCGGGCTCGCCCCCGGCGAGACCTACTACTACCAGTTCCGCGGCGACGGGGGAGAGTCCCCGGTCGGCCGATTCCGGACGTTGCGGCCCGCCGACTCCAACGAACCGGTCCGCATCGGTTGGTTCACCTGCCAGGGATTCGAGGAGGGCTACTACGCGGCCCACCGCCACCTCGCCGAGGAGGACCTGGACTTCGTGGTGTGCCTCGGCGACTACGTTTACGAGTTCACCATGCCCGGGGTCCGTGGGTTCGATCTCAATGCGTTCCCACAGGGGCTCGACAGCATGCGGGACAAGTACCGCAGGTACCGCTCGGACGCCGACCTGCGGCTGATGCACAGCCGGCACGCGTTCCTGCCGATCTGGGACGACCACGAGTTCCGCAACAACTACAGCAAGGACGGGTGGACCTTCCCGGTGATCTCACCGATCGACGGCGCGATCGGGTTCCAGCAGAAGAAGCAGTGGGCGTGGCAGGCGTGGTTCGAGCACATGCCGGTGCCACGGTTCGCGGACGACCCGTTGCGCACCTACCGGTCGCTGCGGGTGGGGCGGACGGTGGAGTTGTTCGCACCGGATACCCGGCAGTACCGAGACCGTCAGGCGTGCGGCGATTCGCTCGATCACATCGTGTGCGCGGACGCCGATGCACCGGGCCGCACGATGCTGGGCGCGCCGCAGAAGCGGTGGCTGCTCGACGGCATGACCGGGTCGGACGCGACCTGGAAGGTGGTCGCGAACGCGAACATGATGATGGGCATGGTGGTGGCGGACAACGGCACCCGGGCCTACATGGACACCTGGGACGGCTACGGCGCCGAGCGGGCCGAGATCCTGTCCACCGCGGCCCAGTCGGTCGGGAACATGGTCCTCGTCACGGGAGACGACCACGACGGGTGGGCGGGGGAGTTGTGGGACACCGGATTCGCCCCGGGCACGTCGAGCGGTGAGCAGGTGAACGCGCCCGGCACTGCGCGGGCGGGCGTCGAGTTCGTGGTCCCGTCCGTCACGTCCACGAACACCGGGGACGGCGGGTACACCGTCGGCGGCAGCAGTGGCGACCCGGTCGGCGCGGCACGGGCCGAGGAGATCAACCGGCGCGACCACAACCCACACATCAAGCACGCCGACATGGTCAGCCACGGCTACGGACTGCTCGACGTCGACGCCGGCGAGGCGCGTTTCAGCTTCCGCACGGTAGACAAGCTGAACCCGAACGCCGATGTGGTGACGTCGAAATCGTTCCGCACCCCCGCCGGGCAGGCGGTGCTCGAGTCGGACTGACGGTCGGCCGGGATCGGGCCGTGACACAACCATCTGGAGGCCCCACCGTGTCGGTGGGGCCTCCAGCGGGTCGTGCGTCAGGAACCGAAGTTGAACCCGCCACCGGCGCCACCGGCGCCGCCACCGGCAGCTCCTGCCTCGGAGCCGGCCGAACCGCCGTCCGAACCGAATCCGATATTGCCTCCGAACATCGCGGACAGCAGGGCCGAGAAGATCGCGGAGATGGACATATTCGCTCCTGTGGGTCACTCGATCCAGGTCGACACCGGTTGGTGTCAGGAGCCAGTGGACCGTGCACGGGGCCGCCGACGTGGGGGATCGGCGGCAGGTTAGGGGGCGATTAGGGGACTGCTAGGGGAATCGTCCTGCCTCCCGTTCACCTACGGAATCCCCTACTCGGGGCCCCTGATTCGGGCATTCGACCGTCGCACGTGGAGGTGATCTGGTAGCGGTCGCGCGCCGGTCGGTGGGGCGAGCGTCGACGTCGGTCGGTGCCCGTGTCGATCATCCGCACATGGCCGTTCAACTGGGCTGGCAGTGTGGCGGTTGCGTCGTTCCATTCGATCCGGCCGGCGTGCTCCGGATCCAGCTCGACGTCATCGCCGAGCAGACCCTCGGATTGCCGAGGGAGCCGCGGTGACCGGGTTACCGCAACGGAGCAGCCGGCCGGGTGGTGACGGTGACTAGGCTGCACCCGTGAGCGATTCCGTTGCCGTGCCGATGAGCCCCGACGACATGACCGATTCACAGCGCGAGCGTCGGCGGCACCTGCTCGACACCGTGATCGCCATGCTGGCCGAGACGAGCCCGGACAGGATCCAGATGCGAGAGGTCTCCGAACGGTCGGGGGTGGCTCTCGGCACGCTGTACCGGTACTTCCCGGCGAAGCAACACCTGCTCGCGGCCTCGATGGTCGCGTGGAACGACATTCTCGCCGAGCGTCTGGCCGAGGAGAAGGCCTCGGGGAGTCGCAGTCGCGCACAGGGTTCGGTCCTCGACCGGGTGGTCGACCTCTACAGCCGCCAGATGAAGGCGTTCCAGCGCGGACCGAACTTCGCGCGCCTGGAGGTGGAACTGCAGACGTCGGACGACCCGTACGTTCGCGACACGCTCGACGAGCGATCGGCCGTGAACAGAACGGGGCTGTTCGAGTTGATGGACGGCGTTCCCGCCGAACGGGCCCGGCTGGCGTCGCTGTCGATCGGCAGCACGATGCTCAATTCGCTGGTCCTGTGGACCACCGGCCGCATCGGGTTTCCCGAGGCCCTGCGCAACGTCCAGGACGTGAGTCGGCTGGTCCTCGCCGACTATTCCTGAGCGGCGAGCAGCGTCCCGATCCGGTAATCGGTGAAGTGGCGGACGACGATGTCGAGAATCGGTGACTGGCTTCGTCCCAGTAGTGAGTGCGACCAGAATGGATCGCACCGGTACCGAGGAGAAACACGATGGCCAAGTACTTGCTGCTCAAGCACTACCGTGGCGCCCCGGCTGCGGTCAACGACGTGCCCATGGACCAGTGGACGCCCGAGGAGGTCTCGGCCCACATCCAGTTCATGCAGGACTTCGCGGCTCGGATCGAAGGGACCGGTGAGTTCGTCGACGGTCAGGCGCTCGCCCCCGAGGGAATGTGGGTCCGGTACGACGGCGAGGGTCGCCCGCCGGTCACCGACGGTCCGTTCGCCGAGACCAAGGATCTGATTGCCGGCTGGATGGTGATCGACGTCGACAGCCGCGAGCGGGCCCTCGAACTGGCCGGGGAGCTGTCGGCCGCGCCCGGTGCAGGCGGAAAGCCCATCCACGAGTGGCTCGAGGTGCGCCCGTTCCTGACCGAGCCGCCCACCATCACGGAATGACCGCCGAGGTGAACGAGGTCCTGGTCCGGAGCCTCACACCGAGCGTCCTCGCGATCCTCGTCCGCCGCGGAGCCGACTTCGCGGCAGGCGAGGACGCCGTGCAGGACGCGCTGGTCGAGGCCGTTCGCGTCTGGCCGGCCGACCCGCCGCGGGACCCGAAGGGCTGGTTGGTCACCGTGGCCTGGCGCCGGTACCTCGATGCGACCCGGGCGGACGCGGCGCGCCGTCGGCGTGAGGAGTTGTTCGAGGAGGAGCCCGAGCGCGGGCCCGCGCAGGGGTTGGACGACACGCTCCAGTTGTACTTCCTGTGCGCCCACCCGTTGCTGACGCCGTCGTCTGCGGTCGCGCTCACGCTGCGCGCCGTCGGGCATCGAGATCCTGCAGGCGGCCCTGGCCCGCGACCGGCTGGGCGAGTTCCAGGCCCAGGCCGCCATCGCGGCACTCCACGCCGACGCGCCCGCTGCCGAGGAGACCGACTGGGTGCAGATCGTCGAGTGGTACGACGAGCTCGAGCGCCTGACCGGCAGCCCGGTCGTCCGGCTCAACCGCGCGGTGGCCGTGGGCGAGGCCGACGGACCGCGCGCCGGCCTGGCGGCGCTCGCAGCGCTGGACGATTCACTGCCCCGCCACACCGCGGTGGCGGCGTACCTCCACGAACGCGACGCCGACCTGCCGACGGCGGCACGGCTGTACGCCGAGGCGGCGCGGCAGGCACCGCCCCGGTCAGCCCGCGGCCCCGGCGGCGGCGTCGAGGCTGTTCCCGAAGGCGCAGACCGACAGTTCCGCCAGCGCGGGGTCGTTCTCGGCGTGCTGGGGCGCCTCCATCGCGAGCAGCGTGTTGAGCAGCATGCCGTTGGCGATGAAGGTTCGGGCCTGCTCGGGGGTGCACCCGGTGCGGGTACGGATCTGGGTGTAGATCTTCGACATCCAGTCCCGGGCCTGCGCGCCGATCTCCGGTGTCGATCCGGCCGCGAAGCCGTGCATCATCACCAGCAGCAGGTCTCGGTCGGCGAGTAGTTCGGCGTACGCGGCACCCATCTGTGCCCACCGTTCCTCGTCGTCGGGATCCTCGGCGACCTGGTCGAGCGCGGGTTCGAACGCATCCATGATCCGGCCGATCGCGTGGGCGAACACCTCGCGGAAGAGATTCGCCTTGCTGCCGAACATGCGCACCACGTAGGGCTGCGAGACCCCGGCCTCCCGGGCGACGGCGTCGGTGCTGGTTCCGTGGAAGCCGCCACGCGCGAACGCCGTGGTGGCCGCTGCGAGGACGAGTTCGCGGCGGGCCTCGGCGCTCATCCGCGTCTGTTTTCCCGACTTCTCTGCCGTCGACATACTTGACAGGTTATCACTCGATTACTAACGTCGGGCGGCGTAAGTAATCATCTGATGCTTACAACAAGAGTTTCCGTCCTCCAGGCCTCAGGAGCCGACATGACGACCATCTCCGATCAACTCGATCCGCACTTTGCCGACGCGTCCACCGGATCACCTCCCGGTCGCGCCGTGCCCGTCTGGCTGGCGATCGTCGCGGCGTCGATCCCGATGTTCATGGCCACGCTCGACAACCTCGTGATGACCAGTGCACTGCCCATCATCCGCGACGATCTCGATGCCTCGGTGGGGCAGTTGCAGTGGTTCATGAACGCCTACACGCTCGCGTTCGCGACGCTGATGCTGCCGCTCTCGACACTCGGTGACCGGCTCGGGCGCAGGCGCGTGTTCCTCTGGGGCATAGCACTTTTCGCCGTAGCCTCGATCGCGTCCGCGCTGTCGACCACGCCCGGGATGCTGATCGCGGCCCGCGCGTTCCAGGGTGTCGGCGCCGCGGCCATCATGCCGCTGTCGCTCACCCTGCTCGCGGGGGCGGTCCCGCTCGCGAAGCGGGCGCTCGCGATCGGCGTCTGGGGTGGGGTGTCCGGACTCGGAGTCGCGCTCGGTCCGGTCGTCGGCGGAGCCGTCGTCGAGGGGGTGTCGTGGCAGGCGGTGTTCTGGATCAACGTTCCGGTCGCGCTGGTCGCGGTGCCGCTCGCGCTGTACGCGCTCGCCGAATCGCACGGACACCGGCAGCCGCTGGACCCGCTCGGCGTGGTCTTCGCAGGTGGTGCCGTGTTCCTCGCGGTGTGGGGAATCGTGCACGGCAACGACGACGGCTGGACCAGCGCCTCGGTCCTCGGCGCACTGATCGCGGCCGCGGTCCTGCTGGTGCTGTTCCTGATCCGGGAATCGCGTACCGAGTTCCCGGTGATGCCGCTGCGACTGTTCCGGTCGCGCCAGTTCTCGATCGCGAACGTCATCGCGTTGACGTTCACGCTGGGAATGATGGGCGCGGTGTTCCTGCTGTCGCAGTACCTGCAGATCGTCGCCGGATACAGCCCGTTCGCGGCGGGCCTGCGGACGCTGCCCTGGACGGCGGCGCCGATGATCGTCGCACCCATCGCCGGCCTGCTGGCGCCCCGCCTCGGACTGCGGGCGCTGCTCGTGACCGGACTGGTGCTGCAGGGGCTGTCGCTGGTGTGGATGGCGCAACTCATCGAACCCGGTGTGGCCTACTCGAGCCTGGTTCCGGCCTTCGTGATGGCCGGTGTCGGTATGGGACTGACGTTCGCGCCGAACGCGACCGCGGTCCTCGCCGACATGAAGGAGTCCGACCAGGGCGCGGCGAGTTCGATCAACGCCACGCTGCGCGAGATCGGCGTCGCGCTCGGTATCGCGCTCCTCACGGCCGTCTTCCTCGGCGCGGGCGGCAGCCTCACGCCGACCGGATACACCGACGCGCTCGCCCCCGCACTGTACGTCGGGGCGGGATTCGTGGTGATCGCGGCGATCGCGGCGGCGTTGATGCCCGGAGGCACCCCCGCCGCCGGCGACACCGAAGGCGATCAGCCCGCGGTGACGACCGCGCCCTCACCGAGCGGACGCGTCATCGACCACAGCGTGATCGACTGACACTTCGACATCTTCCACTCACCGTTCTCGATCACATACTCGTCGACGTACTCGATGGAGCGAACGGTTTCGGTGTTGTCGATGAGATTGACCTGGCGGAAGGCGAGCGTCCACTTGCCCGACGCCAGGTCTTCGCCGTGCAGCGTGATGTCCGGATGGAACGCGTGGTGCATGTCGAGGATGACGTTCTTGCCGTCCACCTTCTGCAGTGCGATGGTGCGGAACACCTCGGCGATCGGGTCGGCGTCGTCGAACTTGCCGAGCGGGCCGTAGTCGATCACGGCACCGCGATCGATGAAGCACGCGCGGAAGGTGTCGGCGTCCTTCGCGTCGCACGCCCGGAGGTACCGGTGCTTGAGCGCCTTGATCGCCTCGATCCGCTCCAGGTCGTCGAGGCGTTGTTCGATGGTGCGTTCCGTCACGGGGGTTCCTCTCGATCGCGAACTGATGTCGAAGAACCTAGGTCCTGCAACGCGATTCGCGGACGACTTTCCCGCTCAGTGGGTGAGTGGGCGCTGCCTCGGGAAGGGTCAGGGCTGTCCCGGGAAGGCGGTGGTGGGGGGAACGGCCCCGAGGATCGCGCGCCAGTTCGCTGCTCGCACAGCGGCTTCGGTGAGGGCGGTGACGCCCACCTCGCGGGTGTGCTCGGACTGGCTGCGTTCGATCACCGACCGCCATGCCACCGCGGTATCGGCTTCGACCTGCGCGGCCAGCTGGGCGGCGGAGGTCGGATCGCTCACCGGGAACGGCACCGAGTACGCGGGCTGCGGTTGGGGGGCCTCGACGTCGGCTGCCGTCAGCGCGTCGATCGTCGCGTCGCGGCGCGCCCGGTGCGCCGCGGTGTTCGCCGAGACCAGGTCGGAGCGGGTGGGATTGGAGAAGGCCGCGACCAGCCCGTAGGCGAAGACGGCGGCGTACTCGGCCTGCAGCGCATCGATGAGCGCCTGCTGTTCGGGTCCGGGGCTCTGCTTGCTCACGGCAGCAACACCGCCTGCTGCGCGGCGCAGGCCGCGCTGATCGAACCCAGTAGCCCGGCGCGGTAGCCGGACTGGGTGCGTGCCAGCCGGGCAGCCTCGCGTTGCGCGTCCGCGATTTCGGCGCGCAGCTGCTCGAGTGTCGGTGGTGCCGGTACCTGCGGGGAGGGCGTCGTCGTGTCGGACGACGCGGAACCGGCGGCGCGCGCGATCTCCGCGTCCAGCGCGTCGGCATGCGCGGTCCGCTCGGCAGCCACCACGCCGAGCGCCCCGGCCCGATCGGGGTACGTCGCAATCGCCGTCGTCGCGTTCGCGGCATCCCGGCGCGCGAGTTCGGCCTGGGCGGTGAGGGCATCGATTTCGGCCGGGGTGTCGGCCTGCCCCGAATCCGAGCAACCCGTCGTCAACGTGAGCGCTGTCGTCCCGAGCGCGGCGCTGCCCACGACGCGCAGCGCGGCGCGTCGGGAGAGCGGGTGAGTGAGAAAGGGCGTTCGCACTCGATCATGGTGCCAGGAATCGGTCGGATAGTCGGCACCGCGCAGGTCGCGGCGAAGTGCGGGGCCGTCACATCGGACCGGATGGTCGGCCGGTCGCGTCGGACCGCATGGTCACGAACGCCCCGGAAGCGCGATACCCTGAATGCTCCACAGTCCACCTCGTGGTGCGTACCGTCCTGCGACGACGAAGTCGATCGGCGCAGGGTGAGACCACCACACGTCAGTGATGACCACAACTGAAGCGAGGAGCGTCCCAGATGCCGGTGCCGTCGAGGGAGAGGGTTATCGAGCTTCTCGCCGAACCTGTCGAGCGTGAGGGCTACGACCTCGAGGATGTGACGATCACACTCGCGGGCCGGCACAGCTCGGTCCGCGTCATGGTCGACAGTGACGCCGGGCTCGAACTCGACGCGGTCGCCCGGCTCAGCCACGTCATCTCCGACGTGTTCGACGCCGCCTCGGATTTCGGTGAGTCCCCGTACACGCTCGAGGTGACGTCGCCGGGTATCGACCGGCCGCTCACCGAGGAGCGCCACTGGCGGCGCGCCCAGGGGCGCAAGGCGTTGATCGAACTCGAATCCGAGTCCGTGACCGGCCGGATCGGCCGGCTCGCCGACGGTGGTGTCGATGTCGTCGTCAAGGCCAAGGGTGGCCCGACGGTGCGTCGTGTGGAACTGGAAGATGTCAGGAAAGCTGTTGTGCAGGTGGAATTCTCGCGACCCGATGCGAGGGAGATCGAGCTTGCGGGTGGAATCCCGGAGGGTCGTGTCGCACCTGCGGACGCGGATGCGTCGAACGAAGAAGTAGAAGGGTCGGACAAGTGAATATCGATATCGCCGCGCTGCGGGCAATCGAGACGGACAAGGGAATCTCCGCGGGCACGATCATCGCGGCGATCGAGACGGCTCTGATCACCGCGTACCGACACACCGAGGGACACCAGCCCCACGCGCGTATCGACGTCGATACCAAGACCGGCATCGTGCGAGTCATGGCGCACGAGGTCGATGCGGACGGCAATCGTGTCGGCGAGGAGTGGGACGACACCCCGGAGGGCTTCGGGCGTATCGCCGCGACCACGGCTCGTCAGGTCATCCTCCAGCGCCTGCGTGACGCCGAGCACGAGCGCAGCTTCGGCGAGTACGCCACCCACGAAGGTGAGATCGTCGGCGGCGTGATCCAGCGCGACACCCGCGCTAACGCGCGCGGCATGGTCGTCGTGCGGATCGGTAGCGAGGCCAACGGGGCCGAGGGTCTGATCCCGCCGGCCGAGCAGGTGCCGGGGGAGACCTACGAGCACGGCGACCGGATCAAGTGCTACGTCGTCGGGGTCTCCCGGGGTCAGCGTGGGCCGCAGATCACGCTGTCGCGGACCCACCCGAATCTGGTCCGCAAGTTGTTCGCCCTCGAGGTTCCCGAGATCGCCGACGGCTCGGTCGAGATCATCGCGGTCGCGCGCGAAGCTGGCCACCGGTCCAAGATCGCGGTTCACTCCCGCGTGCAGGGGCTGAACGCGAAGGGCGCGTGCATCGGCCCGATGGGTCAGCGCGTGCGAAACGTCATGAGCGAACTCGCCGGTGAGAAGATCGACATCATCGACTACGACGAGGATCCGGCGAAGTTCGTCGGCAACGCGCTGTCGCCGTCGAAAGTGGTGTCCGTCACTGTGGTGGATCCCGATGCGCGGGCTGCGCGGGTCGTCGTCCCCGATTTCCAGCTGTCGCTGGCCATCGGCAAGGAGGGGCAAAATGCGCGTCTCGCTGCACGGTTGACCGGGTGGCGTATCGACATCCGCAGTGACGCCGCCCCGGGCCCCGAGTCACAGGTCGGTCGCGAAACGACGGGTGCTTAGAAACAGAATGCGGAGTTCACGCCAATACAGCGGTAGAGTGGTCGATGGTTCAGCGTGAACTGTCGGTGTCTACGCGTGTCCAAGCCGGTGAACCGGTGCGGACGTGCGTTGGATGCAGGCAGAAAGGGCTGGCCGCCGACCTGCTCAGGGTCGTGGCGCGGGAGGCCGAGTCCGGTGGATTCGTCCTCACCCCCGATCCGAAGCGAAGGCTCCCAGGGCGCGGTGCGTGGTTGCACCTCGACCCGAAGTGCCTGGCTGAGGCGGGTCGGCGCCGAGCATTCGGCAGAGCACTACGGGTGTCCGGAAGTCTGGATTCCTCGGAACTCGACCGGCTGACCGAGCCGGGCGGGATGTTCGAGACATCGAAGGCGGGTCATTCGAACCTGTGAAAACAGGCACAGTGATCACGCAGGACGTAGTACCACTCGGGACCTCTCGGGTTGCACAACACTCGGGAATGTCGAGCAGTACCTCAGAGAACAGGCACAAGCACTCATGAGCACACCGTGAAGCACCAGCGATGAACGTCCATCGGAGATAACCGAGGTCGTGCGGGCAAGTCGCTCGCTCGACCTCTCAGTAGAGGAGAGCAGTGGCAGGCAAGGCCCGCGTGCACGAGTTGGCGAAAGAACTCGGTGTCACAAGTAAGGAACTACTCGCACGGCTCAAGGAGCAGGGCGAGTTCGTGAAGTCGGCGTCCTCCACGGTGGAGGCGCCCGTCGCGCGTCGTCTGCGGGAGTCGTTCCCGTCCGCGAAGTCGCAGACCGAAGGCAAGACGGAAGGCTCGGACAGTGCTCCGCGTCCGTCCGCCAAGCCCGGTGCGGTCGCGCCCAAGCCCGGTGCCCCGCGCCCCGGCCCCAAGCCCGCTCCGGCCGCTCCCGCGGCCCCGGCGGCAGAAACCCCGGCGGCTCCGGCCGCTCCCAGCGCTCCGGCCGCCAAGGTGCCCGGTCCGCGTCCCGGCCCGGCACCCACGCCGGCGCCGAAGCCTGCCCCGCAGGCACCCGCTGCTCCGGCCGCGCCCGCTGCTCCGGCAGCTCCGGCGGCCTCGGCCGCTCCGGCTCCAGCAGCCCCGACCGCTCCGGGCCCCAAGCCCGGTGGTCCGCGCCCCGGCCCCAAGCCGCCGCGCGTCGGTAACAACCCGTACTCCTCGGCTCCCGCCGACCGTCCGGCTCCGCGCCCGGCACCCGGTGCCCCGCGTCCGGGTGCTCCGCGTCCGGGTCCGCAGGGCGGTGCCCCGCGTCCGGGTGCTCCCGGCGCTCCGCGCCCGGCCGCAGGTCCCGGTGGCCCGCGTCCGGCTCCCGGCCAGGGCGGCCCCCGTCCCAGCCCCGGATCCATGCCTCCCCGTCCGAGTCCCGGTGCGATGCCGGCCCGCTCGTCGCGTCCCGCACCCGGTGCGGGTCGTCCCGGCGGCGGCCGTCCCGGCGCTCCCGGCGGTCGTCCGGGTGGTGGCGGCGGTGGCTACCGCGGTGGCGGCGCTCCCGGTGCCGGTGCTCCCGGTGCCGGTGCAGGTGCCGGTGCTCCCGGTGGATTCCGCGGTCGCCCCGGTGGCGGCGGCGGACGTCCGGGTGGTCGCGGCGGTGCCGCGGGTGCCTTCGGTCGCCCCGGTGGCGCTCCGCGTCGCGGTCGTAAGTCGAAGCGGCAGAAGCGTCAGGAATACGATTCCATGCAGGCGCCCGCCGTCGGCGGCGTGCGGTTGCCCCGTGGCAACGGTGAGACCATCCGTCTCGCTCGCGGCGCATCCCTCTCCGACTTCGCGGAGAAGATCGACGCGAACCCGTCGGCACTGGTCCAGGCGCTGTTCAACCTCGGCGAGATGGTCACGGCCACTCAGTCGGTGAACGACGAGACCCTCGAGCTGCTCGGCGGCGAGATGAACTACGTCGTCCAGGTCGTCAGCCCGGAGGACGAGGACCGCGAGCTGCTCGAGTCGTTCGACCTCACCTACGGCGAGGATGCCGGTAACGAGGACGACCTCGAGTCACGTCCGCCGGTGGTCACCGTCATGGGTCACGTCGACCACGGCAAGACCCGCCTGCTCGACACGATCCGCAAGGCCAACGTCCGCGAGGGCGAGGCCGGTGGCATCACCCAGCACATCGGCGCCTACCAGGTGCTGACCGAGCTGGACGGCAATGAGCGTCTGGTGACGTTCATCGATACCCCGGGTCACGAGGCGTTCACCGCCATGCGTGCCCGCGGTGCCAAGGCCACCGACCTCGCGATTCTCGTGGTCGCGGCCGACGACGGCGTCATGCCGCAGACGGTGGAGGCGATCAACCACGCCCAGGCGGCCGACGTGCCGATCGTGGTCGCGGTGAACAAGATCGACAAGGAGGGGGCGAACCCGGACAAGATCCGCCAGCAGCTCACCGAGTACGGCCTCGTCACCGAGGAGTACGGCGGCGACACCATGTTCGTCGACATCTCGGCCAAGCAGGGCACCAACATCGATGCCCTCCTGGAAGCGGTGCTGCTGACCGCGGATGCCTCCCTGGATCTGCGCGCCAACCCGGACATGGATGCCCAGGGTGTCGCGATCGAGGCGCACCTCGACCGTGGCCGTGGTCCCGTGGCGACCGTGCTCATCCAGCGCGGCACCCTGCGGGTCGGCGACTCGATCGTCGCGGGCGACGCCTACGGCCGCGTCCGTCGCATGATCGACGAGCACGGAGACGACGTCGAGGAGGCACTGCCTTCGCGTCCCGTCCAGGTCGTCGGCTTCACGTCGGTCCCCGGCGCAGGCGACAACCTGCTCGTGGTCGACGAGGACCGGATCGCCCGCCAGATCGCGGACCGGCGTAATGCACGCAAGCGCAACGCGCTCGCTGCCCGCAGCCGCAAGCGCATCAGCCTGGAAGATCTGGATGCCGCGCTCAAGGAGCACAACGAGCTCAACCTCATCCTCAAGGGCGACAACTCCGGCACCGTCGAGGCGCTGGAAGAGGCCCTCATGGGGATCGAGATCGACGACGAGGTGCAGCTGCGCGTGATCGACCGCGGTGTCGGTGGCATCACCGAGACCAACGTCAACCTGGCGTCCGCGTCCAACGCGATCATCATCGGCTTCAACGTCCGTGCCGAAGGCAAGGCGACGGAGCTGGCGAACCGCGAGGGCGTCGACATCCGGTACTACTCGGTGATCTACCAGGCCATCGACGAGGTTGAGAAGGCCCTCAAGGGCATGCTCAAGCCGGTCTACGAGGAGGTGTCGCTGGGCAAGGCCGAGATCCGTGCCATGTTCCGCTCCTCGAAGATCGGCAACATCGCGGGCTGCCTCGTCACCTCGGGCATCGTGCGCCGCAACGCGAAGGCACGCCTGATCCGTGACAACGCGGTGATCGCCGAGACCATGACGATCTCGTCGCTCAAGCGGGAGAAGGACGACGCGACCGAGGTCCGCGAGGGCTACGAGTGCGGTCTGACCGTCACGTACTCCGACATCAAGGTCGGCGACGTGATCGAGGCCTACGAGCTTCGCGAGAAGCCGCGGGACTAGTCGCACCGCACGTGTCCCTCCCCGGTGGCCTGGTGCCACCGGGGAGGGACACTCCGGCTGTGCCGGTAGTCGACATCTCACACCGGAGGGAGGACTGGTGTATCTCGGTGCGCTCGAGATGGACATCCTGTTCGGCGATGTGCGGTCATTGAAGGAGAAGCGGTCGCTGGTCCGACCGGTTCTGACCGAATTGCGCCGATATGGGGTGTCAGCTGCCGAGACCGGCGAGCAGGACCGCTACAGGCGGGCCCTGCTCGGTGTCGCGGTGGCCAGTTCGGGGGTCGATCATGTCCACGAGGTGCTGGATCAGTGCGAGCGGCACGTCGCTGGACGACCGGAACTGCAGTTACTGGCAGTTCGACGAAGAATTTTCGGCCCCGAGGATTAACGGGCTGACGGCGGAGATATCCCAGAGAGGAGACTGATTGCCATGGCAGATCCTGCACGCGCACGCAGGCTCGCTAAGCGAATCAGCACGATCGTCGCGACGGCGATCGACCACGAGATCAAGGACCCGCGTCTGGCCTTCGTGACCATCACCGACGCGAAGGTCACGGCCGACCTGCACGACGCCACCGTGTACTACACGGTGATGGGGGCGGACCTCGAGTCCGAACCCGACGTCGCGGGTGCCGCCGCCGGTCTCGAGAAGGCCAAGGGTGTGCTCCGCTCCAAGGTGGGCGCCGGGACCGGGGTGCGGTTCACGCCGACCCTGACGTTCGTCGCGGACACCGTGCCGGACACCGCTCGGCACATGGAAGAGCTGCTCGCTCGTGCGCGCGCCGCGGACGATGCCGTGGCACGTGCCCGGGAGAACGCGCAGCCGGCGGGCGACGCCGACCCCTACAAGGAGTCGCGCGCGGCCGACGGCGACGAGTCTGCCGCCGGGGACGTGTCCTCGTCCGAGGACAACTGACCCGCGGCGCCCATGACCCACTGCCCGGAAACCTCGCCCCCGGCCCTCGGCCCGCAGAACCTGCATGCGCAGGATGCGGTCGAGGTGCTGGCGGGTGCGACGTCGGTGACGATCCTCTGTCACCTCCAACCCGATGCCGACACGATCGGTAGCGGTCTTGCTCTCGGAATGGTCTTCGAGCGCAAGGGAATTCCGGTCCAGGTGTCGTTCGCGGCGCCCGCTGACCTGCCGGTGTCGATGTCGGGTCTGCCCGGCACGCACCTGCTGGTTCCGGCGGACGCCGTCGACGAGGACGTCGATCTACTCGTCACCGTCGACTGCGGCAGCACGGGACGGCTCGGCAAGCTGGCGTCCCGTCTGGGCGGGGCGCGGCGGTCGCTGGTGATCGACCATCACCGGTCCAACACCCGTTTCGGGATGTTCAACCTGGTCGACGAGTCCGCCGAGGCGACCACGGCCGTGCTGGCGGAAATATTCGACCTGTGGGGTGTGGAGATCGACGCCGACCTCGCGCACTGCCTGTACGCCGGACTCGTGACCGACAGCGGATGCTTCCGCTGGGTGCAGCCGGGCACACACACCCTCGCCGAGCGACTGCTCGGCACCGGCATCGACGGCGCCGCCATTGCGCGCCGACTGCTCGACACCCACCCGTTCGGCTGGCTGCCGATGCTCGGCTCTGTGCTGTCGTCGGCGGCCCTGGTGCCGGACGCCGCGGACGGCCGCGGACTGGTGCACGCGGTGATCCGCTGCGCCGACTCCGCCGGACTCGGGTCCGAGGAAGTCGAGAGCGTCATCGACATCGTGCGCACCACCTCTGAGGCGGAGGTCGCGGCGGTGTTCAAGGAGTCCGCGCCGGACGTGTGGTCGGTGTCGCTGCGCTCGAAGGAGTCGGTGGACGTCTCGGCGGTCGCGGAACGGCTCGGGGGCGGCGGGCACCGGTTCGCGGCCGGCTACACCGCGACGGGCACCAGCGAATCGGTCGTCGCCGCGTTGCAGGAAACCCTCGGCTGACTTGACCGGCACGACAGACCGCACCACCGAGATCGCCGAGGGCGCCGACGTCGGGGCCCGCCGGATCCTCGGGCTCGCGCTGCCCGCGCTCGGCGTTCTCGCCGCGGAGCCGCTCTACCTCCTGCTCGACATCGCCGTCGTCGGGCATCTCGGTGCCCTCGCGCTCGCGGGCCTCGCCGTCGGCGGGCTCGTCCTCGCCCAGGTCAGCACCCAGCTCACGTTCCTCTCGTACGGGACCACCGCGCGGGCGTCGCGCATGCACGGCGCCGGCCGGGAAGGGGACGCGGTCGGGGAGGGTGTGCAGGCCACGTGGCTGGCCCTCGGCATCGGCGCGGCGCTCGTCGCCGTCGTCCAACTGCTGGCCGGGCCCATCACGTCGCTGATCGCGGGGTCCGGCGACATTGCCTCCGAGGCGGAGCAATGGCTGCGTGTCGCGGTGTTCGGGGCGCCCCTGATTCTGGTCGCGATGGCCGGCAACGGCTGGATGCGCGGTGTGCAGAACACCATGCGGCCCTTGCGGTTCGTACTGGTGGGGCAGGCGATCTCGGCGGTGCTGTGTGTGCTGCTGGTGCACGGCGTGGCCGGGGCGCCCCGGCTCGAGTTGGTCGGGTCGGCGATCGCGAACGTCGCGGGTCAAGCGACGTCGGCGGTGCTGTTCGGGGTGGCGTTGCTGCGCTCTGGTGTGCCGCTGCGGCCGCGCGCCGGGATCATGCGGGCGCAGATGGTCCTCGGCCGCGATCTGATCCTGCGCAGCCTGGCCTTCCAGGCGTGCTTCCTGTCGGCGGCGGCTGTCGCGTCGCGGTTCGGTGCCGCGTCCGTCGCCGCCCACCAGGTGGTGCTGCAGCTGTGGAACCTGGTGTCGCTGACGCTCGATTCGCTCGCGATCGCCGCGCAGACCCTGGTGGGGGCCGCACTGGGCCGCAGCGACGTGCGCGGAGCGAAGCGGCTCGCGTGGCGTCTGACGCGTTGGTCGGCGGTGTTCGCGATGGTGCTGGCCCTGGTGTTCGCGGCCGGGCACACGGTGATCCCGGCGCTGTTCACCGAGGATCCCGCCGTGCTCGACCAGGCGGCGGTGGCGTGGTGGTTCTTCGTCGGCATCACGCCGGTCGCGGGCGTGGTGTTCGCGCTCGACGGCGTGTTGCTGGGTGCGGGCGATGCCGCGTTCCTGCGGACCGCGACGCTGGCCTGCGCACTTGTCGGATTCCTCCCGCTCATCTGGGCGTCGCTGGCCTGGGACTGGGGACTGGCCGGAATCTGGACGGGGCTTACTGTGTTCCTCATGCTGCGGATGTTCGCTGTGTTGTGGCGCACAGCGTCGGGCCGCTGGGCCGTCGGGGGTTCCGATCTCCAGTTCCGGGAGACGAAAGGGTAGTGGTGTGGCAGGGAAGTTGATGGCGGTGAGCGACACACACGTCGGACACCGGGGGAATCGTCCGATCACCGAGGAGATCTTCCCGGACTCGCCCGACGACTGGCTGATCGTCGCGGGCGACGTCTCGGAGAAGACCGACGACATCCGCTGGGCGCTGACGTTGCTGAAGAGTCGTTTCGCGAAGGTGATCTGGGTGCCCGGCAACCACGAGTTGTGGACCACCGCCAAGGATCCGGTGCAGATGCACGGGAAAGCCCGCTACGACTACCTCGTCGACATGTGCCGCGAGATCGGTGTGCTGACGCCGGAGGATCCGTACCCGGTGTGGGAGGGCGAGGGCGGTCCCGCCACGATCGTGCCGATGTTCCTGCTGTACGACTACTCGTTCCTGCCGGCCGGGGCGATCGACAAGGCCGACGGCCTGCGCATCGCGCGGGACAAGAACGTCGTGGCCACCGACGAGTTCTTGCTGTCGTCGGAGCCCTACGCGACCCGGGACGCCTGGTGCCGGGCCCGGATCGAGGAGACTCGACAGCGACTCGACGCCCTGGACCCGTCGGTCCCGACCGTCCTGATCAACCACTTCCCGCTGGTCCGCGAGCCCACCGCGGTCCTGTACTACCCGGAGTTCGCGCTGTGGTGCGGCACCGAGGCGACCAAGGACTGGCATACCCGCTACAACGCCGTGTGCTGTGTGTACGGCCACCTCCACATTCCCCGCACGACGTACTACGACGGGGTGCGGTTCGAGGAGGTGTCCGTCGGTTACCCGCGCGAGTGGCAGCGCCGCGGCCTGCCCGACAAGCTGCTGCGCCAGATCCTGCCGGTGCCGGACTACGCGCCCGGCACCCTGAACAAGTTCGGCGGACACTTTCGGATCACCGCGGAGCAGGAAGCGGAGTACGAGCGGATGAGAGCGCAGCGTTGAGAGGAACTGGGTTGATCGAGCGCATTCTGCCCACCGGTGTCGCCTCGGCGGAGCTGTTCGAGGACCCGCCCGGACTGCAGCCGCATCCGCAGGAGGAGTCGCTGATCGCGAAGGCGGTCGAGAAGCGCCGCCGCGAGTTCATCGGCGCGCGCCACTGCGCCCGGCTCGCGATGGCGGACCTGGGGATGGAACCGGCCCCGATCCTGCGGGGCGACAACGGTTCTCCCGTGTGGCCGCGGGGCGTCGTGGGGAGCCTGACGCACTGCGACGGCTACCGCGCCGCGGTCCTCGGCTACGCGATGCAGGTCCGCAGCGTCGGCATCGACGCCGAGCCGAACGGGCCACTGCCCGACGGCGTTCTCGACGCCGTGAGCCTGCCCGAGGAACGCGAGTGGCTCACCGGCGTCGACCCGGCCGTCGTGCACTGGGATCGGCTGCTGTTCTGCGCCAAGGAGGCCACCTACAAGGCGTGGTTCCCACTGACGCGGCGCTGGCTCGGTTTCGAGGACGCACACATCACGTTCACCGGCGGGACCGAAAGCGCCGGCGGTGGGGCGATGGGCTCCTTCCATTCGAGGCTTCTGGTGCCGGGCGGAACGACCGACGGATCAGCGCCGCTGGTCAGCTTCGACGGCCGCTGGCTGGTGTCGGACGGGCTGATCGTCACGGCCATCTCGGTGAGCTGAGTAGGAGCCGAGTCGGTGATCCGACCGGCGGCTGGCAGAATCGGACCACGTGTCCAAGTCTCAAAAACCGTCCTCCGGCCTCGTCGGCGCCGGCCTGCTGATCGTCGACAAGGATGCGGGGATGACCAGCCACGACGTGGTCGCCCGGTGCCGGAAGCTGCTCAACACCCGCAAGGTGGGCCACGCCGGAACCCTCGACCCGATGGCGACCGGTGTGCTGATCCTCGGTGTGGAGCGGGCGACCAAGCTGCTCGGCCTGCTGGCATTGACCACCAAGTCGTACAGCGCGACGATCCGGCTGGGCCAGGCAACTACGACCGACGACGCGGAGGGCGAGGTCCTCTCGACGTCGGATGCGTCGGCCGTGACCGACGAGCAGATCGCGGCCGAGGTCGCGAAGCTCACCGGCGACATCCAGCAGGTGCCGGCGAGTGTGAGCGCCATCAAGGTCGACGGTCAGCGCGCTCACGCCCGGATCCGTGCGGGTGAGGAGGTCACGCTCGCGGCCCGTCCCGTGACGGTCTCGCGCTTCGAGGTGCTGGCGCGGCGCGACGTGCCGTCCGAGGACGGGGGATTCGTCGACCTCGACGTGGACGTCGACTGCTCGTCCGGCACTTACATCCGCGCACTCGCCCGGGATCTGGGTGCGACGCTCGGAGTCGGTGGCCATCTGACGGCGCTGCGACGCACCAGCGTCGGGCCGTTCACACTCGAGCATGCCCGCACCCTGGACCAGCTCGCGGACGATCCGGGCGTCAGCCTCGACATCGACCAGGCCGCACAGACAGCGTTCCCGCACCGGCAGATCACCGCCGAAGAGGCCGAATCGATCAGCCAGGGCCGGTGGCTCGAGCCGATCGGGTTGAAGGGCGTGTACGCGGCGATCGACCCGAACGGGCACACCATCGCCCTGCTGCAGGAGCGCGGCAAGCGGGCCAGTTCGGTGATGGTGGTGCGGCCGGCGACCCTCCAGTAGCGCAGGTGTTCAGCTGCCCGGAATGAACCCCGGGTAGACGAAATGCACCGGCCCGCCACCGGGCTCGTTCGACCCCATCGATCCGGGGTAGTCCATCGGCAGGTGGACCAGCTTGTGCGGATTTCCCTCGCGGTCGGCCTGCCAGCACTCGGACAGGACGCCGTGGAAGCCGGTGCACACGATGCGGGTGCTGGTGCCGAAGGGTGACGTCAGCCGGTTGCGGCTGACGAACGGATTCCAGTAGTCCGGGTCGGTGGGCGTCAGGAAGCCGTAGTACTCGGCGGGACCGGTGGCGCTGGGGTAGGGCGGGACCGGCGGCCATTCGTCCGCGGAGGCGATTCCGGCACCGGCGACGGCGACGGCACCGATGGCGGACACGGTCGCGGCCGATCGTGCGATCCGACGGACGACTGAGTTCATCACGGACCTCGTTCCGGTCGTGTGCCGCCCGACGTGGTGCGGTGAGCCGAGCCTAGACCAGCCAGATGGCCTGTGCGGCAGGGTTGCCGAGGTCGACGGTGTCCGGCCGCGCGTCGAGCCGGATCGACACGGTGCCGGCGAAGTCGCGACGTTCGACGACGGCGATCTCGGTGTCGAGTGCGATCCCGACCGAGTCGAAGTAGCGCAGCATCGCCGGATCGGCGTCGGAGATGCGGGCGACGCGCCCGGAATCGCCGTCCTGGAAGTCGCTGAGCTGGCGGGCCGGCGGCGTGGGCACCGAGCCGTCGGCGGCCGGAATGGGATCGCCGTGCGGATCGCGCTCGGGGAATCCGAGCTTGGCGTCCATCCGGTCGATCATGCGGTCCGAGACGGCGTGCTCGAGAACCTCCGCCTCGTCGTGCACCTCGTCCCAGCCGTACCCGAGTTCGTTGACGAGGAACGTCTCGATGAGCCGGTGCCGGCGCACCATCGACACGGCCGCGGACCGGCCGGCGTCGGTCAGCGCGATCGAACCGTACCGGGCATGGTCGACCAGACCCTGGTCGGACAGCTTGCGGATGGCCTCCGAGACGGTGGATGCCGAGACGCCGATCCGCTCGGCCAGCAGCTTGGTCGACACCCGCTCGCGCGACCATTCCTGGACCGTCCAGATCACCTTGAGGTAGTCCTGCGCCACCGACGACAAGGTCTCCGGGCGGGTCACCTCGCTCGGAGGGGTTACGTCTGACTTCTGCGTGGCCACGGTTACGAGCTTAGGCAACAGTCACCCGGGACACACATCAACATCCCGTCGGACACACCGCTGCCGTGCGCACAGCGGACACCGGAGTCGCCGACCGGTTCGTTGATCGCGCAACATGATCAGCGGATTCGCACCGCAGAGTCGGTCCGAACGTGACCGGCGTCCGCAGTGGCCGTAGGCTGCCACCTGTGCAGAGATGGCGAGGTCTGGACGATGTGCCGGCGGACTGGGGGCGTTGTGTCCTGACGATCGGCGTTTTCGACGGCGTGCACCGTGGGCACGCGCAACTGATTTCCCGCGCGGTCGGCGCGGCTCGTGAGCGTGGAATTCCCAGTGTCCTCATGACATTCGATCCGCATCCGGCGGAGGTCGTGCGCCCGGGTAGTCACCCGGCGCAGCTGACGACGCTGCCGCGGCGGGCCGAGTTGGCCGAGGAGTTGGGAATCGACGTCTTCTGCGTCATGCCCTTCACGACGGAGTTCATGAAGCTCTCTCCCGAGCGGTACGTCCACGAGATCCTGGTCGAGCGTCTGCATGTCGCAGAGGTCGTCGTCGGCGAGAACTTCACGTTCGGTCGCAAGGCGGCCGGCAATGTCGACCTGCTCCGTGAGACGGGCGCGCGGTTCGGATTCGCCGTCGACGGTGTGAACCTGCTCGCCGAGCACGCCGTCACCTTCTCCTCGACCTACATCCGCTCGTGCGTCGACGCGGGAGACGTCGCGGCGGCCACGGAGGCGCTCGGACGCCCGCACCGCGTCGAAGGCGTCGTCGTGCACGGCGACGGTCGTGGGCGTGGGCTCGGCTTCCCGACCGCGAACATCGCACCGCCGATGTACTCGGCGATTCCCGCGGACGGCGTGTACGCGGCGTGGTTCACCGTCCTGGGCGCCGGCCCGGTCGAGGGCACGGTGGAGCCGGGACAGCGCTACCAGGCGGCTGTCTCGGTGGGTACCAACCCGACCTTCTCCGGCCGTACCCGCACCGTCGAGGCATTCGTGCTCGACCGGGAGGCCGACCTGTACGGCCAGCACGTCGCGGTCGACTTCGTCGAGCGCGTTCGAGGCATGGAGAAGTTCGACTCGGTGGACGCGCTGATCGAGGAGATGGGCCGCGACGCCGAGAAGGCCCGCAAGATCCTCACCGAGGCTGCCGAGTACTGACCGAGGCGCCGTACCTGGTAGGATTTCCCGCTGGTGTGTGCTGCGGTTCGCGGCGGCCGCACCCGTCGGGGGTCCGGTGCGAGCCGGAATCTCCGATTTCCATTCACGCGGACGTCAGTTACAGGAGTGCACCAAGTGGCATTGACCACCGAGCAGAAGAAGCAGATCCTCGGCGAGTACGGACTGCACGAGACCGACACCGGTTCGCCGGAGGCGCAGGTGGCCATGCTCACCAAGCGCATCGTCGATCTCACCGAGCACCTGAAGATGCACAAGCACGACCACCACTCCCGCCGCGGCCTGCTGCTGCTGGTCGGACGCCGTCGTCGTCTGCTCAAGTACGTCCAGAAGGTCGACATCGCCCGCTACCGTTCGCTCATCGAGCGTCTCGGCCTGCGCCGATAAGACGGTCACACGGCGAGTTGGCTCGCCGACCTCACCGATAGCCAGCGAGGCTTGCATAGTCGATGCTTAGACTGAGCCTCGTTGGCTATCGGTGTTTGCACCACCCCCGCCGCCCGCGCCTGCAGCCGTGGCGTCGGTCTTCGGTAGTGGCCCTCCGGATGCAATCCGGCAGGCTTCGATCGATGGCCGCCTCCGCACTGTGAGGGGTGCGCAGCCGCGACCAGGAGGGTCGCGGCGCCCATGCGGATACGGCAAAAGACGAGAGGGAAGAGAAGAAAAGAAATGACAGAGAATTCCGCGAATTCCGCAAATTCCGCAATCGAGGTCGAAGAGGGCGTGTTCGAGTCCTCCGCCGTCATCGACAACGGGAGCTACGGCACCCGCACCATTCGTTTCGAGACCGGTCGCCTTGCTCAGCAGGCCGCCGGCGCCGTCGTCGCCTACCTCGACGACGAGACCATGCTGCTGTCGGCCACCTCGGCCAGCAAGCAGCCCAAGGAGCACTTCGACTTCTTCCCCCTGACGGTGGACGTCGAGGAGCGCATGTACGCCGCGGGCCGCATCCCCGGCTCGTTCTTCCGTCGTGAGGGCCGTCCCTCCACCGACGCGATCCTGACCTGCCGTCTGATCGACCGGCCGCTGCGCCCGTCGTTCGTCGACGGCCTGCGCAACGAGATCCAGGTCGTCGTGACGGTCCTGAGCCTCGATCCCAAGGATCTGTACGACGTCGTCGCGATCAACGCCGCTTCCGCGTCCACTCAGATCGCCGGTCTGCCGTTCTCCGGTCCCGTCGGTGGCGTGCGTGTCGCGCTCATCACGTCCGAGGACAACAAGAAGGGCCAGTGGGTCGCGTTCCCGACGGTCGAGCAGCTCGAGACCGCGGTGTTCGACATGGTCGTCGCGGGCCGCGTCGTCTCCGGCTCCGGTGACGACGCCGACGTCGCGATCATGATGGTCGAGGCCGAGGCCACCGAGAACGTCATCGAGCTCATCGACGGCGGCGCGCAGGCGCCCACCGAGGCGATCGTGGCCGAGGGCCTCGAGGCCGCCAAGCCGTTCATCGCTCGCCTGTGCCAGGCCCAGCAGCAGCTGGCCGAGAAGGCTGCCAAGCCGACCGGTGAGTTCCCGCTGTTCCCGGCGTACCAGGACGACGTCTTCGCCGCCGTCGAGGCCGCCGCGACCGAGAAGCTCACGGCCGCGCTGTCCATCGCCGGCAAGCAGGAGCGCGACGACAAGACCGACGAGGTCAAGGTCGACGTGCTCGAGCAGGTCGCTCCGCAGTTCGAGGGCCGCGAGAAGGAGATCGGCGCTGCGTTCCGCTCGCTGACCAAGAAGCTTGTGCGCCAGCGCATCCTGCGCGACCAGTTCCGCATCGACGGCCGTGGCATCACCGACATCCGGTCGCTGTCCGCCGAGGTCGCCGTGATCCCGCGTGCGCACGGTTCCGCGCTGTTCGAGCGTGGCGAGACCCAGATCATGGGCGTCACCACCCTGGACATGGTCAAGATGGCGCAGCAGATCGACTCGCTGGGCCCCGAGACCAGCAAGCGCTACATGCACCACTACAACTTCCCGCCGTACTCCACCGGTGAGACGGGTCGCGTGGGCTCGCCGAAGCGTCGCGAGATCGGGCACGGCGCCCTCGCCGAGCGCGCGCTCATGCCGGTGCTGCCCAGCCAGGAAGAGTTCCCGTACGCCATCCGTCAGGTCTCGGAGGCACTGAGCTCCAACGGTTCCACCTCGATGGGCTCGGTCTGCGCCTCGACGCTGTCGCTGCTCAACGCCGGTGTGCCGCTGAAGGCTCCGGTCGCCGGTATCGCGATGGGCCTGGTCTCCGACGAGGTCGACGGCGAGACCCGCTACGTCGCGCTCACCGACATCCTCGGCGCCGAGGATGCCTTCGGCGACATGGACTTCAAGGTCGCGGGCACGAAGAACTTCGTCACCGCCCTGCAGCTCGACACGAAGCTCGACGGCATCCCCTCGAAGGTGCTGGCCGGCGCGCTGTCGCAGGCGCACGACGCCCGCACCACGATCCTCGAGGTCATGGCCGAGGCCATCGACACCCCGGACGAGATGAGCCCGTTCGCGCCGCGCATCACGACCATCAAGGTCCCCGTGGACAAGATCGGTGAGGTCATCGGCCCCAAGGGCAAGATGATCAACTCGATCACCGAGGAGACCGGCGCCAACATCTCGATCGAGGATGACGGCACGGTGTACGTCGGTGCCGCGGACGGCCCGTCCGCGCAGGCTGCGATCGACAAGATCAACGCCATCGCCAACCCGCAGCTGCCCAAGGTGGGCGAGCGTTTCCTCGGCACGGTCGTCAAGACCACCGCCTTCGGTGCGTTCGTCTCGCTGCTCCCGGGCCGCGACGGACTGGTGCACATCTCCAAGCTGGGCAACGGCAAGCGGATCGCCAAGGTCGAGGACGTCGTCAACGTGGGCTCCAAGCTCCGCGTCGAGATCGCCGACATCGACAACCGCGGCAAGATCTCGCTGATCCCCGTCGAAGACGATGCAGCGGGCGCGCCTGCTGATTCCGCCGAGGGTGACGCCGCCGCCGAGTAGGTCGGCCACAGCAGTACCGGGTCCGGCCCCGCACGGTTCGTCCGTGCGGGGCCGGACCTTTACCCGGGTGTATCGTGGATCGACGTTCACCGCACCTTCCGAGGTTTTCGGGACATCGTCCGGACTTAAGGAAACACGAACCGCCACATGGCTCAATCCCTTCGCGCGAAGCCCCTGAAGGCCCGACCCGGCTCCGCTCTCGATCCGCATCCCCGCACCGGCGTGCAGCGCACGGAGCTTCCCGGCGGCCTCCGGGTGGTCACCGAACACGTCCCGGGTGTGCGTTCGGCGTCCATCGGCGTCTGGGTCGGCGTCGGATCACGCGACGAGCAGCCCACCGTGGCCGGCGCCGCGCACTTCCTCGAACACCTGCTGTTCAAGTCCACCCCCACCCGCTCGGCGCTCGACATCGCTCAGATGATGGACGGGGTCGGCGGCGAACTCAATGCGTTCACGTCCAAGGAGCACACCTGCTTCTACGCGCACGTCCTCGACGACGACCTGCCGCTCGCGGTGGATCTCGTGAGCGACGTCGTGCTGCGCGGACGGTGCCGGTCGGTCGACGTCGACGTCGAGCGTCAAGTGGTGCTCGAGGAGATCTCGATGCGCGACGACGACCCGGAGGATCTTCTCGGGGACGCGTTCCTGACCGCGCTGTTCGGTGACCACCCCGTGGGCCGGCCGGTGATCGGCAGCATCGAGTCGATCGAGTCGATGACCCGCACCCAGCTGCATTCGTTCCACGTCCGCCGCTACACACCCGACCGCATGGTGGTCGCGGTCGCGGGCAACGTCGAACACGAGCACGTCGTGGAATTGGTGCGCCGGGCCTTCGTGGGGCACCTGGACCGGTCCGCATCACCCGCACCACGGCGCGAGGGTGCGATCCGGCTGCGGACCGCGCCGACGCTGAGCCTGACGAAACGCGACAGCGAGCAGGCACACCTGGCGCTGGGCGTGCGGGCGTTCGGTCGCCACGAGGGTCATCGCTGGCCCTTGTCGGTGCTCAACGCCGCGGTGGGCGGAGGTCTGAGTTCTCGCCTGTTCCAAGAGATCCGGGAGGAACGCGGGCTCGCCTACTCGGTGTACTCGGGGGTGGACACCTTCGCCGACACCGGCGCCTTCTCGGTGTACGCCGGCTGCCAGCCGGAGAACCTCGGCGAGGTGGCGACCCTGATCCGCGAGGTGCTCGCGAACGTCGCGTCCGACGGCATCACCGACGCCGAGTGCGCCCGCGCGAAGGGCTCGCTGCGGGGCTCGCTGGTGCTGGGGCTGGAGGATTCGGGTTCTCGGATGACCCGGATCGGCCGCAGCGAACTGAACTACGGCAACCACCAGTCGGTGTCGGAGACCCTCGCGCGCATCGACGAGGTCACCACCGACGAGGTGCGCGACGTCGCCCGGGTCCTGCTCCAGCGGCCGTTCGCGGCCGCGGTGGTGGGGCCGTACCGGCGCAAGCGGGACCTGCCCGCATCGGTTCGGGGGATCGTCCAGTAGTGGTCTGACATCCCGGTGACCGCCGGGGAAGGGGAGCGGAATGCGGATTCGTGGAGCGGTGCTCGAGGAGATCGCGCGGCCGCGGCCGTATGCCGTATCGGCCCCCATCGTGGTCACCGATCTCGACCTGGATCCGCCCGGACCGGGCGAGGTCCTGGTCCGCATCGAGGCCGCGGGACTGTGCCATTCCGACCTGTCCGTCGTCGACGGCAGTCGCGTGCGGCCCGTGCCGATGCTGCTCGGTCACGAGGCGGCCGGTCGGGTCGAGGCACTGGGCCGGGGCGTCGACGACCTGGTCGAAGGACAGCGGGTCGTCATGACCTTCCTGCCGCGGTGCGGCGAGTGCGCCGGATGTGCGACCGACGGCCGGATGCCGTGCACGGTGGGCGGTGCGGCGAACAACGCGGGCACGCTGCTCGGTGGTGAACGCCGCCTGCATCGCGGCGGCTCGATCGTGCACCATCACCTCGGCGTATCCGGGTTCGCCACCCATGCGGTGGTGAATCGCCACTCGGTGGTGCCCGTCGACGACGACGTCCCGCCCGAGATCGCCGCCGTCCTGGGCTGCGCGGTGCTCACCGGTGGCGGCGCGGTGCTCAACGCGGGACGTCCGCACGAAGGAGAGTCCGTCCTGGTGGTCGGCCTCGGGGGCGTCGGCATGGCCGCGATCCTCACGGCCGTCGCCTCCGGCGTCGGCGAGGTCATCGGGGTCGATGCGGTCGCGGAGAAGCTCTCTACCGCAGTCGAACTCGGTGCAACCCGGGTGCTCACCCCGCGAGAGCTGGCGGAGCAGGGGGTGGTTGCGGACGTCGTCGTCGAGGCTGCCGGCAACGCGCGGGCCTTCGAGGCCGCAGTGTCGGCGACGGCGCCCGGCGGCACGACGGTGACCGTGGGTCTGCCGGCGCCGGACGCGCGGGCGTCGATCTCGCCGCTGTCCCTCGTGGCGGGGGCACGCACGATCGTCGGCAGCTACCTCGGTTCGGCCGTGCCGGCCCGCGATATCCCCGTCTACGCCGATCTGTGGCGTCGGGGTCGTCTCCCGGTGGAGAGGCTCATCTCGTCGCGGATCGCCCTCGACGACATCAACGCGGGCATGGATGCGCTGGCCGACGGCACGGCGTTGCGTCAGGTGATCATGTTCGAGTGAGGCAGATCGTCGGGTTCGGCGCCCGGTCCGGCGCGTAGCATGGCGGCACGGGGGAACGATGTCGGCGGTGGTCGGGAATGGTTGTACTCGCCGGGATGGCGACCGCATTCGTGGTGGTGGGCCCGGGGCACCTGCCTGTGGAGATCGAGTCGGTCCGGGCGGTCGGATTCATCCTGCCGTCGACGGCCGGCGGCATGGGCGGTGCCGGAAGGTGTTGCGCGGCAACCGTTCTTCCCGATTGTTCGCGGCCGCGATGAGGTGCCGTGGGGCCCGATGCGGCAGGCTTGCGACGATTCGGGCGGGAGGCCCCCCTCGCCCTCGATGCCGAGGTCGACGGCGATGGACGGGGCTGACGGAATATGAACGAACTGGCGGAATGGGACATCGTCACCGGCGTGGGGATCACGGCGCTCGGTGTCGCGGCGGGACGCGCGATGGAGACGCACCGCGAAGGCGGTCTGGTCTCGGACCCGTATGCGGAGGCGTTCGTGGAGGCGGCAGCGCCCCCGGTGCCGATGCCGACGCGACTGGATGCGGCCGAGGACCTCGGGATCCCGTGGGAATCGATGGCGAACTACATGGGTGTGCGATCGCGGTACTTCGACGAGTACTTCGCCGCCGCCGGTGAGGCCGGAATCGACCAGGTGGTGCTGCTGGCGGCCGGTCTCGACGTGCGGGCCTACCGCCTCGACTGGCGGCCGGGGACAGTTGTCTACGAGTTGGACGCGCCGAAGGTGCTCTCGTTCAAGGGTGAGGTTCTGACCGAGCAGGGCGCGACCCCGCGGTCCGATCGGCGGGTCGTCGCGGTGGATCTTCGGGAGCCATGGGTGGTTCCCTTGCGGGACAAGGGTTTCGATCGCACCCGACCGTCGGCGTGGCTCGCGGAGGGCCTGATGCCGTTCCTGCCGAATTTGGCGAAGGAGCAGTTGCTCGGATCGGTCACCGAGTTGTCGACGCCGGGTAGTCGGATCTGTATCGAGCACGTCGACGACGTCCGGGGCATGCTGCAGGAACCGCAGTTCCACGACATGAACAAGCGTTTCGGGATCGACATGGAGGCGCTGTGGCCGGACGAGCCGGACTTCGGCCCCGCCGAGTGGCTTTCGGGGCACGGGTGGGACGTCGAGGTGATCCGATCGGCCGACGTCGCGGAGCAGTGGGGCCGGACCCTGGAGAATCCCGACCAGGACCCCATGCGGTCCAGCCAGTTCATCACCGCTGTTCGCCGGTGACTGTTCCCGTCCCGGTGTCCGGCACCGGTCGGCGCACCGTAGGCTTTCCCCCAAGGAATCGACGGGATCGGACGGAGCGTGGAAGTGACTTCAGCAGCACCCATCAGGGTCGGTGTTCTCGGTGCGAAGGGCAAGGTGGGCCGCGCGATGTGCGAGGCCGTCGAGCAGGCCGACGACCTCGAACTGGTGGCCGGTGTCGATCAGGGGGAGCGGATCGAGCACCTCGTCGACGAGCGCGCACAGGTCGTCATCGACTTCACCCACCCCGACGTCGTCATGGACAACCTGCAGTTCCTGATCGCCAACGGCATTCACGCCGTGGTCGGCACCACCGGGTTCGACGACGCCCGCCTCGCGCAGGTGCGGTCATGGCTGGCCGAGAAGCCGGGCGTCGGTGTGCTGATCGCCCCGAACTTCGCGATCGGCGCGGTGCTGTCGATGCGGTTCGCGGCCGCCGCGGCACGCTTCTTCGACTCGGTCGAGGTCATCGAGCTGCACCACCCGAACAAGGCCGACGCGCCGTCGGGCACCGCGTACCGCACCGCCGCACTCATCGCCGAGGCGCGGGAGAAGGCCGGTCGCGGACCCAGCCCCGACGCCACCACCACCGAACTCGAGGGTGCCCGCGGTGCCGACGTGAACGGCGTGCGCGTCCACTCGGTACGCCTGGCCGGTCTGGTCGCGCACCAGGAGGTGCTGCTCGGCACGCAGGGCGAGACCCTGACGATCCGGCACGACTCGATCGACCGGAACTCGTTCGCCCCCGGCGTGCTGCTCGGCGTCCGCGAGATCGGGCAGCGCCCGGGCCTCACCGTCGGTATCGACCCCCTGCTCGACCTGTGAAGAACCAGTCCACCCGTGTGGTCGCCGCGATCGCGGCGATCGTCGTCGCCCTCGCGTTCTACTTCGTGCTGCTCGGGCAGCGTGGCATCGCGCTGATCCAGGACGGTCGTGCCGTCCCGGTCGTCCTCGGCATCGCCGTGCTCGTCCTGCCACTGCTCGGCGTGTGGATGGTCGTCGCGACCATCCGGTCCGGGCTCGCACACCAGCACCTGGCCCGTCGGATGCACGACGAGGGCCTCGAGCTCGACGTCGACGATCTGCCGCGCCGCCCGTCCGGCCGGATCGAACGTGACGCCGCCGACGCGTTGTTCGCACAGGTCAAGCAGGAGTGGGAAGCCGATCCCGACAACTGGCGCAACTCGTACCGCCTCGCGCGGGCCTACGACTACGCCGGCGACCGCGGCCGCGCGCGCGACACGATGCGACGCGCCGTGTCGCTCGAGAAGCTCGAGCGCGAAGGCTGACCGCGATGGCTGACGCGTCGCCGGGGCAGGCGGAGAAGACCCTACTGGTGGTGCACCACACGTCTTCCCCGGCGACGCGCGAGTTGCTCGAGGCGGTGCTCGCCGGTGCTCGCGACCCCGAGATCACCGGCGTCACGGTGCGCTCGGTGCCGGCGCTGCACGCGACCGCCGTCGACGTCCTCGGCGCCGACGGCTACGTGTTCGGGACGTCCGCGAACTTCGGTTACATGTCCGGGGCACTCAAGCACTTCTTCGACACCGTCTACTACCCGTGCCTCGATGCCGTGGCCGGGCGTCCGTACGGGCTGTGGGTGCACGGCAACAACGACACCGCCGGCGCGGTGAAGTCGGTGCAGAAGATCGTCACCGGGCTGGAACTGACGCAGGCCGCGCAGATCCTGGAGATCACGGGGCCGATCGACGCGCACGTCCGCGAGCGCTGCTACGAGCTGGGCGCGACCGTCGCGGTCACCGTCGCCGGGGACCTCTGACCGCCTCAGTTCATCGGAACCGTGTCGGGCGACGACCGATCCGGCGGCCCGGCCTGGAACGGCGGAGGGTTGTCGACGTCGAACACGTCCGGCAGGGTTGAGCACGTCGCGCCCGGTTCCGGAAACGTGTTGCGGTTCAAGCGAAGTGCCTCGACGAAGTGATCGATCCGCGAGTCCGACGGGCCGTCGGCCACCAGTTGGTGGCCCCACGACTGCAGCGAGATCGGGACCGACAGGTCCGGGTACGGCGACATCATGAGATACGGCTGCCCCTCGACGCGACCGACGAGCCGGGCGAGGTCCGTGCCGGTGACGAGTTTCGGGTCGTACGTGATCCACACCGCGCCGTGCTCGAGTGAGTGGACCGCGTTCTCGCTGCGGATCGGTGCGTCGTAGACGGTTCCGTTGCAGTCCGCCCACACCGCGTCGTGCGGTCCGCCGAACGGGGGAGTCCGGTCGTACGCGACACGCTGCTGCGACCGGACGTGGAGACCCACCGGGTACTCGATGACCGTGATCCCCTCGATCCCCAGTGAGGGGTCGGGGTTGTCGGTGGTCGGCGCGAACGGCTCGGCGACCGCGGTGCCGCGGACCGTGCTGCCGCAGCCGGCGGTCACCGCGATCACGATCAGTGCCGTCGCCGCTGCCGCGACCCGGACGAGGGGACCCACGTCGGTGCCCGGCCTACTTGCCGTCGACGAACTTGGTGAGGCCCTTGCTGGCGGTGTCGAGTGCCATGTTCCGTGCCTTCTTCAGCATGAAGCCCGGCAGCGGGATCTTCGGGTCGACGGTGAGCTCGAACTTCACCAGCGTGCCGTCGCCCTTTGGGGTGAGGGTGTACGCGCCATCCTGGCTGTTCTGCTGAGTGCTCTCGACCAGCGTCCAGGACATTCCGGTGTCGCCGTCCCACGAGTAGTCGACGACCTGTTCGTCGTTGATGCCCATGATCGACACGGTCATCCGCACGCGGTGCGCGCGGCCGTCCGGATGGGTGCTCTCGACGATGACCTTCTTGTGAGCGGACGACCATTCGGGAAGCCGGTCCACGGCCGCGATCGCTGCCATGACGTCGGCCGGTGCGGCCTTGACCTCGAACTCCTTGGCCCCGGAAACAGCCATGCTCTGCACTCCCTCTACCCCGTGAACGATGAGACGCAATTAGACCATTCTCGGGGCCGGGATCACCGCAGGTCGGCGCGCGTGGAGGGGAAACGACTCAGGCGTCGTCGGGGCGACTGCGGCGCATCTGATCCCGGAGGGCGCCCTGAACCGCCTGGGAGACCCACGAATTGAGCGACATCCCGTCCTGCAGGGCGGCTTCCTCGGCCCGCGACTTGATCTGGTCGACCAATCGCAGTGTCACGCGGCTGATGTCGCCCGTGACGTCCTCGATGGTGCGGTAGGTGTCGGAGGCGTCGCTCGGCGGTGTGTCGCCCGGTTCGGGGCGGCGCCGGGTCGCCGCGACCGCGACGTCCGTCCCGTCGAAACGAACGTGGAGGGTGCGGTCGCCGAGCTCGTCGGAAGCCTCGCGGGCGAGATCGGACAGCGCCGACACCAGCATCAGCTGTGCCGAGCGCTCCACCGCGCCTGCAAGGGCCTGGGCGATCCGCTGGGTGTCCTCGTCTCCGAGGGCCGCCGCCGCGGCGAGGTCGTCACGCAATCGGGCTGTGTACTCGGTGAGATCCATGAAGTCAGTGTGACGCCATTGTTGACGTCAGTCAATCGTCGAAATGGCGTCACACTGACGGTTGGTGATGTCAGACGAGGAGTTTGGCCTTCAACGCCGCAATGTCGTTGTCGGTCAGGCCGAGACCCTGGCGCACGTAGTTGTCGAAGCTGCCGTACCTCTGCTCGGCGGTGGCGAACGCGGTGTCGAGCCACTCCTGCTTCACTCCGCCGCCGCCGAGCGAGGCGGTGATGCTCGAGCCGCTGTCGTCGACGTACTGGTTCGTCAGCATGTAGTCCGCGTTCACCGTTTCCCGGTCCACGCCGAGGATCGTCAGCAGCACCGCGGTGGTCCAGCCGGTCCGGTCCTTGCCGGCGCTGCAGTGGTACAGCACGGCGCCGTCGGTGTCGCGGATGTCGCGCAGCACGGCCGCGAACGCCTCGTCGGCGCCGGGGGCGTCGATGAATGCGACGTACGCCGACCGGAGGTCGACCATCGTCTCGATCGGCGCCTGGCCGAGCACGTCGTACCAGTTCGCCGTCGCGCCGGCGGGTAACCGGTCGGGCTGCAGAATCCGCTCGTACACCGTGCGCAGGTCGTCGACCACCTTGACGTCCTGGCCTTCGAGCGCGGCGAGGTCCGCCGGGGTCAGTTTGTCGAGCGCGTCCGTGCGGAACACCATGCCGGTCCGGACGGTCCTGCCGTCGACGGTGGTGTACCCGCCCACGTCGCGCGCGTTCGGCGCGCCTTCGAGGTGGAGCGAGTGGTCGATGTCGGCCGCGGCGACCGTCGTCGGTGCGGCCAGCGCGGCGCCGACCGGTCCGCCGACGAACAGTGCAGCACCGGCGGTGAGAGCGGCTGCCGCGCGAATCACGCGGACGCGGGTTGGGGCATGGACCACGGGACGCTCCTTCTCGAGATCGGATGCCGAGCCGCGACCGCGGCTGACACGGTGTACACCCAGTTGATACACCGTCCAGGCACCTGCGGGGTGGCGTTTGAGCAGACTCACTCGACCCGCCGACGCGGCGGGGGCTAGGGTGCGGTTCTGTGGTTCCCGGTGGGGTCAGGACCGAGGAAGGGTGTGCGGTGCGGCAAGCGGTGTCCTTGAAGGTGCAGCTCATTGCGAAGACGGACTTCCTCCCGCCCGACGACATCCCCTGGGAGACCGACGCCGACGGCGGCGAGGCCCTCGCCGAGTTCGCCGGGCGAGCCTGCTACCAGAGTTGGTCCAAGCCCAACCCCCGCACCGCCACCAACGCCGGGTATTTGCGGCACCTGCTCGAGGTGGGCCACTTGTCGGTCCTCGAACACGGCAGCGTCAGCTTCTACATCACCGGGATCTCCCGGTCCTGCACGCACGAGTTGATCCGGCACCGGCACTTCTCCTACTCGCAACTGTCGCAGCGATTCGTGCGGGAGAACGACGCCAACGTGGTCGTCCCGCCCGCCATCGCCGGTGACGAGCGGCTCGAGGCGTTGTTCGCGAAGGCGACCGAGGCCAGCCGTGAGGCGTATACGGAACTGCTGGCGGCGCTCGAGGAGAAGCTCGCCGATGTGCCCAATGCGCCGGTACGCGGCAAGCAGGCGCGTCAGGCAGCGCGGTCGGTGTTGCCCAACGCCACCGAGACGCGCGTCGTGGTCACCGGGAACTACCGGGCGTGGCGACATTTCGTCGAGATGCGGGCCACCGAACACGCCGATGTCGAGATCCGCCGAGTCGCCGTCGAGTGTCTGCGTCAGCTCCGGAGCGCCGCGCCGAATGTGTTCGGAGACTTCGAAATCGTCACGCTGCCCGACGGTTCGGAGGTCGCGACGAGCGAGTTCGGTACGGTCGGCTGACGGACTCACCCCTCGAGGGTGCCGTGGTGTTCAAGTCTGTAACGCAGACCGGGTAGCCTTCTGACCATGACCTACGGTGATTCAGCTGCTTCCGTCGAGCGTCCGTTCGGCACCGTCCTCACGGCGATGGTGACCCCGTTCACCAAGGACGGCAAGCTGGACGTGGACGCCGGCGTACGGCTGGCCACCCACCTTGTCGACAACGGCTGCGACGGACTGGTACTGGCCGGAACCACCGGCGAATCGCCCACCACCACCGAGGACGAGAAGCTCGAGCTGCTGCGGGCCGTCATCGACGCCGTCGGCGACCGCGCCAAGATCGTCGCCGGTGCCGGCAGCAACGACACCGCGCACAGCGTCGAACTGGCTCGTGACGCCGCCCGCGCGGGCGCACACGGACTGCTCGTCGTCACGCCGTACTACTCGCGCCCGCCGCAGGCCGGCCTGTACGCCCACTTCACGGCCGTCGCCGATGCCACGGATCTGCCGGTGATGCTCTACGACATTCCACCCCGCTCCGTGGTGCCGATCGAGACGGAGACGATTCGCCGTCTCGCCGACCATCCGCGCATCCTCGCGGTGAAGGACGCCAAGGGTGATCTCAACGCCGGCGCCGAACTGATCGGCACCACCGACCTCGACTTCTTCTCGGGTGACGACCCGCTCAACCTGCCGTGGCTGTCCGTCGGCGCCGTCGGATTCGTGAGCGTCATCGGCCACCTGGTGCCCGAGCGCCTGCGCGCGCTGCACACCGCGTTCGGGGAGGGCGACATCGCCAAGGCCCAGGAGATCAATCTGAGCCTCGTCCCGGTGAACCGTTCCGTCGCGCGTCTCGGCGGCGTGAGCGCGTCGAAGGCGGGCCTGCGACTGATGGGTATCGACGTCGGCGAGCCGCGCCTGCCCCAGGTCGCGCCCACCACCGAGCAGATCGACATCCTGGCTGCCGACCTGCACGCTGCGGGGGTGCTCGCATGACCCGTCCCACACGTCGTCGTAGCGCCTCCCGTCAGGCCGGCCCGCCGACCCCGGCGGCCGAACAGACCGCCCCGGCTTCCGCGGCCGAGAAGCCCGCGCAGTCGGTGAAGTCCGGGAGCGAGGCCGCCCCGAAGCGGTCCGCCCCCGAGCAGCCAGCTCCGAAGAAGGCTGCCGCCCGGAAGTCGCCGGCCAAGAAGGCTCAGCGGTCGAAGGCCCCCGCGCCCGTGGCGGCCGACCCGACCGATCGGCTCGGCCTCCCGCCGAAGGCGCCGAAGAACGGCCTGCGGGTCGTCGCCCTCGGTGGCATCGGCGAGATCGGTCGCAACATGACCGTCTTCGAGCACCAGGGCAAGCTGCTGATCGTGGACTGCGGCGTGCTGTTCCCCGAGGACCAGCAGCCCGGCGTCGACCTGATCCTCCCGGACTTCCGGTACATCGAGGACCGGATGGGTGACGTCGAGGCCGTCGTCCTCACGCACGGTCACGAGGACCACATCGGCGCGATTCCGTTCCTGCTGCGCCTGCGCCCCGACATCAAGATCGTCGGCTCCAAGTTCACCCTCGCGCTGGTGGCGGCCAAGTGCCGCGAGCACCGGCAGCGCCCCAACCTCATCGAGGTCACCGAGGGCGAGCGGACCACCCACGGCCCGTTCGAGTGCGAGTACTTCGCGGTCAACCACTCGATCCCGGACGCGATCGCGGTCGCGATCCGCACGTCGGCCGGTGTCGTGCTGCACACCGGTGACATCAAGCTCGATCAGTTGCCGCTCGACGGCCGCCTCACCGACCTGGCCGGTTTCTCCCGCCTCGGCGACGAGGGCGTCGACCTGTTCCTCGTCGACTCCACCAACGCCGAGGTGCCCGGCTTCGTCACGCCCGAACGCGAAATCGGCGGCGTGCTCGACAACGTCATCGGCAAGGCCACGCAGCGCGTGATCGTCGCGTCGTTCGCGAGTCACGTGCACCGCATCCAGCAGGTCGTCGACGTCGCCAAGCGGTACAACCGCCGCGTCGCGTTCGTCGGCCGCTCGATGGTCCGCAACATGCAGATCGCGCAGGACCTCGGCTACCTCTCGGTGCCGGACGGCCTGGTCGTCGACATCGACACCGCCGCGAACCTGCCCGACGACAAGCTCGTGCTCGTGTCCACGGGTTCGCAGGGCGAGCCGCTGTCGGCGCTGTCGCGGATGGCCCGCGGCGAGCACCGTCAGATCAACATCCGCGCCAACGACCTCGTCGTGCTCGCGTCGTCGCTGATCCCCGGCAACGAGAACTCGGTGTTCGCGGTCGTCAACGGCCTCGCCAAGCGCGGCGCGACCGTCGTGACGCAGCAGAGCGCCAAGGTGCACGTCTCGGGTCACGCGTCCGCCGGCGAGCTGCTGTACCTGTACAACGCGGTGCGCCCCACCAACGCCATGCCGGTGCACGGCGAGTGGCGCCACCTGCGCGCCAACGCCGCGCTGGCCAAGGCGACCGGTGTCCCGGAGGAGCGCATCGTGCTCGCCGAGGACGGCGTCGTGGTCGACATGGTCGACGGCCTCGCGGAGATCGTCGGACGAGTTCCCGTCGGTCACGTGTACGTCGACGGCAACTCGGTCGGCGACGTCGGTGACTCGACGCTGTCGGACCGACTGATCCTCGGCGAGGGCGGATTCATCTCCATCTCGCTCGCGGTGGACTCGGCGACGGGCCGCGCGGTCAGCACGCCCGAGGTGTCCGGTCGCGGTTTCTCCGACGATCCCGCGGCCCTCAAGGAAGCCGCCAAGCTGGTCGAGTCGGAGCTCGTGCGACTCGCGGGCGAGGGCATCACGGACACCCACCGGATCGCCCAGGCCGTGCGCCGGGTGGTGGGACGCTGGGTGGCGGACAAGTACCGCCGTCGTCCGATGATCGTGCCCACCGTCATCGGCGTGCCGTAGCCCGACGGCCGGGCTCGGCTGTACGCGACGAACGAGGAGGTTGTCGCGACCGTGACCGAGCGCAAGCCCCCGCGCACCACGTTCGAATCCTGGGTCGAGACGCAGATTCGGAACGCATACGAACGTGGCGACTTCGAGAACCTCGCGGGGGCGGGGAAACCCATTCCGCCGGGCGACGCCGACGACTGGGTTCGCGGATACCTTCGACGGCAAGGCCTTTCGGCGGACGACCTGCTGCCGGAGCCGCTGCGGCTACGCAAGGACATCGAGCGGTTGCCCGACACGGTGCGGGGCGCGCGCACCGAACACGAGGTGCGCGCCGAGGTCGCCCGACTCAACCGACGGATCGCGGAGTGGCTCCGCAACCCGTCCGGCCCGCAGGTGCCGATCCGGCGCGTCGACGTGGACGAGGTGCTCGCGCGGTGGCGGGCGGGACGCGGGACGAGAACCGGCCCCGCCGACGGGCCCGACCACGGGCGGCTCGACGAGGAGACACGCCGGGCGCGGCGCGCCCTCGCGGCGGCCGCGCTCACCGAGGCCGGTTACGGCGAGATCCGACGCGCCGAGGTGCGCTTCGAACGCGCCCGGCGTCGCCGGTTCGGTCGCTTCTTCAGAAGGCTGCGCGCTGCGCGCTGACTCCCGTCACGACTCGAGCTTGCCGTAGTCGACGCTGAACCAGCGGTCCGGGCGCATCCGGATCAGGACCGCGCTGTCGTTGAACGATTCGCCGATGAACGCCTCCGCCTCCGCCTCCGGCAGGTACCGCTGCACGAGGGGCCGGACGTCGTCGGGGGTGACGGTGTCCTGGAAGGTGGCCGGGCCTTCCACACTGACGTAGCGGTACGGCGGCTGCTCGACCTGCGCGCACAGACTGAATCGTCCGCTGGCTCGGATCAGGCGCTCCTTGACGGTGCCGCGTTCGGTCCACACCATGACGTCTCCGCCGGGGGAGTAGTCGTACCAGATCGGTACCGCGAGCGGTGCCCGGCCGTCGCGTTCGGCCGCAATCACCCCGATATGCAGATCGGCGAGGAACTGCTCGCGTTCGTTCTCGGACATCGTGGTCTTCGACATGTGTCGCTCCTCTCGCACCGGGATCGGACACCCACCACGCTAGGGGTGCCCGCCGACGAGTTCGGGCGGTTCGGCAGATCTGCGGTTACCGTGTGGTGTGCCTTACGCCCGTGACGAACGCCACGCCCTGGTCGACACGATGCGCGCCGTCGGACCGGATGCGCCGACACTGTGCGGCGACTGGACCGCCCGCGACTTGGCCGCGCACCTGGTGCTGCGCGAACGCCGACTCGATGCCGCACCGGGCATCATGATCGGCCCACTGTCCGGCTACACCGAGCGCGTCCAGCACGGCATCGCCGGCCGCGACTGGAACACCCTGCTCGACGACGTCCGGTCCGGGCCGCCGGTGTGGTCTCCGTTCCGCCTCGTCGACGAGAAGGCCAATCTCGGGGAGATGTTCGTCCACCACGAAGACGTCCGGCGTGCTCAGCCCGACTGGCAGCCGCGCACGTTGCCGTCCGGGTTGCGGGACAAGCTGTGGGCGCTCGCGACCCGGATCGGACGAGTCGGTTACCGCCGGTCTCCGGTGAGCGTGGTCCTCGAACGCCCCGACGGCGGCAGGGAGACCGTCCGCTCGGCAGGCGCGGCGACAGTCACCCTGCGTGCAGAGCCCGCCGAACTGCTGCTGCACGCGTTCGGGCGCAACGAGGTCCGCATCGAGTTCGACGGGACGCCCGGCGACGTCGCCGCTCTCGCGGCGCTGGATCGTAGTTTCTGAGTCGACCGGCGGCCGGCGTCCGCGGGTGGTGTGACGCATCTTCCCGCCTGGTGAACCGGTGTGGCGGGTGTTGCGGATGGTCCGGATGGGGCCGTAGCGACTAACCTGGCCGGTATGGCAGGGAAGACGAGCGCCCGCGGATCGAGTTCGACAGCGTCCACGACGCGGACGGGCGCGCGCTCATCGTCGTCCACCCGAGCCTCGTCCTCTCGAACCTCGTCCACGGGAACCCGCGCCTCCGGGCGCGCAACCGGTGCGTCGTCGTCGGCACGCAAGTCGTCCGCGCCTCGCAAGTCGGCGCCGCGGAAGACCGCGGCCCCACGCGGTGGCGCGGGCACCCGTCGGCCCGCGGCGAAGTCGTCGGGCAGTGGCAGCGCTCTGTCCTCGGTCGGTCGCGGCATCGGTGCCGGCTGGTCGATGGTGGCCAAGGGCGTCGGAGCGACGACGCGCACGATGAGCAAGGCGACCGAGATCGAGCACGGCCACCGGCGTGACGGCATTGCGCTCGCGCTGATCGCGGTCAGCGTCGTGATCGCCGGTGGCATGTGGTTCTCCGCGGGCGGTCCGGTGGGGGAGTGGATCGAATCCGGCGTCCGAGCCGTGGTCGGCGCGGTCGCGGCGATTCTGCCGATCCTCGGTGTCGCGATCGCGGTCGTGCTCATGCGGACCGAACCCAAACCGGACATCCGGCCGCGACTGATCCTCGGATCGCTTCTCGTCGGGTTGCCGGCCGTGGGTCTGTGGCACATCGCTTCGGGTTCCCCGACCGCGTCGGACGGTTGGTCGGCAGGCGCCGGCGTGGTCGGCTACGTCGTCGCCGGACCGCTCACCAGTGGTGTGACCGCGTGGCTCTCCGTGCCGCTGCTCCTGCTGGCGATGTTCTTCGGTGTCCTGTTGCTCACCGGCACCACCGTCCGTGAGGTTCCGGAACGGTTCCGGGCGTACTTCGGCACGTCCTACCACGACGACTACGACGACGCCTACGACCACGCCGACGACCCGGATTTCCACGACGACTACGACGCTGGTTACGACGACGATGCGTCTCGTTTCGATGCTGACGGGTACCCCGTAGACGAGGCTGCCGAGGCTGCCGAGGCTGCCCGCGCCGCGGAAGCTGCGCGCCCGGCGCGCAGGACCCCGCGTCGTCGACCGACCACGCCGGAACAGAACTACCCGACCGACGAGGTCCACCCCGACGTGGAGACCGAGGTCCTCGGGCTGTGGGATCCGGGCGACCCGACGCCCGAGCCGCCGGCGCCCGAACCGGAGCCCGAGCCGGCGGCAGCGCCGCGCCCGAAGCCGCGCGCCAAGGTGACGCCCGCCCCCAAGCCGGAACCGGCGAAGGAGGAGATGGAGGCCCTCGTCCCGGATCGGGTCGTCGAGGGCGACTACGCGCTGCCGCCCACGTCCCTGCTGATCGAAGGCGATCCGCCCAAGCTCGGCAGCAAGGCCAACGATGCGATGATCGAGGCCATCACCGAGGTCCTCCAGCAGTTCAAGATCGATGCCGCGGTCACCGGCTACACGCGGGGGCCGACGGTCACCCGCTACGAGGTGGAACTCGGTCCGGGCGTCAAGGTCGAGAAGATCACCGCGCTCGCCCGCAACATCGCGTACGCGGTGGCTACCGACAACGTCCGACTGCTCGCGCCCATCCCCGGCAAGTCGGCCGTCGGCATCGAGGTGCCGAACTCGGACCGCGAGATGGTGCGCCTGGCCGACGTCCTGACCGCGCCGGCCACCCGCAAGGATCATCACCCGCTCGTCATCGGCCTCGGCAAGGACATCGAGGGCGACTTCGTGAGCGCGAACCTCGCGAAGATGCCGCACCTGCTGGTGGCGGGCTCCACCGGCTCCGGTAAGTCCAGCTTCGTCAACTCGATGCTGGTGTCGCTGCTCACCCGAGCCACCCCGGACGAGGTCCGGATGATCCTCATCGACCCCAAGATGGTGGAGCTGACGCCGTACGAGGGCATCCCGCACCTGATCACCCCGATCATCACCCAGCCGAAGAAGGCGGCGGCCGCGCTCGCGTGGCTGGTCGAGGAGATGGAGCAGCGCTACCAGGACATGCAGGCCAGCCGGGTGCGGCACATCGACGACTTCAACTCCAAGGTCAAGTCCGGTGAGATCACGGCGCCGCTGGGCAGCGAGCGGGTCTACCGCCCGTACCCGTACATCCTCGCGATCGTCGACGAGCTCGCCGACCTCATGATGACGGCGCCCCGCGACGTGGAGGAGGCGATCGTGCGCATCACGCAGAAGGCGCGCGCCGCCGGTATCCACCTGGTCCTCGCGACGCAGCGGCCGTCGGTCGACGTCGTGACCGGTCTGATCAAGACGAACGTGCCGTCCCGCCTGGCGTTCGCGACGTCGTCGCTCACCGACTCGCGGGTCATCCTCGACCAGCCGGGTGCCGAGAAGCTCATCGGCATGGGCGACGGGCTGTTCCTCCCGATGGGAGCGGGCAAGCCGATCCGCATGCAGGGCGCGTTCATCACCGACGAGGAGATCTCGGCGGTCGTCGACTTCGCCAAGAACCAGGCCGAACCCGAGTACACCGAGGGTGTCACCGCGGCAAAGGCGGGGGAGAAGAAGGACGTCGACCCCGACATCGGCGACGACATGGACGTGCTGTTGCAGGCCGTGGAGTTGGTCGTGTCGAGTCAGTTCGGTTCCACGTCGATGCTGCAGCGCAAGCTGCGCGTCGGGTTCGCGAAGGCCGGCCGCCTGATGGACCTGATGGAGACCCGTGGTGTCGTCGGCCCCAGCGAGGGGTCGAAGGCGCGTGAGGTGCTGATCAAGCCCGACGAACTGGAGGGGCTGCTGTGGTCGATCCGCGGCGGCGATCCGGAATCCTCGGACGACGGGAACTGACCGTTATGTCCGAGTTCGGCCGTGGCCGGGCCTGTGTGGTTCAATAGAAAGCACTTTGGAGGGGAGTATCCCCAATCCTGCGACAGACTCGTCAACACGATCGGCACCGTTGCCGGTCCGGTTCTGTCGGCGGATCCGATCCGGTCTCCCGACCGGTGGATTCGCGGGAGAGACCTCCGGTGGTGAAACGTACCTACCGGAGGGCTATCGCTGATGCACGTCTCCCCGCTCGTCTGGGTTATCACCTGCGTGGTGATCCTCGGACTCTTCGTCTTCGACTTCTTTGCGCACGTGCGCACCCCGCACGCCCCGAGTTTCCGCGAGTCCGCGTTCTGGTCCGCGGTCTACATCGGCATCGCGATCATCTTCGGACTCGTCGTGATGTCGATATGGGGCACCACGTTCGGTGGCGAGTACTTCGCCGGCTACGTCACCGAGAAGGCGTTGTCCGTGGACAACCTCTTCGTGTTCGTGATCATCATGTCGACGTTCGCGGTGCCGCGGCAGTACCAGCAGAAGGTCCTGCTCATCGGCATCGTCATGGCGCTCGTGATGCGCGGCATCTTCATCGCCGTGGGTGCAGCGGCGATCAACACCTACAGCTGGGTGTTCTACCTGTTCGGCGCGTTCCTGATCTACACCGCGGCCAAACTCGTCAAGGATTCCGGTCACGAGGCCGAGTCCGAGCAGGAGCGGGAGAGCAAGGTCGTCTCCCTCGCGAAGCGGTTCCTGCCGACCACCGAGGAGTACGACGGCGACAAGCTCGTCACCAAGATCGACGGTAAGCGTGTCGCAACCCCGCTGCTGCTCGCGCTGGTCGTCATCGGCTTCACCGACGTCCTGTTCGCGCTCGACTCGATCCCCGCGATCTACGGCCTCACGCAGGAGCCGTATCTGGTGTTCACTGCCAACGCGTTCGCGCTGATGGGTCTACGTCAGCTGTTCTTCCTCATCGGCGGCCTGCTCGAGCGCCTGGTCTACCTGTCGTACGGCCTCTCGATCGTCCTCGCGTTCATCGGCGTCAAGCTGGTCCTGCACGCGCTGCACGAGAACACGCTGCCGTTCATCAACGGTGGTGAGCACGTGGCGGTGCCGGAGATCTCCACGGTGATGTCGCTGGGCGTCATCCTCGGTGTGCTCGTGGTGACCGCGGTGGCGAGCCTGATCAAGACCCGCAACAAGTCCGACGACACGCCGGTCCACAACTAGGCGGGACGCCGGCCGGGGTGACCCGGCCGGCACCGTCTCGGACTGCTCGACGGACTACTTGACGAAGACGCCGAAGACCGGGATCCATTCGCGTGCGACCCGTCGTTCCACCAGGTCGGCCTTCGCGAACGGATCCTGGTCGAAGAGGGACTCCACCTCGTCGGTGGACGACGCCTCGACCATCATCAGGGCGCCGCTGCCGTCCGCGAACGGGCCCGACGAGTGCACGATGCCGCGGCGGACCAGATCGGCCAGCCACGCCCGGTGATCGGTGCGATGATCGTCGCGCTGCGCGGACTTCTCGTGCGCGTAGGTGTACTCGACGGCGAACAGTGGCATGATTCCTCGTTCCCGGGATCTGGAAGTGCGGGGTCCGGAGTGCTCAGAGCGTCAGCAGCATACGGGTATTACCCAGCGTATTCGGCTTGACGTAGCTCAGGTCCAGGAACTCCGCGACGCCGGTGTCGTACGACCGGCACATCTCCGCGTACACCTCCGCGGTGACCGGGGTGCCCTCGATCTCGGCGAACCCGTGCTTGGCGAAGAAGTTCACCTCGAACGTCAGCACGAACAGCCGCTCCAATTCGAGTTCGCGCGCCACCTCGATCAACTTCGCGACCACCAGGTGACCCGCGCCCCGGCCCTTCACCTGGGGGTCGACCGCGACGGTCCGGACCTCGCCCAGGTCGGACCACAGCACATGCATCGCACCGCACCCGACGACCGCGCCGGCCTGCTCGACGACCCAGAACTCCTGAACCGCCTCGAACAGCGTCACGAGATTCTTCTCGAGCAGGATCTTTCCTGCGTAGATGTCGATCAGCCTCTTGATCTCCGGTACGTCCGAGGTGCGCGCGCGGCGCACCAGCATCTCTTCAGCCTCGTTCGTTCCAGCCGTCGGAGTCCCAGATGTCATGTGGTGCACAGTAGTGGTAGCCGCAACAGATATTGTGAGCAGTGTGCCGCCCCGATCCATCGCCCCACACCACGTCCCGTTCGTCTCGGGTGTGCCTGGGCTGACCGTCGGATCGGCGCGGCCGTGAGTGCGCCGAAGAGCTCGCCGCGTCGAGACGTTGCCGCCGCCCCGGACGCGTTGCCCGCCGACGGCGTCGCCCCGCACGCCCCGGTTCCCCTGGTCAACATCGCCAATATCCTGACGGTGCTGCGTATCGTCCTGGTGCCGGTGTTCCTTGCCGCGCTGTTCGCCGACGGTGGCCATTCCACGGGTTGGCGTATCGCGGCGGCATCGATCTTCGCGGTGGCCGCCATCACGGATCGGATCGACGGGCAGTTGGCCCGCAAGCACGGTCTGGTCACCGATTTCGGCAAGATGGCCGACCCGATCGCCGACAAGGCTCTGATCGGCGCCGCGCTCGTCGGACTGTCGATGCTCGGGGACCTCTCGTGGTGGGTGACCGGCATCATCGCGGCACGCGAACTCGGGATCACGCTGATGCGCTTCGCGGTCCTGCGCCACGGCGTGATTCCCGCCGGGCGCGGCGGGAAACTGAAGACGCTGGTCCAAGCGGCGGCGATCGGCTTCTATCTCGTTCCGCTGCCGGACGGTTTCGCGCCGTTCAGCGCGGCGCTGATGGGCCTTGCGGTGGTGCTCACGGTCGCGACCGGCCTCGACTACGTGGTCCAGGCGGTGCGACTTCGCGCCGGCGCCGGGCGCGCATGACCGACCCGCTGACGGGTGCGGTGCCCGCCCGCGAACTGGTGGAGGCGCTGACCCGCCGCGGGCAGACCGTCGCCACGGCGGAGTCGCTGACCGCCGGCCTGCTCGCGGCGACCCTGGCCGGTGTGCCGGGGGCGAGCGATGTGCTCCGGGGCGGGCTGATCGTGTACGCGACCGAGCTCAAGGGCGCGCTCGCCGGTGTCGACGCCGACGTCCTCAATCGTGACGGTCCGGTGGCACCGACCACCGCGGCGCAGCTCGCGGACGGCGCACGCGCGCGATGCGGCGCAGACTGGGGCGTCGGACTGACCGGGGTGGCCGGCCCGGACCCGCAGGACGGGCACGGCCCGGGAACCGTCTTCCTCGCTGTGGCCGGACCCGACGGAACCGAGGTCACAGCCCTGGACCTGGACGGTGATCGGTGGGAAATTCGTCTCGGCAGCGTCCGCTCGGCGGTGTCGAGTTTGCTCGAACGTTTGTCGCGATAGGGTTTTGGGAACCAATCGCTTGCGCTCGTGCGTTTGTATTCACGAGTGGGGTGTCGGATGAAGGAGGAGCGAGATGGCGCTGCTATTGCGTGAGGCAATCGGTGACAGTCTTCGGCGCACACGCGTTTCGCAGAGCCGGACCCTGCGCGAGGTGTCGAACAGCGCTCGGGTCAGTCTCGGCTACCTGTCCGAGATCGAGCGGGGCCGGAAGGAGGCGTCGAGCGAGTTGCTCGCGGCCATCTGCGACGCCCTCGAGGTTCCACTCTCCGAGGTATTGGTCGACGTGAGCGAGACGCTTGCCGTCGCGCCGCGTGAGAACGTGGACCGCGGTGCCGTGGCGACCGACCCGCGGAAGGTCAGCGGTCGCATCGCACAGGACACGCGCGTCGTGATCCCGGCGCCCAGCGCGCGTGCGCTGGCGGCGGCGTAAGCGGTGCCGTCGAACCACGGAAACGGCTAGATTCACAAACAGAAGATCGAGGAATCACCGAGCGACTCCGGTCGGTGGCCTCCGATCGGACGAGCAGGTAGGGGCAGAGCCCGAGTTCGATGCGTGACGGTCGCGCATCGGGTCGCGCATCGCGCGGCGCAGCAGATGGAGGCAGGATCACACCCATGGCTAATCCTTTCGTCAAGGGATGGAAGTACCTGATGGCGCTCTTCAATTCCAAAATTGATGAGAAGGCCGACCCCAAGGTTCAGATTCAGCAGGCGATCGAGGACGCCCAGCGTCAGCACCAGGCACTGTCCCAGCAGGCTGCATCGGTGATCGGCAACCAGCGCCAGCTCGAGATGAAGCTCAGCCGCCAGCTCGACGAGGTGGAGAAGCTCAACGCCAACGCGCGTCAGGCCGTCACCCTCGCCGATCAGGCCGCCGCCGCCGGCGACATGGAGAAGGCCACGCAGTACACCAACGCTGCCGAGGCCTTCGCCGCCCAGTTGGTCACAGCGGAACAGGGCGTCGAGGACCTCAAGGCCCTGCACGACCAGTCGCTGCAGGCGGCCACCCAGGCCAAGAAGGCCGTCGAGCAGAACGCGATGACGCTGCAGGCGAAGGTCGCCGAGCGGACCAAGCTGCTCAGCCAGCTCGAACAGGCGAAGATGCAGGAGCGGGTCAGCGAGTCGCTGCGTTCGATGGACAGCACGCTGTCCGCCCCCGGCAACACCCCCAGCCTCGACGCTGTCCGGGACAAGATCGAGCGCCGCTACGCGGACGCCCTCGGCTCGGCCGAGCTGGCCCAGAACTCGGTGCAGGGTCGCATGATGGAGGTGCAGCAGGCCAGCGTGCAGATGGCCGGTCACAGCCGCCTCGAGCAGATCCGCGCATCGATGAAGGGCGACGCCCTGCCGTCCGGCGGCACCGCCGCCGCGCCGGCCAAGCCTGCCATCGCCCCCGAGCCGCCCACGGCATCCGCCAACGGCGAGACCCCCGCGCAGTAGAAGCCTGCGCGACGACAACGACATCGGTTCGATGAGCAACACACGAGGTGGCCGGTCCGGGCGCAAGTCCCGGCCGGCCACCTCTGCATTCGGAGAGAGCGCGGGTCTCGCGGCCAGTGCCGCCTCCGCCGTCACCAGTGCGGGGAGCGTGCTGCGCGAGGTCGGCGGAACCGTCGCCGACACGATGCGGCGTTGGTCGGACCCCCGGGAACGCATGCTGCGCAAGCGTCGACGTGCCCGCAAGCGGGCAACCAGGTTCGGCATCGCCTCGGGTGCGGGCGTCGTGGGTTCGGCATCGCTCGCCGCCGCGTCGGCCCCCGACTGGACGATCGTCGCGACCGGCGGCGCCGCAGCGCTGTTCGCCATTCCCGCAGTGGTCGCTGTCAGCACGTATCGGCATCTCACGTCGGTGCCGCTGCCACCCGCCACCGTCACGCGGCAACCGCTGCCACCCGTCGGATCGGCCGCCCGTGCCCCGATGGAACGACTCGCGAGCGCTGAGAGCGGCCTGCACCAACTGCTCGGCGTGCTGAGCCGATCTGCGATCGTCGACGCCGAGGAAATCGATCACACGGGAGAGACCGCGCGGTCGGCGTCGTCAGCGCTGCGGGCCGTCGCCGCGGATGTCGTCGCGATGGAGAGCGCCGGGCGCGGCACGGCCGCGGCCGCCGCACACCTCGAGCAGTCTGTCCGGGCCGCCGGAGAGCAACTCGACATCGGTGTCGCGCAGTACGAGGGGCTCGTCACCGCTGCCGCGAAGATGACCGCGCCCGCGCAGTCGCCGTCGTACACCTTGCTCGATCGGCAACGGGAAGAGCTGCTGTCGGCGTCGGATCGGCTCGAGGGCTGGGCCGAGGCCCTCGGCGAGGTCGACGAGATCGACCGCCGTTTCCGTCGCTGAACAGCCGACTGTCACATCAGTCGTCCACGACAATCACATCAGTCGTCCACGACAATCACATCAGTCGTCCACGACAATCACATCAGTCGTCCACTCCGCGCGCGGCGAGGGCATCGCCCATGGCCTCGGCGGTCATCAGCGCCGACACGACGGCCGGCACCGCCAGGGCGCGCAGCGAGAAGCCGAGCCCGCGGGCCTTCCGGGCGTCCGAGACCTGCTGCACGATGCCGGTGAGCAGCGGGATGCACCGCAGCGTCATCGCGAGCACCAGCCCGGCACGGTCGGGATTCACCCCGACCCGGCGCAGCGGCCGCAGGGCGCGGCTGACCGTCTCCAGCATGTCGGACACCCGCGTGGTCAGCGTGACCAGTGCCGCCAGCGCCACGGCCAGCACGATCGTTCCGCACACGACGACCGCGCGCTCCCAGCCGGTGAAGATCACCTGGAATGCGCCGATGAACAGCAGCGCCCACAGCAGCGGACGCAGCTGCGCGAGCGCGACCCGCAGCGGAACACGCGCCGCCGCGTACAGGGCCGCGACGACGGCGACCGCGGGGAGCAGGTGCCACGGCTGGCGCACCAGGACCGTCACGGCGACGATCAGGACCACCATCGCGATGAGTTTCGGACCGGGCGAGAGGCGGTGCAGCAGCGAGGTGCCGGGGGAGTAGAGGCCGAGCGTCGTCATCCGATCAGCTCGCGGTAGTGCGCGATGGCCTCTCCGGGTGTGCCGTCGGCTGCGACGCCGCCGCGGTCGATGACGATCACCCGGTCGAAGTCGTCGAGCAGGTCCAGATGGTGGGTCACGACGATCAACTGCTGGCGGAGACCCGCCAGCGTCGACCGCATCAGTCGCGCGTTGCGCAGGTCCAGCAGCGTCGTGGGTTCATCGGCGACCAGTACGTCGGGGTCGGTCACCATCACCGCCGCGAGCGCGAGCAGCTGTTTCTGCCCGCCCGACAACAGGTGCGTCGGATGGTCCGCGTGCCCGGACAGCCCGAAGTCGGCGAGGACTTGTGCCACCCGGTCGGCCCGCTCGGACTTGCTCAGCGAACTGCGGCGCAGCGAGAAGGCGATGTCCTCCGACACCGTCGGCATGATGATCTGATGGTCGGGGTCGGTGAAGACGAACCCCACCTTGCGGCGGACCTGACGCCCCTTGCGGGCGGTATCGAGCCCGTCGACGGACACCGTCCCGGATGTCGGCGACACCAGACCGTTGATCATCCGCGCCAGCGTGGACTTGCCGCTGCCGTTGGCGCCGATGATCCCGATCCGTGACTCGGTGAGCGCCAGATCGATTCCGTCGAGCACGGTGCGCTCACCGTAAGAGTGGTGAACGCCGTCGAATCGGATCTCGCTCATCGTGCAGCAGTCGATCTATGCGGCGTCGGCCCGCACCGGAGCTGCGGGGAAGGGGCGCGCGGCGAGCGCGGGGTACGCCCGGTGGACCTGCGCGGCGACGACCGCGGCGACGACCGCCTTGATCACGTCGCCCGGCAGGTAGGTGAGGTTCGCGGCGAACGCGCCGGAGACCGTGAGATCCGTCTTCAGGAGCATGCCGGGGATGCCGAATGCGTACAGCACCACGATGCCGCCGATCACGTTGACGGCGATGCCGCCGAAGACGTTGTACTTGGGCAGCATCTTGTAGCTGAGCCATCCGATGACGGCCGCCGCGGGCAGCCAGCCGATCAGGAAGCCCGCCGTGGGGCTGGCCAGGGAGACGAGCGTGGTCCGCCCACCGGCGAGGACCGGCAGCGCCAGACCGAGGACGATCACCGTGAGCACCGACAACGTGCCCTTGCGGGGGCCGAGGAGGGCGCCGGCGAGCATGACGCCGAGGGTTTGCAGTGTGATCGGTACCGCCGAGCCGCCGACGTTGATCGTGCCGGGCAGACCCAGCGCCACGATGAGGGCTGCGAAGACGGCGATCTGCGCCAGATCGCGGGCGGTGTTGCGGGGAGTGCCCGTGGGGGATGACGGCGACACGGCTATCGACTGCTCCTCGTGGTGTTCGCGAACGGGACGGATCGGGTCCAACCCGCCGAGCTTATGTCAACCCGCCGGTCACGACGTATCCCAGTCCGGTCGGCGGCCTCAGGGTGATCACCCATCTTTCCCTGAACTTGCCGCTGAGCTGCTGATTTCCGATTCGGCACGTGCAACCATCGAGGTGCCGCGCTCGTAGGATCGTAGGTAGAGAACCAAGCAGGAGGCACATCGTGTTCTGGAAGATTGTCGGCATCGTGGCGCTGGTGTGGATCGCGTTCATGTTGGTCGGTGCGCTGGTGAAGGGGCTGTTCTGGATCTTGGCGGTGAGCGCGATCGTGTTCGGGCTCTACATGCTGTTCAAGGCGATGTCGGGAACCTCCGGCAGCGATCGCAGCACCGACAAGACCCGGTTCTAGCGTCCGGCCAGGTGACGATCGACGAGGTCGGCGAATGCGCGGCCGGTCGGCGTCACCAGCGTCGGTTTCGAGATCATGTGCACCGTGCGGATCGGGGCGTCGGCGATCCGCAGCAGATGCAGTCCGGGGCGGGTGATCGCGTCGGACTCCGGTAGGAAGCCCACTCCGACGCCGGCCGCGGTGAGTGCGGCCACCAACGTCGCCGAACCGGCCTGCGCCACGACGGTGCGCGGCAGGCCCGCCATGGTGAACGCGTCGTCGCTCTGACGACGCGCCCCCGTTCCCTCCGGGAAGTCGATGGTCGGCACCCCGGCGAGGTCGAGCAGGGTGACCGCGGTGCGGGACGTCCACGGATGTTCCGGTCCGACGACGGCGACGAGCTGTTCGGTGCCGAGCACGCGGGCGGTCAGCCCGGCGCGGGGCCGGGTGTGCCACAGCCCGATGAATCCGAGGTCGAGGTCGCCGGCGTCGACCTGCTCGACGATCGATTCACTCATCGACGACACGACGTGCACGTCCACCCCGGGGTTCGCATCCAGGAACGTTCGGACGAGTGCGGCGAGGTCGACCTGGGTGAGGGTCGTGATGGTGCCGATCCGAAGGGTGCCGCTGACGGTGCGTCCGGTGGCGGACACTTCGCCCCGGAGCCGTTCGGCCGCCGCGAGCACCTCCCGGGCGTGGAGCACGAAGGATTCACCGGCTTCGGTCAGTTCCACGCGGCGGCTCGTGCGGATGAAGAGCGGGGTCCCGAGTTCGTGCTCGAGCTGTTGCACCTGGTGGCTGAGGGCGGACTGGGCGACGTGGAGGCGCCCGGCGGCACGGGTGAAGTGCCTCTCCTCGGCGACCGCGATCGCGTATCGCAGCTGGCGCAGTTCCATCGCACTACCTCGATCTGGTTTGACGATCAATCCGATCTGATTCAGATGTTAGACAGATGATTGCTCGGGGTAAAGAATTGCTCGCGTGAGTGTCACCGAATCCCGAACCCCGACCCGTCCGGTGCTGTCGCCGGGACTGCTCCTCGTCATGGCCGTCGCCACCGGTCTGTGCGTGGGCGGCAACTACTTCAACCAGCCGCTGCTGGACTCGATCGCGTCGGCCCTGGACGTGGATCAGTCGACTGCCGCGGTGACCGTCACCGTGTCGCAGGTGTTCTACGGGCTCGGGCTGATGTTCCTGGTGCCGCTGGGGGACCTGTGGGACCGACGGGTGCTGAGCGTCGGGCTGATGCTGCTCGCCGCCGTCGGCCAGGCCGTCTGCGGGTTCGCGCCGTCGATCGGGTGGCTCATGGTGGGCACCGCGATGGCGGGCCTGTTCTCGGTGGCGGCGCAGGTGCTCGTGCCGTTTGCCGCCCAACTCGCCGAACCGGGGCGCTCCGCGACCGCGGTCGGCACCGTGATGAGCGGCCTCATGGTCGGGATCCTGCTGGCCCGCAGCGTCGCCGGACTGCTCACGCCCCTGGGGGGATGGCAGACCGTGTACCGCGTGAGTGCGGTCGCGATGCTGCTGATCGCCGCAGTGCTGTGGCGGGCGCTGCCGAGTTCGCGGGATCGGCACGGTCTGGGCTACGGCGCGATCCTCGCGTCCATGGGTGCGCTCCTGCGCGATCAGCCCCGCCTGCGCACGGCGACGGCCATGAGTGCGCTCAGCTTCGCGGCCGCGAGCACGGTCTTCGCGGCGATGGCGTTCGTGCTCGCGGCCGAACCGTTCGGCCTCGACGACGTCGCGATCGGACTCGTGGGGCTGGCCGGTGTCGCGGGTGCGGTGATGGCGAACGTGGCCGGACGCCTCGCTGATCGGGGGCTCGCGCAGGCGACCGCCGGTGTGGGGGCGGTGGTGCTGCTCGCGTCGTGGGTGCTGTTCGGACTCGGCGGCACCAGCCTGCTCGCGTTCGTACTGGCGGTCCTGATCTCGGACGTCGCGCTCAAGTGCGTGCACGTGAGCAATCAGGGTGTCATCTACGCGCTTGCGCCGCAGGCGCGCTCGCGTGTGACGGCGGTCTACATGACCGGGTACTTCGTGGGCGGCGCTGCCGGATCCGCGCTGGGGTCGCTGGTGTGGGCGACGCACGGGTGGGCCGGGGTGTGTTGGGCGGGCGCGGGCCTGTCGCTCGCCGTTCTCGCGGTGTGGTGGCTCGATCTGCGCGTTTCCGCGCGCGCGGTCGCCGCCGCGGAGGCATCCTGAGGACATGGAACCCATTCCCGAGGACTGGCAGCGCGGGTTGGTGATCGTCGCCCATCCCGACGACATCGAATACGGGGCCGCGGCGGCTGTCGCCCGATGGACGGACCAGGGCAAGGACATTCGGTACGTCCTGGTCACGAGCGGTGGGGCGGGGATCGCGGGCCTGCACCCCCAGCAGTCCGGGCCGCTGCGCGAGGACGAGGAGCGACGTTCGGCTGCGATCGTGGGTGTGTCGAAGGTGGAGTTCCTCGGCTATCCCGACGGCCGGATCGAATACGGGCCGGATCTGCGCAGGGACCTGGCCCGGGTGATCCGGACGCACTGCCCCGAGATGGTCGTCACGATGAACCACCGCGAGACGTGGGGGCCGGGGTTCCTGAACAGCGCCGACCACCGGGCCGTCGGGCTCGGTGTCCTCGACGCCGTCGCCGACGCCGCGAACGAGTGGATCTTCCCCGAGCTCACCGAACCGCCGTGGGCGGGCGTGCGGTGGGCCGCCGTGAACACGATGGTCGGGACCACGCACGCGGTGGACGTCGCCGCCACGGTCGAGCGCGCCGTCGAATCGCTGTGCGAGCACCGCGCGTACCTCGAGGCGCTCAGCGACGAACCGGTGTTGGACCAGGCGGCCCGGCAGATCGAGATGTCCACCGGGCCCAAGCCTGGATTCGACGCCGAACGGGCCGTCGGCTTCGAGTTGTACGTCTTCGGCGGCTGACCGCCTAGTCGAGTGGGGCGCCGACGATGACGCGTCCCGCACCCGGGACGGCCTCGACGTCGATCGGCAACTGCCCGACGAACTCGCCGTCGGCGTACGACGTGACGGGGATGCCGGTCTCCAGCCGCAGCTTTCGGGTCCGGAACGTCTGCACCTCGTCGAGGTCGACGTGCGTGCCCTTGTAGACGGTGGGGAACAGGCGCACCAGCTTGAACCGGCCACCCGACGCGACCACGGTGACGTCGAGGAGGCCGTCGTCGAGTTTCGCATTCGGTGTGATGAGCATGCCGCCGCCGTAGGAGGTGCCGTTGCCGACCGACACCATCGTCGCGTCGAGTTCGATGGTGCGGTCGTCGAGCACGATCCGGTAGGGGATCGGCTTCAGCCGCGCCAGTTCGACCACCATCGCGAGGTTGTAGCGCATCGGGCCCTTGGGCCACCGCATCCGGTTGGCGCGGTCGGTGACGAGGGCGTCGAATCCGCTCGACAGCACGGTGCCGAACCAGCGGTCGCCGGTCCGCGCCAGGTCGACGGTCGCGACGTCGCCCGCGGCGATGATGTCGGCGGCCGCCACCGGGTCGTCGACCGGGATGTGGAACAGGCGCGCGTGGTCGTTGCCGGTGCCGCCGGGGACGATGCCCAGCGGAGTCCCGGTCTGCGCCAACGCCTGCCACGCGATGCTGACCAGGCCGTCGCCGCCGGCGGCGACCAGTGCGTCGGTGCCTTCGGCGACGGCCTTGCGTGCCAGTTCCAATGCCTCGTCCGCGGACCGGCCCTCGATCTCGGTGACCGTGACGCCGCGTTCCCGCAGACGGGCCACGGCGGCGGCGGACGCCCACGGGGCGTGGCCGCTGCCCGCGGCCGGATTCGTCAGGACCGTGACCGATTTCGTCATGGGATGAGCTTGCCAGGGTTGAGGATTCCGGCGGGGTCGATTGCGTCCTTGACCGCCCGCAGGACGCGCGCACCCAGCGGACCGACCTCGGTCTCCATCCACGGCCGATGGTCGCGGCCCACCGCGTGGTGGTGGGTGATGGTGCCGCCCGCGGCCATGATCGCATCGCCCGCGGCGCGCTTGGCGGTGGCCCACTGCGACAGTGGATCGTCGGCCTGTGCGCACACCACGGTGAAGTACAGCGACGCACCGGTGGGGTAGGTGTGCGAGATGTGGCACATCACGAGGGCCGGCGTGCCCTGTGCCGCAAGCGATTCGGTGAGAGCAGTGGTGACTGCGGTGCGCAGGTTCGCGAGGTTGGACCAGCGCGTGGCGGTTTCGAGGGTCTCGGCGATCGCGCCGGCGTTCAGCAGCGCGTCACGCAGGTAGGGGGCGTCGAAGCGGCCGTGCTCCCACGACTGTGCGGGCCCCTCACCCAGCGCGGTGCCACCGGTCGCGGCGAGCAGTGCGGTCGCCTCGGCGTAGCGGGCCTCGACGTGGGCGTCGGTGCCCTCGAAGGTGGTGATGGCGAGGCAGCCCGCGGTGGGGCTGTCGCCGCCGATGTCGCCGGCCAGCGCCAGGTTGATGCCGGTCTCGGCCTCGTCGGACAGACGCATCACGGTGGGCGCGGACCCGGACTGGACGACGGCGCGCAGCGCGGCGGCGCCGGTCTCGAAGTCGGGGAACGACCAGGCCTGGTACCCGGTGCGTTCGGGGACCGGGTGCACGCGCAGGCCCACCTCGGTGATGATGCCGAGAGTGCCCTCGGAGCCGACGAACAACTCGCGCAGGTCGGGGCCGGCCGCCGAGGCGGGACCGCGTCCGAGGTCGAGGGTGCCGGACGGGGTGGCGACGCGCAGCCACTCGACCATGTCGTCGAAGCGGCCGTACCCGGCGGACGCCTGTCCCGACGACCGGGTCGCGGCGAACCCGCCGATCGTGGCGAACTGGAAGCTCTGCGGGAAGTGGCCGAGGGAGAACCCGTGCTCGCCGAGGACCTGCTCCGCCTGCGGGCCGGTCAGGCCGGCCTGCAGCGTCGCGACGCCGGACACCGGATCCAGATCGGTGAGCGCGTTCAGTCGCTGCAGGTCGAGGGCGACTACTGAGTGGAACCGGCCGCGGGCGGGGTCGACACCGCCGACCACGCTGGTGCCGCCGCCGAACGGGACCACCGCGACACCCTCGGCCGCGCAGAACCGCAGCAGTGCCAGCACCTCGTCGTGCGAGCCGGGCAGCAGGACCGCGTCAGGAGCGTCCTGCGGGTCGGTGGCCTTGCGGCGCAGCAGGTCCGGGGTGCTCTTGCCGCCGGCGTGCCGCAGGCGGGACGCGTCGTCGGTGCGGACGTGGTCGGCGCCGAGGAGTTCGCGGAGGGCGGCGATGAGGGCGTGGCCGAGGGTGCTCTCGCGCAGCGTCACGTCGGACTCGGTGGGCGGCGCTGCCTGTTCGACGGAGACCCCGAGTGCCTGCTGGAGCAGGGTCGTGATCTGCGGCGACAGGTGTCGGCGGGACTCGGCGACACCCCAGGCGTCCCACTCCATGGTGGGGGCCGTGGTGGCGGGGACTTCGGGCACGAAGGCATCGGACATGCGTTACAGTGTTACACACGATGTCTATCTGTAACGAAGTTTCCGGATCTGCCGGGGAGTCTCCGAGTGTCGACGACCAGATCCTCGACGCGGCACGCTCGTGCGTGCTCGACTTCGGGCTGCGTCGCACGACGCTCGCCGAGGTCGCCCGCCGCGCCGGCGTGAGTCGGCCCACCGTGTACCGGCGTTGGCCGGACACCCGGGCGGTCGTCGCCGACCTGCTGACCCGCGAGATCCGTACGGCGATCCCGGACATGATCGGTGACGCTCCCGCGCGGCTCCAGCTCGTGCAGGCCGTCGTCGACGTCGCGACGGAGATGCGCGATCACCCCCTGTTCGAGAAGATCCTGCGATCCGACCCGGACATGCTCATGACGTATGTCGTCGATCGACTCGGAACGAGTCAGCGGGCCATCGTCGAGGTGGTCGCGGCCGCCATCGCCGCCGGACAGCACGACGGCTCGATCCGCACCGCAGACCCGGTGCACATGGCGACGATGGTGCTGCTCACCGTCCAGTCGGCGGTCCAGTCGGCGCGGATGGTGGCCGAGCTGCTGCCGGCGGCCGCGCTCGTCGAGGAACTGCGTGTCGCCGTCGACTCCTATCTAGCGCCACGCTCGGTGCTCTGACCACCGACCACCACCGACCCACTTCCAGGAGGAACAGTGCAGGACAATGCGCAGTCCGTGCTCAACGCCCAGCGTCGCAGTCGGGAACTGTCCGATCTCGGGGACGGCGGTGTCGTCGACGTCCTGGTGATCGGTGGCGGCATCACCGGCGTCGGAACGGCACTGGACGCCGCGTCGCGCGGCCTGCGCACGGTGCTGGTCGACAAGCACGACCTCGCCTTCGGGACCAGCCGGTGGAGTTCGAAGCTGGCGCACGGCGGACTGCGGTACCTGGCGTCCGGCAATGTCGGGATCGCGCGGGAGAGTGCCGTCGAGCGCGGAATCCTCATGACGCGGACGGCGCCGCACCTCGTGCGGGCACTGCCGCAGTTGGTGCCGCTGCTGCCGTCGGTCAGCTTCTTCGAGAAGTCCCTGGTCCGGACCGGATTCCTCGCAGGTGACGCGTTGCGGATCACCGCTCGGACGCCCGCGTCGGTGCTGCCGCGGTCCCGTCGGGTCGGGGCGGCGCGGGCCGCGCAGCTCGCGCCCGCCGTCCGCCGCGACGGCCTGCGTGGCGGTCTCCTGGCGTTCGACGGACAGCTGGTCGACGACGCCCGTCTCGTCGTGGCCCTCGCCCGGACCGCGGCCGCCCACAGTGCGACGATCCTGACCCGCGTCGGCGCGTACGACGTGACCGGCGAGTCGGCCCGCCTGCGGGACGAGATCACCGGCGAGGAGATGACGATCCGTGCCCGAGCCGTCGTCAATGCCGCGGGTGTCTGGGCCGGGCAGGTGGACCCGGACATCCGGCTCAAGCCCAGTCGCGGCACGCACCTGGTGCTGCCCGCGGAGTTGTTGGGGAACCCCACCGCGGCGCTCACCGTGCCCATCCCGGGCGAGACCAACCGATTCGTGTTCGCGCTGCCGGCGCAGCTGGGGCGCGTGTACCTGGGCCTGACCGACGAGGCCGTCGACGGTCCGCTGCCCGACGTCCCCGCCGCATCCGACGGCGAGATCGATTTTCTGCTCGACACCGTCAACACCGCGCTGGCCACTCCGATCACGCGCGCCGACGTCGTCGGCACGTACGCGGGTCTGCGCCCGCTCCTCGACAGCGGCGAGGGGAAGACCGCGGATCTGTCCCGCAACCATGCGGTGCTGCGTTCGTCGAACGGTGTCGTCAGTGTGGTCGGCGGCAAGCTCACGACGTACCGGAAGATGGCGCAGGATGCGGTCGATGCGGCAGTCGCCGCAGGCGGTCTGACGGCGCGATCGTGCGTGACGACGGACCTGCCCGCAGTCGGGGCCACGCGCACCGCGCCTCGCAACCTGCCGCCGTCGCTGGTCGCGCGGTACGGCAGCGAGGCGGGCCTGGTGGCCGAGGCGGGGGCGCTCACGCCGATCGCCGAGGGTATCGACGTCACGCACGCCGAACTGGCGTTCGCGGTGAGCCACGAGGGCGCGCTCGACGTCGACGATCTGCTCGACCGCCGCACCCGGATCGGATTGGTCGCGGCCGATCGGGAGCGGGCGATGTCGGCCGCGGAGGACGCGTTGACCCGCGACTAATCGCGGCAGTGTCAGGGGCCGGTGATCGCGACAGCGTCACGGCCGAGTGAACCGCGAGTAGGAAGGGGCGCGCGAATACCGTTGCGGGCGTAGCGTCGAATGTCATGAGTATTCGACTCGGGTACCAGATTCCGAACTTCAGCTACTCGACTCCCGTCCGCGACCTGTTTCCGACTGTCATCGCCCAGGCTCGGGAGGCGGAGGCCGCCGGATTCGACGCCGTGTTCGTGATGGACCACTTCTACCAACTGCCGGGGATCGGCGAGCCCGACGAGCCGATGCTCGAGGCCTACACGGCACTGGCCGGAATCGCGACGGCCACCGACTCGATCCAGTTGTCCGCACTGGTCACCGGCAACACCTACCGGAACCCGGCGATGCTCGCCAAGACGGTGTCCACGCTCGACGTCGTCAGCGGCGGCCGGGCGGTCCTGGGCATCGGCGCCGGCTGGTTCGAGCTCGAACACCAGCAGTTGGGATTCGAGTTCGGCACGTTCACCGACCGGTTCGAGCGGCTCACGGAGGCGCTCGCGATCATCTCGCCGATGCTCCACGGCGACCGGCCGACGTTCGAGGGCAAGTGGTACCACGTCGAGAACGCGATCAACGAGCCGCGCATCCGCGACGACCTGCCGATCATGCTCGGCGGCGGCGGCGAGAAGAAGACGTTCGGGCTCGCGGCCCGCTACGCCGACCACCTCAACATCATCGCGAACGCGACCGAGCTGCCGCGCAAACTCGAGGCCCTCGCACAGCGCTGCGAGGAGGTCGACCGTGACCCGAAGACGCTCGAGACGAGCTTTCTCGCGTTCGTGATGCTCGACGAGGACGGGGACAGGGCCCGCGAGATGCAGCGCGAGTTCCTGCTGTCGCGTGGCGTGGACCTGTCGGCACTGTCGGTGGCCGAGCGGGCCGTCGCGACGGATCGGCAGTTCGTCGGCAGCCCGGACGAGGTGGCCGAGCAGATCAAGACCCGGGTACTCGACGTGGGCGTCGACGGCGTGATCGTCAATCTGGTGGCCAACGGACACCAGCCGGGCATCGTCGAACTGGTCGGTCGCACCCTCGGACCGCTCGTTCGCGGCTGACCGCAGGCGCGCGACCGAAACCCGCGCAGCGCGGAATCGCTGACCGCGCTGCAGCGGGCCGCCGGTGTGGCACCCTGAGCGGATGCGAGTAGCTGTTGTCGCCGGACCAGAGGCCGGTCATGCCGTCCCGGCCCTGGCGCTGTGTCGGAAATTCGTTGCCGCGGGCGACGATCCGGTGTTCTTCTCCGCGGGACGGTGGCTCGACGTCGCACGTGGCATCGGGATCGAGGCGCGCAAGCTCGGTGGTCTCGCGCCGCGCGAGTTCGACGACGACTCCGACTCCGGATCGAAGATCCACGGTCGGGCGGCGCACGTCTCGACGGCGCTGCTGCCCGACATGCGTGACGTCGCGCCCGATCTCGTGGTGTCCGACATCATCACCGTCGGCGGCGGCATGGCTGCCGAACGGCTCGGGGTGCCGTGGGTGGAGTTGTCGCCGCACCCGCTGTACCTGCCGTCGAAGGGCCTGCCGCCCATCGGGTCGGGTATGGCGCCCGGCACCGGTGTCGGCGGCCGCCTCCGGGACGCGCTGCTGCGGGCCGCGACCGCGCCGTCGATCCGGAAGGGGCGGGTCCAGCGCAGCGAGGCGCGGGTGAGCGTCGGCCTGTCCGCCCGGGACCCGGGCCCGGCGGCGCGGCTGATCGCGACCCTGCCAGCGCTCGAGGTGCCGCGCCCGGACTGGCCGTCGAACGCGCATGTCGTCGGGCCGCTCGTGTGGGAGCCTGCCGACAACGTGCTCGACCCGCCGCCGGGGGACGGGCCGCTGGTGGTCCTGGCGCCGTCCACCGCGTCGACGGGGGCCGGCGGCATGCTCGACACGGCGATCCGGGCGCTCGACGGGCTGGGTGTGCGGATGCTCGTGACCCTGTTCGACAAGCCCGAGATCGATCTGCCGGACTGGGTGCGTGCCGGGTACGGGCGGCAGGACGAGATGCTGCGGAATGCGTCGGCGCTGATCTGCGGCGCCGGCCACGGTGTGCTCGCGAAGGGACTCCTGGCAGGTGTGCCGGCGGTGACGGTCCCCGGTGGCGGGGACCAGTGGGAGGTCGCGAACCGGGTCGCCCGTGGCGGTCTGGGGGTGATGATCCGCCCGCTGGAGGTCGCGACGCTGCGGGACGCGGTGCAGAAGGTCCTCGACGACCCGGCCTACGCTGCCGCCGCGCGGCGGGCGGCCGACGGGATCGCGGACGTCGCCGACCCGGTCGCGGTGTGCCGGGCGGCGGCATGAGCGGCGTGGCGGTCCGGCCGATTCCGCTACGGTGGCACATGTGCGACTGACCGAATTCCATGATCTCGTCCGGGAAGAGTTCGGACAGGTACGCGGCGACTCCCTGCTGGTCGACCACGTCATCCTCAGTCTGGGCGGGAAGACCGCCGTCGACGCCATCGAGGACGGCGAGGACCCCCGCGCGGTGTGGCGCGCGCTGTGCGACGAGTTCGACGTTCCGCCGCAGCGTAGATAGCGCGGCGCCGGCGGTGCGGCACCCCCGCCGGTGATTGACTCGAACAGATGTTCGCTTATGCTGGGATCATCCGTTGTCGTCCACACGTTGCGGCTGAGTGCGGCGGTTCGGACCGTTCGAGCCGGCGAAGTTGTCGGTACCGGGCTCTAACCTGATCCCAGATCGCTGGACGAGACTTCGAAAAGGGGACCACGATGGCACCACAGGCACACGACCGCGACAAGGCGCTCGAGCTGGCTCTGGCACAGATCGACAAGAGCTTCGGCAAGGGCTCGGTGATGCGTCTGGGTGAGGAGGCTCATCAGCCCATCGCCGTGATCCCCACCGGATCGATCGCGCTGGACGTGGCGCTGGGTATCGGCGGTCTGCCCCGCGGACGCGTCGTCGAGATCTACGGTCCGGAGTCCTCGGGTAAGACGACAGTCGCGCTGCACGCGGTGGCGAACGCGCAGGCCGCCGGCGGCATCGCGGCGTTCATCGACGCCGAGCACGCGCTCGATCCGGAGTACGCCCGCAAGCTCGGTGTCGACACCGACGCCCTCCTGGTCTCGCAGCCCGACACCGGTGAGCAGGCGCTCGAGATCGCGGACATGCTGATCCGTTCCGGCGCCCTCGACATCATCGTCGTCGACTCGGTGGCCGCGCTGGTGCCGCGTGCCGAGATCGAGGGCGAGATGGGCGACAGCCACGTCGGTCTGCAGGCGCGACTGATGAGCCAGGCGCTGCGCAAGATGACCGGTGCCCTCAACAACTCGGGCACCACGGCGATCTTCATCAACCAGCTGCGCGAGAAGATCGGTGTGATGTTCGGCTCGCCCGAGACCACGACCGGTGGTAAGGCGCTCAAGTTCTACTCCTCGGTCCGCCTCGACGTCCGCCGCATCGAGACGCTCAAGGACGGCACCGACGCGGTCGGTAACCGCACCCGCGTCAAGGTCGTCAAGAACAAGGTGTCGCCGCCGTTCAAGCAGGCCGAGTTCGACATCCTCTACGGCCAGGGCATCAGCAAGGAGGGCTCGCTGATCGACATGGGCGTCGAGCACGGGTTCATCCGCAAGTCCGGATCCTGGTACACGTACGAGGGCGATCAGCTGGGCCAGGGCAAGGAGAATGCCCGCAAGTTCCTGCTCGAGAACACCGACATCCGCGACGAGATCGAGAAGAAGATCAAGGAGAAGCTCGGTATCGGTGCGGTCGTGACCGACGACAGTGCCGAGTCGGCCGACTTCTAGGCCGGTGAGTGTCGTACCCCGCTCGGCCGGCGATGCCGATCGGGCGGGGGAGAACCACCCAACGATGACCGACGGCGAAACGGATCACGGCCCCGAACGGCGCACGAGCCGCTCGGGCAGGGGGCGTTCACGGGGTCGCCAGGTCGGCCCGGACGGGGAACCGTTCGAACTCCAGGGCTCCCCGGAGACGCTCGCGGCGCGGGCCAAGGACGTGTGTCTGCGGCTGCTCACCGATCGTGCGCGCAGCCGCGCGGAACTCGAGCAGAAGCTGGCGCAGAAGGGCTACCCGCAGGCCGTCGTGGAGCGAGTCCTCGACCGCCTCGCCGAGGTCGGCCTCGTCGACGATGCCGCGTTCGCGGAGCAGTGGGTCCACTCTCGGCACACCTACTCCGGTCGCGGCCGGCGGGCACTCGCAACGGAACTGCGCCGCAAGGGCATCGACCAGCAGACGTCCACCGAGGCGCTGTCGCAGATCAGTTCCGACGACGAACACGAGAAGGCCGCCGAACTGGTCCGCAAGAAGCTCGTACGTATCACCGCTGAGGACATCGCAGACCGCGACGACAGAGAAAAATTGATGCGCCGACTCGTCGGCATGCTCGCGCGCCGCGGCTACCCGGCATCCATGTCGTTCGCCGTCGTCAAGGCGGAACTGGACGACCTCGGCTCGGAAACGTAAAGGGCTCGCGGAGGATTGATTCCTCCGCGAGCCCTTCACGGTGCTCGTACCGTCAGAGTCGCGGCTGCGACTTCACGGTGTCGCTGAACTCGTCGATGCCGGGGGCGCCGTCGAGTTCGTTGGTGTCGATCGGCACGACGACCGGGCGGGTGCCCTTCTTGCCGCCGCTGCGGAGCCGCTTCTCGAGCCACGTCGCGAAGGACGTGAGCGCGAAGTTGATGATCACCATGATCACACCGACCACGACCAGTGCTGCGAAGAAGTTGCGGTAGTACGACGCCGCCTGCTGGCCGCTGCGGATCAGCTCGATGTAGCCGATCTGGTAGCCGAGCGCCGAGTCCTTCAGCGCAACCACCATCTGAGACACCAGGGCCGGCAGCATCGTGGTGATCGCCTGCGGCAGCAGGATCAGCCGCATCATCTGGCCCTTGCGCATACCGAGCGCTGACGCGGCCTCGGTCTGACCCTTCGGCAGCGACAGGATGCCGGCCCGCAGGATCTCAGCGATGACCGAGCCGTTGTACAGGGTCAGGCCCACGACGACCGCGGCCAGCGCCAGCTGGTTCGACGGGAACACGCCGTACTGGGCGAACGCCTGGTAGGCGAAGATCATCAGGATCAGCACCGGAATCGCCCGGAAGAACTCCACGAACGCGCCGCAGATCCAGCGGACCCACCGGTGATCGGAGAGTCGACCGATGCCGAGGACCGCGCCGAGGATCAGCGCGAACACGATCGACAGGGACGCCGCGAGCAGCGTGCCCTTCAGGCCCGGCAGTAGGTAGGTGGTCCACGTGAAGTGGTCCAGGAACGGCGACCACTTGTCGGCCTCGAGCTGGCCGTTGTCGGCCAGCACGTTGAGCACGTACAGCGCGACCGCGACGAGGACGATGCCGAAGACGATCGCGATCAGCCGGTTCCGTACCCGGGCCCGGGGGCCGGGGATGTCGAAGAGAACGCTCGACTGCTGGGTCATCGCTTCACCGCCAGACGCTTGCCGAGGTAACCGAACAGGAAGCCGACCGGCAGCGTCAGGATCATGAATCCGATCGCGAAGATCGCGAAGACGAGGAACAGCTTGTCGGCCTCGTTCTCGATCATCGTCTTCATGAGCAGTGACGCCTCGGCCACACCGATGGCCGAAGCGATCGTGGTGTTCTTCGTCAACGCGATCAGCACGCTGCCCAGGGGCGCGATGACCGCGCGGAACGCCTGCGGCAGCACGATCATCCGGACACTCTGGGTGAACGTCAGGCCCAGTGAGCGGGCCGCCTCGGCCTGGCCGAGCGGAACGGTGTTGATGCCCGACCGCAGCGACTCGCACACGAAAGCGGCGGTGTAGACGACGAACCCGAGCACCGCGAGCCGGAAGTTGTTCTGATCGATGAACTTCGGGGAGTCCTCGGGGGCGAAGTACACGCCCAGGTTCTGGTAGAGGCCCACCGAGCAGAACACGATGATGAGCGTCAGCGGTGTGTTGCGGAAGATGTTGACGTACCAGGTCGCGAAGATCCGGAGGATCGGCACGGGGGAGACCCGCATCGCGGCGAGGAGCGTGCCCCAGATCAGGGCGCCGAGCGCCGACCAGAAGGTGAGCTGCACCGTTGTCCAGAACGCGCTGACCAGCTGATCACCGTAAGTATCAAGTAGTCCCATTTCACCTCCTCCGCATCAGTACCGGTCGACGGCCGGCGGCGCGGGAAGCGCATAGCCGGACTCGCCCATGGTGTCCTCGAGTGCCCGCTGCCAGGCCCCGGTCGCGATCATGTCCTCGATCGCATCGTTGATCTTCATCCGTGCTTCCGTATCGCCCTTCGGTAGACCGACTCCGTAGGGCTCGGTGGTGAACGGTTCACCGGCAAGCTTGAACTCACCGGGGTACTGGGCGGAGTATCCGGCCAGGATGATGTCGTCCGTGGTCAGGGCGTCGACCTTGCCGCGGTGCAGAGCCTCGACGCACGACGAGTAGCTGTCGAACTGCTGCAGCTGCACGCCGGGGTACGATTTCTTGATCTTCTGCGCCGGGGTGGAGCCCGACACCGAACACAGCTTCTTCCCACCTTGGAGGGACTCGGGTCCGGTGATCGTGTCGTCATCGGCGCGGACCAGAAGCGACTGCCCCGCGATGTAGTACGGGCCGGCGAAGTCGACGACCTTCTTGCGGTTGTCGGTGATCGAGTACGTGCCGACGACGAAGTCGACCTCGCCGTTCTTGATCAAGTTCTCGCGCTGCGCCGACGGGGCCTCGCGCCACGTGATGCCGCTCTCGGGAACACCCAGGTAGTTCGCGATGTACTTGGCGACCTCGACGTCGAAGCCGGTCATCGTCTTGTCCGGCTCGCGCAGCGCCAGTCCGGGCTGGTCGTACTTGGTGCCGATGGTGAGGTGCCCGTCGGCGGCGTCGGCGAGCACGTCCCGTGGCTCGCTGCTGCCGCACGCCGAGGCCGTCAGCACGACCGCGGTGAGGGCTGCGACGACGGACAGGATGCGGGGGGATCTGATTCGTCTCATGGTGTTTTCCTCCGCCCCGGTGTCAGTGGCCGAGGATCTTGCCGAGGAAGTCCTTGGCGCGATCGGACTCGGGTGCGGTGAAGAACGTGTCGGGGTCGGAGTCCTCGATGATCGAACCGTCGGCCATGAAGATGATCCGGTCGGCGGCCTTGCGCGCGAATCCCATCTCGTGGGTGACGACGATCATGGTCATGCCTTCCTTGGCGAGGTTGACCATGACGTCGAGGACCTCGTTGACCATCTCGGGGTCCAGCGCGGAGGTGGGCTCGTCGAAGAGCATCACCTTGGGATCCATCGCGAGTGACCGGGCGATCGCCACGCGCTGCTGCTGTCCGCCGGACAGCTGCGCGGGGTACTTGTCGGCCTGCGACTCGATGCCGACCCTCTCGAGGAGCGCCAGGGCGCGCTCCTTCGCCTCGGCCTTGTCGATCTTGCGGACCTTGACCGGCGCCAGCATCACGTTCTCGAGCACCGTCTTGTGGGCGAACAGGTTGAAGCTCTGGAACACCATCCCGACGTCCGAGCGCAGCCGCGCGAGGGCACGGCCCTCGGCGGGGACTGCGACGCCGTCGATCGTGATGGAGCCGTTGTCGATCGGCTCGAGTCGATTGATCGTGCGGCACAGCGTCGACTTGCCGGACCCCGAGGGGCCGAGCATCACGACGACCTGGCCGGCCGGAATCTCGAGTTCGATGTTCCGTAGAACGTGCAGGTCGCCGTAGTGCTTGTCGACACCCTTCATCAAGATCATCGACGGGGTCCCGGGAGCCGTTCCGGTTGTCTCAGGCTGCGTCATAACGCGTAACCCTATATGGACTGTTTGCGTACCCGCTGGTCTAGAGCCGATCGATCTTGAACGATACAGTCGCGGCGGTCGCCGTCGGTGGACCAATGTGGCCCCGACAGGCGGTTTTGTGCGGGGCCGTACCCTGGACGCGTGGAGACGATCGACCAGAACGCCGGGCGCAGCTACGAGGTCCGCACGTACGGCTGTCAGATGAACGTGCACGACTCCGAGCGGCTCTCGGGTCTACTCGAGGACGCCGGTTACACCAGGGCTGTGCCGGGGGAGCAGGCCGACCTCGTGGTCTTCAATACCTGTGCGGTGCGTGAGAACGCCGACAACAAGCTGTACGGGAATCTGAGCCATCTCGCTCCGGTCAAGGAGGAGCGCCCCGGGATGCAGATCGCCGTCGGCGGCTGTCTCGCGCAGAAGGACCGCGACACCGTGGTGAAGAAGGCCCCGTGGGTCGACGTCGTGTTCGGCACTCACAACATCGGTTCACTGCCGGCGCTGCTCGAGCGGGCCCGTCACAATCAGAAGGCCGAGGTCGAGATCCTCGAATCGCTCGAGGCGTTCCCGTCGACGCTGCCGGCCAAGCGCGAGTCCGCCTACGCCGGATGGGTGTCGATCTCCGTCGGCTGCAACAACACCTGCACGTTCTGCATCGTGCCCGCGCTGCGTGGCAAGGAGGTCGACCGGCGCCCCGGCGACATCCTCGCCGAGGTCCAGGCGCTCGTGAACGAGGGTGTCCTCGAGGTGACACTGCTCGGGCAGAACGTAAACTCGTACGGCGTCTCGTTCGCCGACCCCGAGATCCCGCGGGACCGCGGCGCCTTCGCGAAGCTGCTGAGCGCGTGCGGGCAGATCGAGGGGCTCGAGCGGGTGCGGTTCACGTCCCCGCATCCGGCCGAGTTCACCGACGACGTCATCGAGGCGATGGCGACCACCCCCAACGTGTGTCCGCAGCTGCACATGCCGCTGCAGTCCGGCTCGGATCGGGTCCTCAAGGCGATGCGCCGGTCGTACCGCAGCGCGAAGTTCCTCGGAATCATCGAGAAGGTTCGTGCCGCGATGCCGCATGCCGCGATCACGACCGACATCATCGTCGGCTTCCCGGGGGAGACCGAGGAGGATTTCCAGGCGACCCTCGACGTGGTGCGGCAGGCGCGGTTCACGAGCGCCTTCACGTTCCAGTACTCCAAGCGTCCGGGCACCCCGGCCGCCGAGATGGACGGCCAGCTGCCGAAAGCCGTTGTGCAGGAACGCTACGACCGGCTGATCGCGCTGCAGGAGGAGATCACCCTCGACGAGAATCGCAAGCTCGTCGGCACCGAGGTGGAACTGCTGGTGACCGCGGGCGACGGCCGCAAGAACGCCGAGACCGCGCGCATGAGCGGACGCGCACGAGACGGTCGCCTGGTGCACTTCCGTCCCGAGGGCAACCTCGACGGCGACCTGCGCCCCGGCGACGTGATCACCGTCGTCGTGACCGGTGCTGCCCCGCACCACCTGGTCGCGGACAATCTCGTCCTCACCCACCGGCGCACCCGCGCCGGCGACTCGTTCGAACGAGGGGTCACGCCGAAGACCCCGCCGATCGGTGTCGGGCTGGGGCTGCCGCAGGTCGGCGCCCCCGCACCGCTGCCAGCACAGATGGGATGCAACGCATGAGCACCTCGGACAGCGGCGACGCTTCCGGTAGCGAGAACCGGCCGGACCGAGACGGCCCGGGTGTCCCGGGCGTTCCGGATCCGATGGACGAGTACCAGAAGGACTTCGAGGCCGCCGAGAAGAAGGTCGCGGGGGAGATCGACCCCGGCATGCGCGCAGTCGTCGTGGCCGTGTGCGTGCTGGTGCTCCTGCTGTCGTTCACGCTGCCGCACACCGGATCCGTGAACGGCTGGGACGTACTCGTCGGCAATCAGGACGCGATCGACGAGAACATCAAGCTGCCGTCGCGCATCTTCGTGTGGATGGCACTCGTGTTCGGCGGAGTCTTCTCGATTCTCGCGCTCGTGACCCGGCGGTGGGTGCTGGCGTGGATCGCGTTGGCCGGTACCGCGGTGTCGGCGGTGTTCGGCATGCTCGCGATCTGGTCGCGGCAGACCCTCCCGGCGACTGAGGCCTCGAGTTCGGGTCCGGGATTCGGTCTCGTGCTGGGCTGGATCACGGTCATCGTCCTGACCTTCCACTGGATCAAGGTGGTGTGGAGCCGGACCGCGGTGCAGCTCGCTGCCGAGGAGGCGCGCCGCAACGCCGCGAGCGAGGACTCGGCGCGCGAGGACTGGCAGAACTGAGTTCCGGCGACCCAGGTCGCCCGAAACACGAGTGAGGGGTGCGACGCCGACCGGCGTCGCACCCCTCACTCGTTACCGATCAGAGCTCGTTGACGGCGCCCTCGGCGGCTTCGGCCCACTCACGCCACTGCTTGGCCTGGGCGAGGGCCTTCTCCGCGTCCTTGGTCTTGCCTGCCGCGGTGGCCTTGGCGGCCTGCTCCTCGAACTGGGCGACGCGCTCACGGAACTGGGCGGCCCGCGCCAGTGCCTCGGGATCGGTGCGGCGCCACTCCGAGTCGGCGGCCTCGCGCACGCGCTTCTCGATGGCGCGGAGCTTGCCTTCGAGATCGTGCATCCGCTCGCGCGGAACCTTGCCGATCGCGTCCCACTTCTCCTGCAGGTCGCGCAGCGCCGCGCGAGCCGCCTCGAGATCCTTGTCGGGATCGATGGCGCTCGCGGACTTCAGCAGCTCTTCCTTGGCGACGGCGTTCTGCGCGAACTCCGCGTCGCGTTCGGACGCCGCGGCGTTGCGGGCGGCGAAGAAGACGTCCTGCGCCTCCTTGAAACGGCGCCACAGGGCGTCGTCCGCTTCGCGGGGCGCCCGTCCGGCGGCCTTCCACTCGGCGAGCAGGTCCCGGAACTCGCCTGCCGTCGGACCCCAGTCAGTGGAGGTCGCCAACGCCTCGGCCTGGGTGACGAGCTCCTCCTTGCGGGACTTCGCGCCGGCGCGCTCCCGATCGAGTTCGGCGAAGTGTGTGCCTCGCCGGCGGTTGAAGGCCTCGCGGGCCTTCGAGTACCGCTTCCACAGGGCGTCGTCGGTCTTGCGATCGAGTCCCCGGATGGTCTTCCACTCGTCGAGGATCTCGCGCAGCCGGTCACCCGCGACCTTCCACTGGGTGGATTCGTTGCCGATCTGCTCGGCCTCGGCCGCGAGCGCCTCCTTGCGGGAGGTCTGCTCCTGCCGCGATTGCTCCTTGTCTTGCTTCTCCTGCTCCTCGGCCTGCGCGGAGCCCGCGATGATCGCCGTCAAACGAACGCTCAGTGTGTCGATGTCGCCGATGACCGCCGCGGTGGGGAGTGACTCGGCGAGCGCCGCGGCTGCGGCCCGGGTCTTCTTGGCATCGCCGGCACCGGAGGCCAGGCGCGTCTCGAGGAGCGTCACCTCGGTCGCCAGGTCGTCGTACCGTCGTCCGAAGTGCGCGAGGCCCTCGGCGGCGTCCCCTGCCTGCCACGAGCCGATCTGTCGTTCGCCGTCGGCCGTCTTGACCCACGCGGTGCCGTCGTCGTCGACCCGGCCGAACAGGCTGGGATCGCTGGTGGCCACGGCGGGCATGGCGTGGGTCGGAGCCGGACCGGGCTTGGGCGAGCTCGATGTCACGGCACCCGGCTTGGCGGCGCCGGGCTTGGGGACACCCGGCTTGGGGGTACCCGGCTTGGGTGCGTTGCTCTCGGTCATAGCTCCTCGTCTCTGCCGCGCGTCACGGCTGCCTGATCGCACTGTCGCCTCCCACCTGGGTCCGTCGGTCGATCGGAAATGGTGGGAGCCTGCAGCGACTGTTCAAGACTATTGAAACAGGTATGACCCTCCGAGGGCGTCACCTCGGGTCGACTACCGTGGCGCAGTGTGTTGACCGCCGCTGCTTTCGTGCCCTCGCCCCCGCTGCTGGTGCCCCAATTGGCCGGGGCCGCAGCGCCGGAAACCGACCGGTTGCGCCGAGCCGTGCTGGATGTGTCCGGCAGGCTGGGAGAGGCGTGCGGGCAGTGGACCGTGATCGGTGTCGCCGATCCCGGTGCGCCCGCCGCCGAGATCTCCCCCGAATCGTGCGGCACCTTCGCGGGATTCGGGGTCGACGTGCGAGTGTGCCTGGCCCCCGGCGAATCCGACCGCGGCGAGGTCGACCCGGCGATGCCGCTCGCGGCTCTCGTCGCCGGGTGGTTGCGCGGGCGCGCCGCACCGTCGGCCACGGTCCGGGTGCGAATCCTCGCGCCCGACACGCCGATCGCCGAGTGCGTGCGCCTGGGCGAGCAGTTGCGCCACGAACTCGACGCGTCGCCGTCCCCGCAGGGACTTCTGATCGTGGCGGACGGCGCGAACACGCTGACGGACAAGGCTCCCGGGTCGCTCGACGAGCGGTCTGCAGATGTCGAGGCGGTGCTCGGTCGGGCCCTCGCGAGCGGTGACTGTGGGGCGCTCGGAGGTCTCGACGCCCGGTTGTGCGGCGAGATCGGGCTGTCCGGCCGTGCTGCGTGGCAGACACTTTCGGCCGCGTTCGGCGGCCCGGACGGCGGTCCGCGCAAGGCGGAGTCGCTGTATTCAGGGGCGCCTTTCGGGGTCGGCTACCACGTCGGGATGTGGCTGCCGTGACCGATCAGGGTCGTACTCCGATCGCCGTCGTGGGTCCCACTGCCACCGGGAAGTCGGATCTGGGCCTGGATCTCGCGGAAAGGCTGGGCGGCGAGATCGTCAACATCGACGCGATGCAGCTCTACCGCGGGATGGATGTGGGCACCGCGAAGCTGAGCGTGCCGGAGCGGCGTGGAATCGTCCACCACCAGCTCGATGTGCTGGACGTCACCGAGACCGCGACGGTGGCGCGGTACCAGGAGTCGGCGCGCCGCGACATCGAGGACATCCGCGCGCGGGGCGCAGTGCCGATCATCGTGGGCGGTTCGATGATGTACGTGCAGTCGCTGCTCGACGAGTGGGCGTTCCCGGCGACCGATCCGCAGATCCGGGCGCACTGGGAGTCCGTGCTCGCCGAACGCGGCGTGGCCGTGGTGCACGCGGAGCTCGCGCGGGTGGATCCGGAGGCGGCGGCGTCGATCCTGCCGACGGACGGGCGGCGGATCGTGCGGGCGCTCGAGGTCGTGCAGCTCACCGGCAAGCCGTTCGCCGCGTCCGCGCCGAAGATCGGTGAACCGCGTTGGGGGGCCGTCATCGTCGGTGTGGACCGCGAGACCGAGGCGCTCGACGCGCGGATCCGGTTGCGCACCGAGCTGATGTTCGATCGGGGCCTGGTCGACGAGGTGCGGGCGCTGGTCGAGGTGGGGCTCCGTGAGGGTGTGACCGCGCAGCGGGCCATCGGGTACGCGCAGGTGCTGGCCATGCTGGACGGCGAGTACGACCTCGCCCAGGCGGTGGAGCGCACGTTCATCGGTACCCGTCGGTACGTCCGCCGGCAGCGGTCGTGGTTCCGGCGGGATCCGCGAGTGCACTGGGTGGACGGGGCCGATCCGAACCTCGTCGAGGCCGCGCTGGAGCATGCGGACCGGTCGCTAGAGTGAGTCCCATGGAATTCAGCAAGGGCCACGGCACCGAGAACGACTTCGTGATCCTGCCGGATCCGGACGCCGATCTCGCGTTGCCCGCACACCGGATCGCCGCGCTGTGCGACCGCCGTCGCGGGCTCGGAGCCGACGGCCTGCTGCGGGTGGCCCGTGCCGGCGCGCTCGCGGCGGTGGGCGTGCTGGCCGAACTGCCCCAGGGCGTCGGTCCCGACGACTGGTTCATGGACTACCGCAACGGTGACGGCTCGATCGCCGAGATGTGCGGCAACGGTGTCCGGGTCTTCGCGCACTACCTGCGCGCGACCGGCCTCGAGCTGCACGACGAGTTCGTCGTGGGCAGCCGCGCCGGCGCCCGCCCCGTCCGGGTGCACGCGGCCGACCACGTGTACGGCGACGTGACCGTCGGCATGGGACAGGTGCGCGAGCTCGGGTCGTCGACCGCAACGGTCGGCGGGCGCCTGCTCGACGGCATCGGCATCGACGTCGGTAACCCCCACCTCGCGTGCGTCGACCCCACTCTCACGTCCGCGGCACTCGCGGCGCTGGATCTGACGGCGGCGCCCGGATTCGATCCCGGATTCTTCCCGCAGGGCGTCAACATCGAGATCCTCACCCCGCTCGCCGACGGTGCAGTGGAGATGCGCGTGCACGAGCGCGGCGTGGGCGAGACCCGGTCGTGCGGCACGGGCACCGTCGCGGCCGCCGCCGCGGCGCTGCGGGCATCCGGCGACACCGACGGCAAGGTCGAGGTGCGGGTGCCCGGCGGCCGTGTGGAGGTGTCGATCGACGGTGGTCGGGCGGCGCTACGGGGGCCGTCGGTGCTGGTCGCGTCCGGCACGGTCGACGACCGCTGGTGGACCGAGCTGGGTTGATGCCGGGCTCGCCCGGGTGCCGGGCGGCGGACGGAAATGCGCGTGCACGCCGGTCTCGCTTCGTGGGACCATGAACGTGTATGACGAAAACACATCGCACCCACGTCCCGTCCACCGCGGACGACCACGCAACCTCCGGCGAGGCTGAGTACTTCGACGATTCCGCGGCGCCGTCCGTCGGCGACATGCAGATCGACGAGCGCGCCGCGCTGCGCCGAGTGCAGGGTTTGTCGACCGAGCTCACCGACGTCACCGAGGTCGAGTACCGGCAGCTGCGCCTCGAGCGCGTGGTTCTCGTCGGTGTCTGGACGTCGGGCACCGCCGCGCAGGCCGACGCGAGCATGGCCGAGCTCGCCGCCCTCGCCGAAACTGCCGGCTCCGAGGTTCTCGAGGGCCTGGTCCAGCGCCGGGACAAGCCCGACGCCGCGACGTACATCGGGTCGGGCAAGGCCGACGAGCTGCGGCAGGTGGTCCTCGCGACCGGCGCCGACACCGTCATCTGTGACGGCGAGCTCACGCCCGCGCAGCTGACGGCGCTGGAGAAGGTCGTCAAGGTCAAGGTCATCGACCGGACCGCGCTGATCCTCGATATCTTCGCGCAGCACGCGACCTCCCGCGAGGGTAAGGCACAGGTCGCGCTTGCTCAGATGGAGTACATGCTGCCCCGGCTGCGCGGCTGGGGCGAGTCGATGTCCCGGCAGGCCGGTGGCCGTGCGGGCAGCAACGGCGGCGTCGGTCTGCGTGGTCCCGGTGAGACCAAGATCGAGACCGATCGTCGTCGTATCCGTGAGCGGATGGCGAAGCTGCGGCGCGAGATCAAGGCGATGAAGTCGTCGCGGGATACCAAGCGCAGCCACCGCCTGCGCAGTGAGATCCCGTCCGTCGCGATCGTCGGCTACACCAACGCCGGCAAGTCCAGCCTGCTCAACGCCCTCACCGGGTCCGGTGTGCTGGTACAGAACGCGCTGTTCGCGACGCTGGATCCGACCACGCGCCAGGCGTCGTTCGAGGACGGTCGCGAATACGTGCTCACCGACACCGTCGGTTTCGTGCGGCACCTTCCGACGCAGTTGGTCGAGGCGTTCCGGTCGACCCTCGAGGAGGTCACCGACGCCGATCTGCTGCTGCACGTCGTCGACGGATCCGATCCGCTGCCGACCGATCAGATCAAGGCCGTCCGTGAGGTGATCACCGAGGTCATCCGCGAGAACGATACGACCGCGCCGCCCGAGTTGATCGTGGTAAACAAGATCGACGCTGCGGACCCGGTGGTTCTCACCCAGCTGCGCGGGCTGCTGCCCGGTGCGGTGTTCGTGTCCGCCAGGACCGGGGAGGGCATCGATGAGCTTCGGACGCGACTGGGCGAGATCGTTCGGCGACCGGAGATCGAGGTCGACGTGCTCGTGCCCTATTCACGCGGGGACCTCGTCGCCCGGATTCACTCGGACGGCCAGATCCTCGACACCTCACACGAGGAGGGCGGCACCCGGATGCGCGTGCGCGTGCCCGAGTCGCTCGCCTCGGCCCTCGTCGAGTTCGCGGGGCGTGGGTAGTCCTCGCGGCGCGGCCCGGCTGTCACTCGCCGGAGCGGCACTCGTCCTGGTCCCGTCGATGCTGCTGGCCGCGCCCGCGGCCGCGCAGAGTTCCGGTTCCGGAGTGTTGGTGACCGGCGCACAGTTCGAGCAGGTCTGCACGCCGGGGGATCCGGCCCTCGCGGAGCTGTCGGGGCTGGCGGTGGCGGGCGGGAAGACCTACGGGATCGGCGACAGCGGCACCGACGACGCCGTCGTGGTGATGGACGGCGACTGTGCGGTGACCGGCACGCTGTCGGTGCCGGTGGACCCGTACGACATCGAGGACATGGGTGTCGGGCCGGACGGCCGGCTGTGGCTGTCGGACGCCGGCGACAACGAGCGCATCCGCTCCACCGTCGCGCTCATCGACCTCGACCCGGCCACCGGCGCGGGGCAGCTGCACCGGCTGACGTACCCGGACGGCCCGCACGACGCCGAGGCGCTGCTGATCCAGCGCGACGGCGTTCCGCTGATCGTCACCAAGGAAGTCCTCGTCACCAACGGCATCTACCGCCCCGCCGGTGCGGCCGCGCTCGGCGACCTGGCGTCGCCCGGGCCCACACCGCTCGAGCGAGTCGGCGACGTACGTCTCGGCCCCACCAGCACGCCCGGCGGTCCGGTGCCGGTCGGCGGGTCCACCCTCGTCACCGGCGGCGCGGTGAGCGCCGACGGCACCGTCGCCGCGCTGCGCACCTACACCGACGTCTACCTGTACTCGGCACCCGACGGCGATCTGGTGCGGGCGCTCACCGCCACCACACCGGTGCGGGTGGCGTTGCCGAACCAGCCGCAGGGCGAGGCGATCGCGTTCACGCCGGACGGCGACCTGCTCGCGGGTTCCGAGTCGGCCGGTGGCCCGCTGCCCCCGGTTCAGATCCTGAGGGGCGCAACGGAACTGGCGCGCAGCAGCAGCTGGTCCGGTGGCTCGGTGTCACTGTCGGCGTCGGAGGGGCACGGCCAGGACCCGGCCCAGGCCTCCGGTGAGACCACCGAGAAGCCCTCGGCTCCCCGGTGGTCCACGGCGGTCCTCGGCGTCGGCGCGCTGGTCGCGGGACTTGCGACGTTCGCTCTGGTGCGGCGCCGGTCCCGCTCGTAGCGGCCCCGCCGGTCAGGAATTCCTGATCAGGTCGGCGCAGCGTTCGCCGATGAGCGTCGTGGTGATGTTCGGGTTCACCGCGACGATCTTCGGCATCACCGAGGCGTCCGCCACCCGCAGGCCCTGCACGCCCTTGACCTGCAACTGAGGGTCGAGCGGAGAGTCCGCGTCGGGCCCCATCCGGACCGTACCCACCGGGTGGTAGACGGTGTTGTGGGTGCGCCGGATGTAGTCGGCGATCTGTTCGTCGGTCTGGACATCGGTGCCGGGGAACAACTCCCGGCCCGCCCATTCGGCCATCGCCGGCTGGGCGACGATCTCCCGGGCCAGGCGGATGCCCTGGATCATGATGTTCATGTCGTAGGGGTCGGTGAAGTACCGCGGATCCACCTTCGGCTTGTCCCGGAAGTCGATGCTGCGCAATCTGACCGTGCCCCGGGATCGGGCGTGGGTGACGTTGGGTGTGAGGCAGAAGGCGTTCTCCGACGTCGGATAGCCCTGCCGCACGGTGTGCATGTCGAACGGGACGCTGCCGTAGTGGAACATCAAATCGGGGCGGTCCAGGTTCTCCTGGGTAGGGGAGAAGATGCCGATCTCCCACCACTGGGTCGATCGGGTCACCATGGGCTGCTTTGCCTCCCACTGGATCACGCCTTCGGGATGGTCCTGCAGGTTGCTGCCCACACCGGGGGAGTCGACGAGCACCTCGATGCCCATCTCCCGTAGGTGCTCGGCGGGGCCGACACCCGAGAGCATCAGCAGCTTGGGGGAGTCGATCGCGCCCGCCGACAGGATCACCTCGCGGCGCGCCGTGATTCGCCGCGAATGGATGCCGTCCTTCAACAGCACGTCCACGCCGACGCACCGGCCGTCCTCGATCGGCAACTTCTTCGCCCAGTGATCGGTGAGGACCGTCAGGTTCTCCCGGTCGAGGATCGGGTGCAGGTACGACACCGATGACGACGAACGCACGCCGTCCTCGCGCCCATTGATCTGGAAGAAGTTGGCGCCGTTGACGATCGTCTCGCCCTCGTTGAACGTTGCGCGGGGGATACCGGCCTGCTCGCACGCGTCGAGGATCGCGACACCGCACGGGTCGTTCGGTGGGATGTCGCGCAGCACCACCGGGCCGTCGTGGCCGTGGTGGTCGCCGGGTCGCGAGTTGTTCTCCAGGCGCTTGACGAGTGGGAAGATCGCCTCGGCCTCCCAGCCGGTGCAGCCGAGGTTGCCGGCCCACTCGTCGAGATCCTCGCGCGGCGGCCAGAACGCGATGCACGAATTGTGCGACGAGCACCCACCGAGCACCCGCGCCCGGGCGTGCCGCATGAACGAGTTGCCGTGTTCCTGGGGCTCGATGAGATAGTCCCAGTCGTAACCGGATTCGAGCAGCGCCATCCAGTCCTCGAGGATCAGGATCTCGTCGAGCCCGACGTCGCTGGGCCCCGCCTCGATCAGCGCGACCGTCACCGAGGGGTCCTCGCTCAGCCGCGCCGCGACCGCGGCGCCCGCCGACCCGCCACCGACGACAACGTAGTCGTACTCGTGCTCCTGCTGGGGCGTCATGCTCACTCCTTCTCCGATCGCTCCGAGCTCCGGTCCGTGAACCACCCGCTCACCCCGGGAGCGATGTTCTGATAGACGTGCTTGGCCTCGCGGTACTCGTCGAGGCCCGTGGGTCCGAGTTCGCGGCCGAAGCCGGACTCACCGAAGCCACCCCACTCCGCCTGCGGGAGGTAGGGGTGGAAGTCGTTGATCCACACCGTGCCCGCGCGCATCCGGTTCGCGACCCGCTGCGCCCGGCCGACGTCCTGCGTCCACACCGCACCGGCCAGGCCGTAGCGCGTGTCGTTGGCGATCCGCACCGCGTCCTCCTCGTCGGTGAACGTCTCCACGGTCACGACGGGACCGAAGCCTTCGTCGACGACGACGGACATGCCCTGCCGGACGCCGTCGAGCACGGTCGGCAGGTAGTAGTAGCCGCTCTCCAAATCACCGGAGCCCCACTCGCCGCCGCAGCGCAGCACGGCGCCCTCCTCGACACCCTTGCGGACGTATGCGCTGACCTTGTCGCGGTGGGCGGCCGAGATCAGTGGGCCGGTCTCGGCGTCGTCGTCGAACGGGCCGCCGAGGCGGATCTGCCGGGCGCGAGCCACCAGGGCGTCGACGAACTCGTAGTGGATGGACTCCTCGACGATCAGGCGTGCCCCGGCCGAGCACACCTGGCCCGAGTGCACGAACGCGGCGTTGAGGGCGTTGTCGACGGCGGCGTCGAACAGGGCGTCGGCGAACACCACGTTGGCATTCTTGCCGCCCAGTTCGAGCGCCACCTTCTTCACCGTCGCCGCCGCGGTCGCCGCGATCCGACGTCCCGTGACCAGTCCGCCGGTGAACGAGACCATGTCCACGTCCGGATGCTCGGACAGCGGGGCCCCGGCCACGGCGCCCGCGCCGAGCACGAGGTTCGCGGCACCGGCGGGCACTCCGCACTCGGTGAGCAGATCCATCAGCAGGATCGCGGTGGAGGGGGTGAGCTCACTGGGCTTGAGCACGAACGTGTTTCCGGCCGCCAGACACGGTGCGACCTTCCACGCCGCCTGCAGCAGCGGATAGTTCCACGGCGAGATCAGCCCGCACACCCCGACGGGCTCGTACTGGATGCGGCTGAGCACGTTGGCGTCCCCGGCGTCGACGAGGCGTCCGGCGTCGGTGGCGGCGATGGAGCCGAAGTACTCGAAGCAGGCCGCGACGTCATCCATGTCGATCCGGCTCTCGACGATCCGCTTCCCGGTGTCGAATGACTCGGCGCGGGCGAACTCCTCTTTGCGTTCGCGCAGTCGGTCCGCGACCTTGCGGAGCACCCGGCCCCGCTCTCCCGCGACGGTCCGCGGCCACGGACCGGTGTCGAAGGCCTCGCGTGCTGCCGCGATCGCCCTCTCGACGTCGACGGTCCCGGCCTCGGAGACGGTGGCGACGGGGGTGCTGTCGGCGGGGCAGTGGATGTCGCGGGTGTCGCCGGACTCGGCGGCGACCCAACGCCCGCCGATGAACAGGCTGGCTGCGGTGTCGGTCATAGCTGCATCACTCCAATGTCGGTGTGTGTCGGAGTCGGAGGAACTCGATGTGGCGCTCGTACTGGTCCAGGACGTCGCCGATGAGCTGCTCGCGGGTGTAGCCCATGACGTCGTACTGCTGGCTGCCCTCGGTGAGGTACACCTCGAGGCGGTAGTAGACGGCGTCCCCGCTCGCCGAGTTCATCGCGAACGACGGCATGTCTGTCTTCTCGGGCCACAGCTGGTACCGGAACGGCGGATCGTCGCCCATCTCGACGGTGAGGTCCAGGTGCGGCACCCCGGTCTTGTCCTCACGGTTGGCGGTGAGGTCGGCGGTGATGTCGCGGCTGGCGAGTTCGTCGACGACGGCCTGCAACGCCGGCCGCGCGGTGCGGTCCACGTACGCCCGCAGGTCCTTGTCGTCGGGGTAGGACAGGGTGCGGGTGAGGCGCTGACGCCACGTGCGCTGCACGCCGCGCTCGGGGCCGACCCGCTCGGACAACGACGAGTGCAGGACCGCGCGCAGGCTGTCCTCACGGAACCCCTCGGTCCGGAGGGCCCGGTGCAGGCCCGCCATGATCAGCAGCATCACGAACGAGAACGGCAGGCCCATGATGATCGTCGCGTTCTGCAGCGTCGTGACGCCGCCGACGATGAGCATCGCGAGGGTGAGCAGACCGGTCGCGACGGCCCAGAAGATCCGGCCCCACTTGGGGCCGTCCTCCTCCGGATCGTTCAGGTGGGACGTGAGATTGGTCAACACCAGCGCGCCCGAGTCGGCCGACGTGACGTAGAACAGCAGCCCGGTGAACGTCGCGATGCCCGCGCTGAACAGGGCGCCGGGGTACTGGTCGAGCAGCGAGTAGAAGGCGCTCTCGGGGGCGGACATGGCCGTCTCACCGAATTCGCTGTTGCCGTCGATCACCACCGACAGCGCGGCATTGCCGAAGATCGCGATCCACAGCGCGATGAACGCGAACGGGATGGTCAGGACCGCGCCGATGAACTGACGGATGGTGCGCCCGCGCGAGATCCGGGCGAGGAACAGGCCGACGAACGGTGCCCACGCGATCCACCACGCCCAGAAGAACAGGGTCCACGAGTTGAGCCACTCCTGCGGTGCATCGAACGCGAAGGTGTCGAGCGACATTCCGGGGAGGCGGCTGACGTAGTCGCCGACGTTCATGACGATCGCGTCGAGCAGGAACCGCGTCTTGCCGGCGAAGAGGACGAAGAGCATCAATGCGAGGGCGAGTAGTGCGTTCAGCTCCGACAGGCGTCGGATCCCGCGGTCGACGCCCGAGACGACGGACACCGTCGCCATCAGGACCGCGAGCGCGATCAGCGCGGTCTGCATCGCCGTGTTCTGCGGGAGGTCGAACATGAAGTGCAGCCCGTAGTTGAGCTGGACGACGCCGATCCCGAGGGAGGTTGCGATGCCGAAGATCGTGCCGATCACGGCCGCGACCTCGACGCCGTCGCCGACGGCACCCTTCACGCGCTTCCCGATCACCGGGTACAACGCCGACCGGATCGACAGCGGCAGCCCCCGTCGGTACGCGAAGTACGCGAGGGAGGCGCCCATCAGGGCGTACATGGCCCAGCCGGTGATGCCGTAGTGGAACAGCGTCCACACCACGGCCTGACGGGCGGCCTCGGTGTTCTGGCCCTCGCCGACCGGCGGCGCGATGTACTGCGTCACCGGTTCGGACACGGAGAAGAACATCAGGTCGATGCCGATACCCGCGGCGAACAGCATCGCGCCCCACGTGAAGACGTTGTACCGCGGGAGCGAGTGGTTGGGGCCGAGCTTGATCTTGCCGTAGCGCGACAGCGCCAGGAACAGCACGAACACGATGATCAGGGTGGCGACCAGGAAGTACCACCACCCGAAGGCGCCCGCGATCCAGTCGACGACGCTGCCGATCACGGTGTCCGCGTTGTCCGGTGCGATCATCGCCCACGCCGTGATGACGACGATGATGGCCGACGAGAGGTAGAAGACCGGCTTGTTGATCCCCGACTTCGGTGTCTCGACGACGGCGCCGTTCACAGGGAGGCCTTCGGTGAGAGAGGCCGCCGCCGGTTCTCGATCCGTAGTACTCATGTATCTCCTCGGTCCGGTTCTGCGTCCGGATCGCGACGGGCCCGGCAGCGTGATTCGAACTCTCGGGCGATATGTGAACGCCCGTCCGACTGCTGGTCTGAAGCTACCGCCGACCTGCTCGTCTCGCTGGGGAGTGGACATCACGGCCGGGCCGTCCGGTCGAAAACGGGCCGGGGTCGGTCCACCGCGCCGCTGTCCCGAGAAACGTTGCTTCCGAGCCATTCCGGCCGAACTGGCGTCCCGGAGGTGTGGCGCCGGTATCGGATCTTCTCGGGTCGAGTGGTTCGCTGGGTTCGTCCGGCGACTCGGAGTCGTACGTCGCGGTCGACCCCACGTTGGGCACACTGATTGCGACCAGTGGATTCGAGGTCGGACGCGACGGGTTCTCGTTCGAGAACTGGGGCGAGTCGTCGCAGGAGCATCGCCGGGGGCTCACTCCCTCCGTGATGCAGTCCCGTTACGACGACCGAATCTGTGCGCGAATCGTCGACGGCGGGTGCGTTCTCACCGCGACAGGCCAGGCACTCCAGGCGGACTTGAATGACACGTGGAGCGGCGGGCACTGCTTCGGCTTTGCGGCGCTGGCCGGGCTTTTCGCCACCGACCAACTCGACAAGGCGGAACATCTTGCGACGGGGCCGGATGTCTACGACGATCCGGCGTCGGATCAACTCGACGGATTGATCTCTCGGTACGCCAGTACCCAGATCTCCCCTCCGACCAGCGCTGCGAATTCTCCGTCCTCGGTCGCAGACACTCTCGACAAACTCGAGGCAGCCTGGGCTCGGGGTGACAGCTACATTCTCACGATCGCCGGGGACATCGGCGGCCACGCGATAACACCGATCGCGTTGCGCGACCTGGGCAAGGGTAAGACCGGGATAGTCGTGTACGACAACAACTACCCTGGCGTCGAGAAGATGGTCGTGGCCGACGCGGCCGCCGACACTTGGTATTACACGACTGCTCTGAACCCGGCCGACAAGAGCTACCTGTTCGTCGGATCCCCGGACAACCCGATGCACCTGGTCCGGTTGCCGCAGACGACCGAGGTGCACGAATGCCCGACCTGCCGCGAGTCGGGAGACGATTCGGTCCTCGTTCTGGTCAAGGACAATGCCGAGAATCGTGACGGCACGATCATCGACTGGGATCTGGAGGTCACCGCGCCCGGCGGCGGCGCCGTCGAGGGGATCGAGAACCTCCCGGTCATCAACAACCAACAGTCCGAGCTGTTCCGTGTTCCCGCCGGCGTTGCATTCGAGATCACGATGGGCAAGGTTCCCGTCGGCCGGGCCGCAGACATCGACATCTCGCTCTACGGTGACGGCTGGATCGACGAGTTCGACGGCATCGAGCTACTGCCGGGTGCCACCACCTCGGTGAACGTCGATCAGAGTCAGCGCAGGCTGAGCCTGCGCAGCAATCTCCCGGTCGCGCCGATGTTGAAGCTCGCCAGTGAGCAGGCGAACTGGTCGGTGGCGGCGCAGGGCACCGGGTTGCGATTGCTGCCGGGCACCACCCTGTCGCTGGAGCGCGAAACCGACGGTGACTACGTGTATGCCCTGGACGGCATCGGGGTCCCCGGATCGTTGACTCTCGACGTCCGACATCGGGACGCCGTTCGCGATCGGAACGTGACCACCGGTGGTCCGGTGAGCATCCCGGTCAATTCGTCCGCATCGGTAGCCGCACACGCGTGGGACGGGGCATCGCCGCTCACCGTCCGGGTCGCGGGCAACGGGGTGGATCGGGTCTACCCGATGGTTCCTGCGAGTTAGCGGATCTGTTCGAGGGTTGGCGGCCACCCACCGTCCGGTGGGTGGCCGCCAACCCTTTCGGCGGTCGACTTGTCGATCGACGGTGGGGAAGAGGCCGGAACCGCTGTAGCCCCTTTTCGCTCGGACCGGGCACTCGGTACGGATGTGATTCGGGTGGCGAGTCCAGGTGCGGTGGTGTATCGGCGCAGGCGGTAGCTCTACTATTGGCCAACTGTGACGAGTACAGAGGACCACGCGCAACGCGCGCCCGAACGGGAAGCCACCGGGATGTTCGGATGGGCGCTGCACGGCGACGGCCGACGGATCAGCGACGGCGCGGTGGTCGCACCGCACGAGCGGCTGTCGTGGCCGCGCACCATCGGCATTGGGATGCAGCATGTGATCGCGATGTTCGGCGCCACCCTGCTGGTGCCGACGATCACCGGCTTCCCGGTCACGACGACGCTGCTGTTCTCCGGCATCGGCACCGCGCTGTTCCTCATCATCACGCGCGGGCGGATCCCGAGTTACCTCGGTTCGTCGTTCGCGTTCATCGCGCCGCTGACCGCGGCCGCCGGTGACGGGCCCGCCGCGCAGCTCGGCGGCGTCCTCGCCGCCGGTGTCGTGCTGATGCTCGTCGGCCTGGCGGTGAAGTTGATCGGCGCCCGCGTGATCGACGCGGTCATGCCGCCGGTGGTGACCGGCGCCGTGGTCGCGCTGATCGGCCTCAACCTGGCGCCCACCGCGGCCGGGTCGTTCCAGGCGCAGCCGTTGATCGCCGCGGTGACGCTCCTCGGCATCCTCCTCGCCACGGTGATCGGGCCGGGCATCATCGGTCGCCTGGGCATCCTCATCGGCGTCGTGATCGGCTGGGTGTTCGCCGCGATCACGGGCGGGCTCGCGGACGACCGCGTGGACGCGCTGCGTGAGGCCGCGTGGTTCGGTGTGCCGCACCTGCGCGGTCCGTCGTTCGATCTGTCCGTCATCCTGCTCGCTCTGCCGGTCGTGATCGTCCTGATCGCCGAGAACGTCGGCCACGTGAAGGCGGTCGCCGCGATGACGGGCCGCTCGCTCGACGACCTGGCCGGGAACGCCCTGTTCGCGGACGGTCTGGCAACCACCCTTGCCGGCGCCGGCGGCGGATCCGGAACCACGACGTACGCCGAGAACATCGGGGTCATGGCCGCGACCCGGGTGTACTCGACCGCGGCGTACTGGGTCGCGGCGGCGACCGCGATCGTCCTGTCCTTCTCGCCCAAGTTCGGCGCGCTCGTGTTCACCGTGCCCGACGGCGTGATCGGCGGCGCCACGATGGTGCTGTACGGCCTCATCGGCGTGCTCGGTGTCCGGATTTGGATGGACGCCAAGGTGGACTTCACCGATCCCGTCAACCTCACCGTCGTGGCGACCGCCCTCGTCGCCGGGATCGGCAACCTCACCCTGTCGATCGGTTCCGTCGAACTCGGTGGCATCGCGTGGGGCTCGGTCGGCATCCTGGTCGCCTACCCGCTGATGCGCCGGCTGAACTCGATGCGCCGCGCATAGAGGTCGCGCACGATTCGTGATCTGCGCCACGCGGTCACGAATCGTGCTCGTCTCGGTCATGGATCGACGTTGATCTTCGCTTTACGGTCATGTCGAGGAAGTAGGTCTGCTGCTGCGTGCCCGCGGCCGCCGGCAGATCGCCGTACATCTCGACATGAGGAGACGCAGTGGAACGCACCCTGTTCGAACCGGAGCACGAACTGTTCCGGGAGTCCTACCGCAAGTTCCTCGATCAGCACGTCGCGCCCTTCCACGATCAGTGGGAGGAGCAGAACATCGTCGACCGATCGGTGTGGATCGAGGCCGGCAAGCAGGGCTTCCTCGGTATGGCGGTGCCCGAGGAGTGCGGCGGCGGGGGAGTCGAGGACTTCCGGTACAACGCGATCGTCACCGAGGAGACCACCCGCGGCGGTTACAGCGGTGTCGGCTTCATGCTCCACAACGACGTCGTCGCGCCGTACCTGATCAAGCTCGCCAACGAGGAACAGAAGCAGCGCTGGCTGCCCGGGTTCTGCTCCGGCGAACTCATCACCGCGATCGCGATGACCGAGCCCGGCACCGGGTCCGACCTGCAGAACATCAAAACCCGCGCCGTCAAGGACGGCGATCACTGGATCCTCAACGGCGCCAAGACCTTCATCACGAACGGCATCAACGCCGACGTCGTGATCGTCGTCGCGTGCACCGATCCCGACAAGGGTGCGCAGGGCTTCTCTTTGCTCGTCGTCGAACGCGGCATGGAGGGCTTCGAGCGGGGACGCAACCTCGACAAGATCGGTCTCAAGGCCCAGGACACCGCGGAACTGAGCTTCACCGACGTCCGGGTGCCGGCCGAGAACCTCCTCGGCGAGGAGGACATGGGCTTCATCTACCTGATGCAGAACCTGCCGCAGGAGCGCCTGTCGATCGCGGTCGTGGCGGCCGCCGCGATGGAATCCTGCCTCGACATGACGATCCAGTACTGCCGTGACCGCAAGGCGTTCGGCAAGTCGATCGGGAGCTTCCAGAACACGCGGTTCGTGCTCGCCGAACTCGCCACCGAGACGACGGCCGTGCGGATCCTGGTGGACAAGTTCATCGAGCAGCTCAACGCGGGCACACTCACCGTCCAGGAAGCCGCAATGGCGAAGTGGTGGACCACGGAGGCGCAGGTCAAGCTGATCGACCGGTGCCTGCAGCTGCACGGCGGCTACGGCTACATGCGCGAGTATCCGATCGCCAAGGCGTACATGGACTCTCGGGTCCAGACGATCTACGGCGGCACCACCGAGATCATGAAGGAGATCATCGGTCGCGGACTGAACCTCGGCTGACCCGCACTTCTCGCTCCTCACGACGACAGGGGCCGCGGCACCCAGTGCCGCGGCCCCTGTCGTCGTAACGGGTCAGAGCTTGCGCATCACGGTGACGACCTTGCCGAGGATCGCGGCGTCGTTGCCGGGAATGGGGTCGAACAGGGGGTTGTGCGGCATGAGCCACACATCCTTGCCGGTGTGCTTGAAGGTCTTGACGGTCGCCTCACCGTCGATCATCGCGGCGACGATGTCGCCGTTCTCCGCGACGTTCTGCTGCCGCACGACCACCCAGTCGCCGTCGCAGATCGCAGCGTCGATCATGGACTCGCCGACCACCTTGAGTAGGAAGAGCGATCCCTGCCCGACCAGTTCGCGGGGTAGCGGGAAGACGTCCTCGACGGCTTCCTCGGCCAGGATCGGGCCGCCCGCCGCGATGCGTCCGAGCACCGGCACGAACGTCGGGGCCGGCAGTTCGTCGGTGGACTTCATGGCCGCGGATGCACTCGGCGTCGACCGCGTGTCGTCCAGGCCGTCGAGCGTGTCCAGTCCCCGGACATCGACCGCACGGGGCCGGTTCGGGTCGCGCCGCAGGAAGCCCTTGCGCTCGAGTGTGCGCAGCTGGTGCGCGACGGACGACGTGGACGTGAGGCCGACCGCGTCGCCGATCTCGCGGATGCTCGGCGGGTAACCGCGCTCGGCGACCGACGTCCGGATGACCTCGAGGACGTTGCGCTGACGGTCGGTGAGCTGGCCGGCGTCGAGTCCCGTGCCCAGCCCGGCGGCGGCCTGGGCGTCGTCGGGCGACGTGCGTCCGGACTTGCCGGAGGAACTCGAGCTGTCGTCCTTCATGGCGCGTGGCCTCCTTCGCGGCTCCAGCGGCTCGCGGGCTGAGTCGGTGAGTGTCTGTGTGTTCTGCCACGAATCTATCCCGATCACCCCACTACTTCAAACATCTGTTCGACCTGTGTCGTCGAAACTACTGACTTTGTCGCAGCCGCGTGGTAGAAATCGAATATGTGTTCTATCGAACGCATGATCGAACACGGTTTGCTCGGATTGCTCGCGACGTGTCCGGAGGAAGCGCCACACGTCCGGTTCGCGCTCTGTCCGACTAGTGAAACGGCTCGACGACTGGCTGGGAGGTTCGGATGGGTATCGCACTTTCGGGGAATGGATCGGTCGGTCGGACGCCGACGGGCCGCCGGGACGTCTACATGCGGGCGGATTCGTCCGGCGTGATCATCGACCGTGGCACCGTGCGGGAGTACCGCCCGGCGCGCATCCGGCCCGTGGACTCGCGGCGTCCGGTTGCCGGTCTCATGCACTACGACGCCGTGCCGCGGTACGGCTCGCGCGGATCTCGGGTCTCGGTCACCTCCCACCCGTCACACGATCAGCGCCGCCCGCGGCCACGATTCGCAGGTCTGTCGGCGATTGTCGCGACCGTCGTCGTCACCGTCGGCATCGTCGTGGGGCTGGATGCGCTCGCGAACTTGGCCGCCGGGGAGTCGGGGGCGACCGACACGGTGCAGGTGCAGGGAACAGAGTCGTTCGTGAGGTGACCGGGCTCCGGTCGCGAATGGAGGAGGCGTTCGATCATGGTGCTGCCGGCACGATCGGATTCGGCGCTGATCCGCCTGGGTACCCGGGAGTCGCTGTCGGTATGGGTGGGGCGGGTATCCTCGAATCCTGTCAGTCACACCACATCGCGTGGTCGCGTCGATATCGTGTCTCCCCTGCGTGAGTCGGTCCTGCTGGAACCGGCATCGGTCGAGAAGCGGCGCAGCGGCCACGATGGCTACGAAGGAATCACCATGCACTGCCCGTTCTGCCGGCATCCCGATTCGCGCGTGGTCGATTCCCGAGAGGCCGACGAGGGCGCGGCGATCCGTCGTCGACGCTCGTGCCCGGAGTGTGGCCGCCGATTCACCACCGTCGAGACGGCCGTGTTGGCCGTAGTCAAGCGAAGTGGCGTCACCGAGCCGTTCAGTCGGGAGAAGGTGGTCCAGGGTGTACGCCGCGCGTGCCAGGGCCGCCAGGTCGACAACGACGCGTTGAACCTGCTGGCCCAGCAGGTCGAAGACGCAGTCCGCGCGTCAGGGTCGCCCGAGATCCCCAGCCACGAGGTTGGATTGGCCATCCTCGGTCCGCTGCGTGACCTCGACGAGGTGGCTTACCTGCGTTTCGCGTCTGTGTACCGCTCCTTCAGTTCCGCGGAGGACTTCGAGCGCGAGATCAAGGACCTGCGCGCCCACCGCGAAAGCCGCACCGCCGAGCTCGCCGACGCGGAGTCCGTAACCGAGTGACTCCGGCCGGCAGGCCGCCGGGTGAGCGCGCTACCGCCGGATCCCGTCGATCGACTTGAGTACCCGCTTCTCCGACACGGGAATCGCGGTGCCCAGTGACTGTGCGAACAGGCTCACCCGCAACTCCTCGATCTTCCACAGGATCTCGTTGACGTCGTCGTCTCCTCGGCGCTCCTCCGGCAGGGCCGAGAGCATCCGGTCGTAGGCGGAGTACACGCGATCGAGGACATCCATCCCCGCCTGGTCGCGTTGCGCGCTGCCGGGCAGCGACTCGAGCCGCAGCGACGCCGCCGCCAGGTACCGCGGCAGGTCCTTGAGTCGCCGGGAGCCGAGTTCGGTCACGAACCCGGGGAACAGCAACGACTCTCGCTGCTCGCGCACGTCGTCCGCGGCCTCGCCGACCGATCGTTCGAGGATCACCGACAGACGATGTGCCTCTGCGAGCGCAGGAAGCAGCAGGTGAAGCAGCCGTGCGACACGGGTGGCGAGCTGCGCGCGGACCTTCCCGGTCAACGTCTCGAACGCGGCGGGATCGAGCACGGGGCCGCCGTTCTCGGCGATCAGCTCGTCGACCGCGCACGCGCGACAGTCCTCGAGGAGCGCGTCGAAGCTGCCGTCCGGGTTCTGGCCGAGCGCGAGACGGTCGGCGTTGCTCATCCCGTTGGTCACCGACTTGGCCTGCGTCGGAACAGCGTTCAACAGCAGCCGGCGGGTGCCGGCCCGCATGGCGGCGCGCTGCGCGGCCGGCGTGGTGAGCACCCGCACCGCGACGCCGGAGTCCTCCGGCACCAGCGCCGGGTAGCCGGTCACCTTCTGGCCGCCCAGGGTCCGGGTCACCGACGACGGCAGCGTGCCCAGGGTCTGCGCGGTCCAGACCGGTGCCGGGGCCCGTTCTGTGGTCGAGGTGGCCTTGGCGACCTCCACCTCGACCCGCGGTGCCAGGGACCGGCGCAGCGCGGCCAGGCTCTTGTCCTTGCCGAGGACCTTGGCCTTCTCGTCCACCGCCGCGAACGTCATCCGCAGGTGCGGCGGCAGCGACGCTACGTCGAAGTCCGTCGGGTCGATCCGGCACGAACCGAGCCGCGACAGCTCGCGCGCCATCGCGTGGATCAGGGACTCGGATCGCGGTTTGACGGCGGCGAGCGCGGCCGCGGCGAAGTCCGGGGCCGGCACCACCTGGCGGCGGAGTTGTTTCGGCAGCGTCTTGATCAGCGCGGTGACCAGCTCGGTGCGCATGCCGGGCACCAGCCAGTCGAATCCCACCGGGCGCAGGCCCGCGAGCAGCGCCACCGGTATCCGCGCGGTGACGCCGTCGTTCTCGGTGCCGGGCTCGAACTGGTACGTCAAGGGGAACTGGATGTCGCCCTGACGCCACGCGTCGGGGTAGTCGCCCTCGAGTACTGCGGCGGAGTCGGCGTTGACCACCGTGGCGGTGGTGAAGTTCAGCAGATTCGGATCCGAGCGTCGCGCCTGCTTCCACCACGTGTCGAAGTGCTTGGCGGACACCGCCTCCGGACCGACCCGCTGGTCGTAGAACTCGAACAGCGTCTCGTCGTCGACGAGGATGTCGCGTCGTCGGGCCCGGTGTTCGAGTTCCTCGACGTCGTCGAGCAGCGCGCGGTTGGCGTGGAAGAACTTGTGCTGTGTCTGCCACTCGCCCTGCACCAGTGCGTGCCGGATGAACAACTCCCGCGATGCCTCGGGGTCGATCGTGCTGTAGGTGACGGGTCGTCCGGTGACGAGCGGGACGCCGTAGAGGGTGACCCGCTCGTACGCCATCGCACACGCCCGTTTGGTGGACCAGTGCGGCTCCGAGTACGTGCGCTTGACGAGGTGCGGGGCCAGCTTCTCGGCCCACTCGGGTTCGATGCGGGCGGCCATCCGCGCCCACAGTCGCGACGTCTCGACCAGTTCGGACGCCATCACCCAGCGCGGCGGCTTCTTGAACAGGCCGGAGCCGGGGAAGATCGCGAACCGGCTGCCGCGGGCGCCGAGGAAGTCGCGCTTGTCGCCCTCGCGCAGCCCGATGTGCGAGAGCAGGCCCGCGAGCAGCGACTGGTGGATCGACGTCTCGGACGCCGTCGCGGCGTCCGGGCCGCCGGAATCGCCCGGCTCCCAGCCGAGTCCGCGGGTGATCTGACGGAGCTGGCCGTGCAGGTCCTGCCACTCGCGGATCCGCAGCCAGTGCAGGAACTCGTTGCGGCACATCTTCCGGAACTGGTTGGAGCTGAGCTCTTTCCGCTGTTCGCGCAGGTACTCCCACAGCTTGAGGTAGGCGAGGAAGTCGGAGTTCTCGACGGCGAAGCGGGCGTGCTTCTCGTCGGCGGCCTGCTGGAACTCGGCGGGGCGCTCGCGGACGTCCTGGATGGACAGCGCGGACACGATCACCAGCATCTCGCGGAGGCAGCCGTTGCGGTGCGCCTCGACCAGCATGCGCGCCATCCGCGGATCGACCGGCAACTGGGCCAGTTCGCGGCCGGTCGCGGTGAGCTGCGGGCCGACGGGCTTGTCCCGGGCTGTCTCGGTGTCGGCGTCGACGCGGCGCTGACCGGGTCCGGCGATGGCGCCGAGTTCCTCGAGCAGCGCGACGCCGTCACGGATCGCCCGCGGATCCGGTGCCTCGACGAACGGGAACGCCTCGATCTCGCCGAGCCCGAGGGCGGTCATCTGCAGGACCACCGACGCCAGGTTGGTGCGCAGGATCTCCGGCTCGGTGAACGCGGGCCGCGACTCGAAGTCGTCCTCCGCGTAGAGGCGGATGCAGATTCCGTCCGCGACGCGACCGCATCGTCCGGCGCGCTGGCGGGCCGACGCCTGCGAGATCGGTTCGATCGGCAGGCGCTGCACCTTGGTGCGGACCGAATAGCGCGAGATGCGGGCCGTGCCCGGGTCGATGACGTAACGGATGCCGGGCACCGTCAGCGACGTCTCGGCGACGTTGGTGGACAGGACCACGCGCCGCCCGGTGTGGGGGGAGAACACCCGGTGCTGTTCCGCGGCCGACAGCCGGGCGTACAGCGGCAGGATCTCGGTGTTGCGGTACTTGCGGTCCCGCAGGGCGTCGGCGGTGTCGCGGATCTCGCGCTCGCCGGACAGGAAGACCAGGATGTCGCCGTCACCCTCGGCGGCGAGTTCCTCGACGGCCTCGCACACCGCGTCGACGGGGTCGCGGTCGAAGGTCTGCTCGCCCACCTCGACGGTGAGCGGGCGGTAGCGCATCTCCACCGGGAACGTCCGGCCCGACACCTCGACGATGGGTGCCGGCACGCCGTCCACCGCGAAGTGTTCGGCGAACCGCTCCGGGTCGATGGTGGCCGAGGTGATGATCACCTTGAGGTCGGGGCGCCGGGGGAGCAGCTGCTTGAGGTAGCCCAGGATGAAGTCGATGTTGAGGCTGCGCTCGTGGGCCTCGTCGATGATCAGCGTGTCGTACCGGCGCAGCATCCGGTCGCGCTGGATCTCGGCGAGCAGGATGCCGTCGGTCATCAGTTTGACCAGCGTCGAGTCGGACACCTGGTCGGTGAAGCGGACGGTGTAGCCCACGGTGTCGCCCAGTTCGCGTCCCACCTCCTCGGCGATCCGCTCGGCGACCGTGCGGGCCGCCAGGCGGCGAGGCTGGGTATGCCCGATCATGCCGCGGATGCCGCGACCCAGTTCCATGCAGATCTTCGGGATCTGCGTGGTCTTGCCGGAACCCGTCTCGCCGGCGACGATCACCACCTGGTGCGATGCGATCGCGGCGGCGATGTCCTCGCGGCGCTGCGTGACCGGCAGCGCTTCCGGGTACGTGATCGGCGGGACCTGCGCCCGGCGGCCCTCGACGCGCAGCTCGGCGGCGGAGATCTCGTCGGCGAGTGCGGCGAGCGCGGACGGGGACTTGGCGCGGTCGAGGCGTCGGCGAAGGCGGTGCTCGTCGCGGAGGGTGAGGGCACCGAGCCGCTTCCTCGCCTCGCGGCGATCGAACCCGGTCTCGGCTGCTGATGGTGTTGTCGACATGCTCCGCACAGCCTATCGAAGCGTGCAACGGCAATTCCGGCTGGAACCGCCCGGGGCGTGCGAACATACGCGCATGACCGCCGTCACACCGGGTCCCGCGATCCGGCGGACCCACCCGATCGTTCGCGTGCTGCGGATCGTGTTCGCCGCCCTCGGCATCGTCGCGCTCGCGTGGATTCCGCTCCGCAACATCGACGAACCGACCTTCTCCGTCGCGAACTACTTCAGCTACTTCACGATCCTGAGCAATGTTCTCGCGGCGATCGTGCTGCTGGTGGGTGCGGTCCGTGACCCGCAGGACACCCGATGGCAGCTGGTTCGCGGCGCGGCGACGGTCTACATGGTGATCACCGGCATCATCTATGCGGTCCTGCTCGCGAACGTCGACGTCATGCTGCAGGACCGGTGGATCAACGACACCCTCCACCGCATCCTGCCACTGGTGCTCTTCCTCGACTGGATCGTCAACCCGCCGCGGGTCCGGATCACCGATCTGCAGTCGCTGAGCTGGCTCGCGTTCCCCGTCGTCTACGGGGTGTACACACTGATCCGGGGACCGATCGTGGACTGGTATCCGTACCCGTTCCTCGATCCGCGCGAGCAGGGATATCTCCAGCTCGCCGTCGGCCTGGTCGTGCTGCTCGTGGCGATGACCTTGATGGCGCTCGCGGTCAACGCCTCCGGACGATTGGGCCGGCGGTGGCGCGGTCTCGGCGGCGACGAGCCCGATCCGGTTTCCGTGGCATAGTCGCGGAAAGCGGCACACGACCGGCAAGCACGATCGAAGGGGTAGAGCGCGGATGAGTGGAGCACTGTGGCACGGGTTCGCCGACATGGGGGCGGTGCAGCGCGACGGCGCGTTCGTCGTCACCCGCGGTGAGGGCGCGTACATCTGGGACGACGCGGGGACCCGCTACCTCGACGCCACCGCGGGACTGTGGTTCACCAACGTCGGGCACGGCCGCACCGAGATCGCCGACGCCGTCGCCGCGCAGCTGTCGAAGATCGCGCACTTCTCCAACTTCGGCGACTTCACCTCCGACACCACGGTGGCCCTCGCGGAGCGTCTGGCCGCGATCGCGCCGGTTCCCGGTTCCAAGGTGTTCTTCACCTCGGGTGGCTCCGACTCGGTCGACTCCGCCGCGAAACTCGCCCGCCGGTACTGGACCGAGGTCGGCCGGCCGTCCAAGACGCTGATCGTGGGCCGGCAGAAGGCGTACCACGGCATGCACGTCGCGGGCACCGCACTGGCCGGGATCCCGGTCAACCGGGAAGGCTACGGCGACCTCATGGCCGACGCCCGCACCGTGGAGTGGGACGACGCGAAGGGACTGCTCGGGCTGATCGAGCGGGAGGGCGCCGACAAGATCGCGGCGTTCTTCTGTGAGCCGATCATCGGTGCCGGCGGCATTTACCTGCCGCCCGAGGGGTACCTGAGCGAGGTCCGCGAGATCTGCCGCGAACACGACATCCTGTTCGTCGTGGACGAGGTCGTCACCGGCTTCGGCCGGATCGGCGGGTCGTGGTTCGCCTCGACGCGATTCGACCTGCAGCCGGACATGATCACCACAGCCAAGGGACTCACGTCGGGGTACGTGCCGATGGGTGCGGTGTTCGTCGCGCCGACCGTCGCGGAACCATTCTTCGGTGGGGGAGTGTGGTGGCGGCACGGGTACACCTACGGCGGCCACGCCGGGGCCGCGGCCGCGGCCATGGCCAATCTCGACATCGTCGAGCGCGAGGACCTTCTCGGGGAGTCGAAGCGGCTCGAGGCGTCGCTGCACGAGCATCTCGCCCCGCTCGCGGAACATCCCCGGGTGGCGGAGGTGCGCAGCGGCATCGGTGCCGTCGCTGCGGTCCAGCTGGTCGATCCCGCGGAGGCGTTGCCGTTCGTGAAGACGTTGCGCGAGTTCGGGATCTCCGGCCGCGCGGCCGGTCAGGGTGCGATGCAGTTCTCGCCGTCGTTCGTCATGACCGACGAGCAGGTCGCCGAGATGGCGGCCGGGGTCGCCAAAGCGCTCGGCTGATCCGGCTCAGCGGCGGCGCAGCACCCGCGACAGCCGTTGCCGCAGTGTCGGTTTCGTATCGACGAGTTCCACCACGGTCCGGTCCGCGGCCGCCGACGCCTGTGCGAAACGGGTGTGCAGGCGGTCGCGGACCTCGTCGGGTGTGTATGCGCGGCGCTGTCGTTCGGCTCGTACCGCCAGTGCGCCCGTGGCCGCGACCCCGAGGGCGCCGGCCAGTCCGAGGGCCTTCCACAGATGTCTGCTGTCGATGCGCATCGCTCTAGGCTAGGCGGATGACTCGGCGGATGCATCCATCACAGGTCAGCCTCGACGACGCGGTGGAAGCGACCCGCACGGGCGACATCTGGATCTTCCGCGGTCACACCGGCGCCGACCGCGCGATCCAGACCCTGACGAACAGTCCCGTCAACCACGTCGGCATGTCCGTCGTGCTCGACGACCTCCCGCCGCTGATGTGGCACGCGGAGCTCGGGCACTCGCTGCAGGACATGTGGACCGGGAAGTTCCAGCGCGGTGTCCAATTGCACGACCTGCGTGCCGCCGTTCAGGTGTGGGGTGCGCGCTACGGGCAGCGCGGCTGGCTGCGTCAGCTCGCCGGCCCCGTGACCCGTGAGCAGGAGGACGCCCTGCTGCGGACGATCGCCCGCCTGGACGGCACCCCGTTCCCGTCGACGGCGAAGCTGGCGTCGCGTTGGTTCGGCGGCCGGCTGCCGTCGTTGCGGTCGCGCGGCGGCGACCGCGAATCGGGTGCGGGTCTGGAGAGCGCCTACTGCGCGGAGGTGGTGGCGTCGACGTTCGAGGCGATGGGCCTGCTGACCGGCGATCGCAGGACCAATTGGTACGACCCGGGCCGATTCTGGAGCGGCGACCGACTGCCCCTCGCGCACGGTGTCGAACTGGGGGACGAGATCGAGGTGCTACTCAGTGCCGCCGATCTCGCGGCGGGGGACCTCAGCCGCGGCTGATCCGTGTGACCCACGGCACGAATTGACTATGACGGTAATCACATAACGAGTGGATAACGACCGGTCTGCCGAGTTGCGGACACGCCGAGGGGTTCTGCGGAAACGTCGCCGACGGCCTTCGTTACCTGGACGTCCGTACCGAAATCGCGGACCGTGACCTTTTCGTGACCGTCCCCTAGCGTCGTGTCCGGCTCGAAACAAACGAGCCACGCCGGTCCGCCGCTGCACGATCCTGCCCCGCGGTCCGGACACCCGAAACCTTCGAGGGGGCAGGGGTGAGGCGGATGGAACTCCGCCCGACCCGGTCGGCGCGAGAGCGCCGTCTCACCCGCAGGAGCGGAGAGGATTCACCCGTATGACCAGCTTCACGATCAAGCGCGCCCTGGGCGCAGTCGTTGCCACCGGCGCCGTCGTCGCCATCCCGCTGGCGATCGGCACCGGTACCGCATCGGCTGCCGGCAGCCACGACTGGTCCGGTGTCGCCGAGTGCGAGTCGTCCGGCAACTGGGCGGCCAACACCGGCAACGGCTACTACGGCGGCCTGCAGTTCTCCCAGAGCACCTGGGAGGCGTACGGCGGCACCGGTAGCGCCAGCAACGCTAGCCAGGCCGAGCAGATCCGCGTCGCCGAGAACGTTCTCGACGGCCAGGGTGTCGGCGCATGGCCCGTGTGCGGCCAGTACCTCACCGGCGGCAGCACCCCGGGTGGCTCGGTCGAGTCCATCGCTCAGCCCGCCCCGGCTCCGGTCGTGTCGCAGGCCCCCGTCCAGCAGCAGGTGAACGACTGGGCGCAAACCCTGCCCGCCGGTGTCGGCTCCTACGTCGTCCAGTTCGGTGACACGCTGTCGCAGATCGCCGCGAACCACGGTGTCTCGCTGGCGAACCTTGCCGGCCAGGTCGCCAACCCCGATCTGATCTTCCCGGGGCAGACGCTCTCCCTCTGATCGGTCTCGTACCGAACTGCTCACAGAGCTCGCAGCCCCGCCGGTGTCCCCCTCCCGGCGGGGCTGTGTCATGTTGCGGGACTTGCTGGTGCTCGCCACCTCGCTCGGCGCCGGTGCTGCCGACGCGACACCGTGGAAGTTCGGTCCCATCTATCGAGGCGAGTTCTCGGGGGAGGGGGCCGAGTACCTGTGCAACAAGGCGCTGCTGCTCGAGAAGGCCTACCGGGCGGTCGTCATCGAGCCCTGTGCATACGATCCGGCCGAGGGCGTGTGGTACCGCGTGGTGTTCGCCCCCGAGACGGCCGGCTTCGGTAGCAGCAGCTGATCGCTCGGTCAGGCGTTCGCGTTCGGTGTTCGGCTGAACCACGACACGCTCGCGCCGTTGTCGAACGACGTGAGGTCCGTGCGCGTGAAGGCCGTCGGACGGAACGGGCCCGCGAAGGCCGGTAGTCCGGCGCCGCCCACCACCGGGTAGCTCTTCACGATCAGTTCGTCGATCTCGGGTAGTAGCGCGCCGGCGAGTTGACCGCCGCCGGCGAGCCAGATGTCGAGCCCGTCCTCGGCCTTGAGTTTGCGGACTGCCTCGACCGGATCGTTCGACACGAGCTCCACCGCTGGGTCGGGGATCGTCCCGAGCGTCGTCGAGACCACGAGTTGGCGCAGGTGGGCGTACGGACTGGTGATGCCGACGGCGAGCGCGGGCTCGTAGGTGCCGCGCCCCATGATGATCGTGTCGAACGCGCGATTGGGTGCGTCCTGGAGTCCCGCCTGGTGGCGGATGTGTGTCGGCACTGTCTCGGGGTAGCGCTCGTTGATCCACGCGGCCATCGAATCGGAGAGCGGGTAGAAGTCGACCTCGCCGCCGGGCCCGGCGATGTATCCGTCCAGGGAGACCGCGACGTAGTACACGAGCTTACGCATATACAACTCCGTCCGTAGTACTCTGAGTGAAGTGGTGTAAAAGTTAGTACTACAGATGGAGTGGTGTCAAGGTGCGGCGAAATCCGGAGCGGCGAGCAGCGTTGGTCGACGGCGCGATCGAGGTCCTGGCGCGGGAGGGTGCCCGCGGACTCACCTTCCGTGCGGTCGACGCGGAGGCGCAGGTGCCGGCGGGTACCGCGTCGAACTACTTCGCCAACCGGGACGACCTGCTGACCCAGGCGGGGGCGCGGATCTACGAGCGGCTCAAGCCCGACGACGCGACGATGGACCTGAGTCTGCGTGGGGCGCACGACCGAGAGCACCTCACGGCGTTGATGAAGGAGACGGTGGGGCGGGTGGCGGCTTTCCGCACCGGGTTTCTCGCGCTGCTCGAACTCCGGTTGGAGGCGACCCGACGGCCCGATCTGCGCGCAGTCCTCACCGAACGCGTCCGTCAGGATCTCGACTTCAACATCGCCAACCACGTCGAGTCGGACATGCCGGGGGACCCGACGACCGTGACGCTGCTCTACATGGCGTTGAACTGGCTGATCGTCGATCGACTCACGTTGCCGGAGTTGTTCTCGGACAAGGAGATCGACGACCTCGTCGATGCCGCCGTCGATCGGGTGCTACCACGGTGACCGGTGCGCGGCTCAGGCCGTGATCGTGCGTTCGGGTCGTACCCGGCCGCCGACCTCGACCCAGCCGTCGTCGCCGAACGTGGTTCGGATCTGGGAGCCCCGTCCCTGCTTGATGAGAAGTGAGCGACGCAGGTGGGCCGTGATGTGGACTGCGGCCGAGCCGGTGGCCTCGTCCTCGGGCACGCCGAGCCCGGGGGCGAACATCCGGGATCGGATCCGGCCCTCGAATTCGTCCTCCCACGCCCAGACGTAGTGGTGGCCGGCGGTGAAGTCGTGGGCGTGGGCCGCGAGGACGTCCGCGACGTCCGGCATCGGGTACAACGCGAAATCGGGTGCCCAATCGGCCCGCGCGCGTACCCAGGTCGCGCCGTGTCGCTCGCACGTGGCGACCCGGCCGGCGGGCACGTCGAGAGCGTCGACGCCCCGGCCCTGCTCGTCGAGCCACCACGACAGGCCGACGGTGGGATGTCCGGCGAAGGGGAGTTCGGCGGCTGGAGTGAAGATCTGCGCCCGGGCGGCGTCCGCCCCCGGGTCGGGGAGGTCGACGAAGATGGTCTCGCTGAACCCGAGGTGTTTCGCGAGTGCCTGCCGTTCGGAGAGACCCACGGAAGCGGCGTCGACGATGCCCAACGGGTTCCCGTGCTTACCGTCGGGGTCGGTGAAGACGCGGACGACGTGGACCTCGATTGCCATGGGGCCCAGATTAACTCCGGAGACGACGGAAGGCCCGGTACGCGACGTGAGTCGTGTACCGGGCCTTCCGTCGAACGGGGACCGATCAGGCGAGCGTCTCGCTCGCGACGACGGACTGGGCGACACCCTGGAGAGTCGCGGCGACCTTGACGGCCTCCCAGACCTGCTCCTTGGTGAGGCCTTCCTTGCGCACGACGGCGTCGTGGGCGGCGGTGCAGTCATGGCAGCCGTTGATCGTCGACACGGCCAGCGACCACAGCTCGAAGTCGGCCTTCTCGACACCGGGGTTGCCGATGATGTTCATGCGAAGACCCATGCGCACCTGGGCGAACTCGTCACCGAGGAAGCTCTTGGCGCGGTAGGCGACGTTGTTCATACCCATGATCGATGCGGCACCGAGGGCGGCGTTGTACGCCTCCGCCGACAGCACGTCGGCGGCCTCTTCCGCGATCTCCTTCAGCACGGTCGCCGACTTGGTGGCGGCCGCGCAGGCGAGGAAGGTGCCCCACAGCTGCTGCTCGTTGAGCTCCGTCGAGCGAGCGAGGGAGCTCAGGTTGAGCTTGAGATCCTTGGCGTACTCGGGAAGCGAGTTCTTGAGGCTCTCGACCGACATGGGTCAGACACCCTCGGTCATGAGAGCGCCCGCGTCGATGGTCGGGTCACCCTTCTTCCAGTTGCAGGCGCACAGCTCGTCGGACTGCAGGGCGTCGAGGACGCGCAGGACCTCGTCGACGTTGCGGCCCACGGAACCGGCCGTGACGGACACGAACTGGATCTCGTTGTTCGGGTCGATGATGAAGGTGGCGCGGTCCGCGACGCCGTCGGCGTTCAGGACGCCGGTGGCCTCGGCCAGCTCACGCTTGAGGTCCGAGAGCATCGGGAAGGGGAGGGTCTTGAGGTCCTCGTGCTGTGCACGCCACTGGAAGTGGACGAACTCGTTGTCGACCGAGGCGCCGAGCACCTGGGCGTCGCGGTCCGCGAACTCGTCGTTCAGCTTGCCGAACGCGGCGATCTCGGTGGGGCACACGAACGTGAAGTCCTTGGGCCAGAAGAAGACGACGCGCCACTTGCCGGCGTAGTCGTCGCTGGTGACGGTGGTGAAGTAGTCGTCGGGCTGCTTGGCGTCGACCTTGGACAGATCGCCACCGATCACGGCGGTCAGGTTGTATGCCGGGAACTGGTCGCCGATGGTCAGCAGAGCCATGTGTCGTCCTCCTACTTGATTTGTGAACATCTGTATGCGCAGGCCACGCACCGTGGATCGGTGGTGGGCGCTACCTCGAGCGGGTCTGCGGTGGCTCTCGTTCGAGGCTCCGTGTCCTGCGCTCTTCGGTATGACTCCATAGTGCCCGAAACCTTTCAAAAGGTAAAGGTGATAGGTGGCACTACACTGATAGGTATGGCTGATGGGACTTATCAACCGACACTGTCACAGCTGCGTGCCTTTGTCGCGGTGGCGGAGTATCGCCACTTCGGCACGGCCGCAGCGCGTTTGAGTGTGAGCCAACCCACACTGTCGCAGGCGCTGGCGTCCCTCGAGAACGGTCTCGGAGTTCAGCTGATCGAACGCAGCACCCGGCGTGTCCTGGTGACGGCGGCGGGGGAGCAGTTGCTGACCCAGGCCAAACTGATCCTCGACGCCGCCGACGGATTCGTCGCCGCGGCCGCCGGGGTCGGCGACAAGCTGGTCGGGCCGCTGCGCCTCGGACTGATCCCCACCGTCGCGCCCTACGTGCTGCCGGCGTTGCTGCCGGCGCTCCGCGCGAAGTTCCCGGCCCTGGTGCCGCAGGTGATCGAGGACCAGACGGCGCGACTGCTCGACGCGCTCCGCACCGGCGCCATCGACGTCGCGGTGCTGGCGCTGCCGTCGGAGGCTCCGGGGCTGATCGAGATTCCGTTGTATCGAGAGGATTTCGTCGTCGTGTTGCCGAGGGAACACCCGTTCGCCGGCCGCGACGACATGCCACTCGACGTCCTCGACGAACTACCGCTGCTACTCCTCGACGAGGGGCACTGCCTGCGCGATCAAACGTTGGATCTGTGCCGGTCCGTCGACGCACACCCGCTGTCCGGCGACACCCGGGCCACCTCGCTCGCGACCGTCGTGCAGTGCGTCGCAGGCGGATTGGGGGTCACCCTGGTCCCGGACTCGGCGGTACCCGTCGAGACCCGGCGCGGCGACCTCGCCACGGCGCGGTTCGCGGCACCGACCCCCGGCCGGACCATCGGACTGGTGTTCCGCGTCTCGAGCGGGCGCGCGGACGGCTACCGGCAGCTCGCCGAGTTGCTTCGGGACGCCGCTCCGGCGGGAGCGGTGACGGCGGCGTCGTGACGCGGGCGGGCCCTCAGCGGCGCTTGCGCCCGCCCGGCTTCGCCTTGCTGCCGGGCTTGCCACGCCGCGAATCCTTGGCGCGTGCCTTGCCGGACGTGGGGGCGGACTGCTTCGCGGTGCGCGGCGCAGCCGCCCGGGGCGCCTTGTCCTTGGTCCGCGGCGTCTCGTGCGGGTTGGGTCCGCGCGAGCTGTTGGCGGTGCGTCCGCGGACGATGCCGATGAACTCCTCGACCAGTTCGGTCGTGCGGTCGGTGACCCAAGACAGTGCAACCTCCGACTCGGGCGCGCCTGCCACCGGCCGGTACGTCAGATCCTTGCGGTGGTGCAGCCGGGCGAGGGACTGGGGCACGACCAGGACGCCGACGCCCGCGGCGACCAACTCGATCGCGTCGCCGGTCGAGGCGGGACGGTCCAGGGCGGGCCGACCGGGCAGCTGATCCCAGGTGATCGGGGTGTCCAGCGGATCCAGCACCAGTTCCTCGGCGAGGTCGGACAGCGCGATCTCGTCCGCGGCGGTGAACACGTGGTCCTTCGTCACCACCACGACGGGCGTCTCGGCGTACAGCGTGATGGCGCTCAGGCCGTCGCGGTCGATCGGCAGCCGCACGAGCGCCGCATCCGCGCGATCCTCCCGCAGGGCCGCGGTCGACTCGGCGGCGGTCGACGCCACCAGCTCGAGCGGGGTGTCGGTGATGCGTTCGTTCCAGATGCGGACCCACTTGGCGGGGGTGACGCCGGGGACGTACGCGAGCCGGAACGGTCGGGGATCAGTCGCCTCTGTCACTCGGCAAGGCTACCTGCAGCGGTGGGTGCAGCCGCGCAGCGCGTGCTCGTTACCCTTGACGTATGACGTCGCAGAAGACCCCCCAGACGATGAAGCCCGCAACCGCGGCGAAGAAGCTGGGTGTGTACCTCCAGGCCACCCCCGCCGAGTTCCAGGACGGCGTGGTGACCCGCGACGAGCTCAGCGAGTGGCAGACCAACCCGCCGGCATGGCTGACCGAACTGCGCGCCAACGGTCCGCACCCGCGTCCCGTCGTCGCCGCCAAGCTGGGTGTGTCGATCTCCGGCCTCACCCGCGGTGGCATCGAGGACGCCCTCACCACCGAGCAGATCGAGGCGCTCCTGGCCGATCAGCCCGACTGGCTCGTCGCCGAGCGCGCCAACCTCGTCGAGGTCCGCAAGGAAGAGAAGCGGGTCAAGGAACTGCAGGCCGTGCGGCGCGAGGAGTCCAACCGCAAGCCGCGCAGCGCCGGTCCGTTCAAGCCGAACGCGTAGGGCGTCTCGTCGGGCTGTTGCTGCGCTCGCCTCTCGGCGGATGTCGCAGTAACAGCCCGACGTCGTCTTCGGACCGGTCAGGTGTTCGAGGGGACGGACGGTGCGGAGGTGTGGCGCCACTGGTCGCGAAGCGACCGCTCCCGTCCGAGCATCCGGGACTGCGCGACGACGCCGGCGACGACGAGCGCGACGTACATCGCGTACCACCACCAGTCGTCGGAGATGGTCGTCGTGAGTGACGCGTGGTCGAAGTCGGCCGTGTCGACGGCCCCGGCGAGCAGCATCACGCCGCCCACCATTGCGACCGCACCGCCGAGGACGCTGACGACCACGAGCAACACCGCGGGCAGATCGACGGCGAGCGTGAGGACTGCCAGCGCCACACCGAGGATCACGCCCACCAGGACGACAACCCAGTTCCAGGTCACGCCGACCGCCACCATCGCGGCCGTGCCGAGAGCGAATCCGACGGACGCCATCGCCAACGTCACCGCCACCGCGTAGTACAGGTAGGCCAGCACGGCGAAGAGCAGCGCCACCAGGATGCCGACGATCCAACCCAGTGCGGTGGCGAAGTAGCCGTCACCGGTGATCGCGGAGACCAGGCCGGCGCCCAGGTTCAAACCCGCGAACGCACCCCAGAGCGCGATCACGAACCGCATGGCGGCCGTACCGCTGAAACAGAACACCGCACCGACGGCGATGGCCAGGATCCCGATCACGATGTCAGACATGCCGAAACCGTACCGCTGCAGTCTGCTTCGTCGGGCTGTTACTGCGCGCGACACTCGGTCGATGACGCAGTAACCGCCCGGAGTTCGCCCGGATCAACCCTCCGCGACCTCGAACTCGTCGAAGACCACCTCACCGGCCGCGTCGGATTCGGCGAGGTTGACCTCGGCGAGCAGCGCCCAGCCATGGTCGCCCTGCGGGTCTTCGAGGACCTGCCGGACCCGCCACAGTGTCGGTTCGACGGTCACCTGGAACAGCTGGGGGCCGCGTGCCGACGGTCCGGTCCCGATCTCCTCGTACTCGTCGAAGTACAGCTCGAGCAGGTCGGCCCAGTCGTCGGCGTCCAGACCGTCGCCGAGTTCGGCGAGCTGGTCCCAGCGCCGGCGTGACGCCAGTTCGACGCGACGGAACATCGCGTTGCGCACCATGACCTTGAACGCGCGGGTGTTCGCGGTGATGGGGCGCGGGATGTCGGCGCCGAACGCGACCTGCTGGTAGTCGGACTCGGCGCCCGGATTGGTGAGCTGCTCCCACTCGTCGAGGAGGCTCGAATCGACCTGGCGGATCAGCTCACCCAGCCACTCGGTGAGGTCCTCGAGTTCCTCGGTGCGGGCCTCCGCCGGAACCGTCTGCCGCAGCGCGCGATACGCGTCGGCGAGGTACCGCAGGACCAGGCCCTCGGAACGGGCGAGGCCGTAGTGGCTCACCAGTTCGGCGAACGTCATCGACCGTTCCACCATGTCGCGGACGACGGACTTGGGGGAGAGGGCGAATTCGCTCATCCACGGATGACCGGCGCGGTAGATCTCGAAGGCCGGGAACAGCAAATCCGCCAACGGCTTCGGCCAGGTGATCTCCTCGAGCAGCTCCATGCGCTCCTCGTACTCGATCCCGTCGGCCTTCATCTCCGCGACGGCCTCGCCGCGTGCCGCGTGCTGCTGTGCCATCAGGATCTGTCGCGGGTCGTCGAGCGTCGACTCGATGATCGATACGACATCGAGTGCATAGGTGTGCGATTCGACGTCGAGCAGTTCGAGCGATGCGAGCGCGAACGGCGACAGTGGTTGATTGAGGGCGAAGTCGCGCTGCAGATCCACCGTCAGCCGCGCCATCCGGCCGTACTCGTCGGGCTCGTCGAGTTGCTGGACGATCCCGGCCTGCAGCAGGCCGCGGTACAGCGAGATCGTCTTGAGGATGTGTTTGCGCTGCGCCGGCCGCGACTCGTGGTTGTCCTCGAGAAGATGCCGCATCGCCTGGAAACAGTTGCCGGGGCGCGCGATCACGTTCAGGAGCATCGAATTGCTGACCGAGAAGCGAGAACTCAGCGGCTCCGGGGAGGCGGCGATCAACTTGTCGAAGGTGCCCTCGCCCCACGACACGAAACCCTCGGGTGCCTTCTTGCGCTGTACCTTCCGGCGCTTCTTCGGGTCGTCGCCGGCCTTCGCCAGGGCGCGCACGTTCTCGATCTCGTGCTCGGGCGCCTGCACGACGACGGTGCCCATCGTGTCGTAGCCGGCGCGGCCGGCGCGGCCGGCGATCTGGTGGAACTCGCGGGCCCGCAGTTGGCGGGTGCGGGTGCCGTCGTACTTGGTGAGGCCGGTCAGCAGCACCGTGCGGATGGGCACGTTGATGCCCACGCCGAGTGTGTCGGTGCCGCAGATGACCTTGAGCAGGCCGTCCTGCGCGAGCCGTTCGATGAGCCGGCGGTACTTCGGCAGCATGCCGGCGTGGTGCACGCCGATGCCGTGACGGACCAGCCGCGACAGCGTCTTGCCGAAGCCGGTGGTGAAGCGGAACGCCCCGATGGCCTCGGCGATCGCGTCCTTCTCGGCGCGCGTGCCGAGGTTCACGCTGGTGAGGGCCTGCGCCCGCTCGAGCGCGGCGGCCTGCGTGAAGTGCACGACGTACACCGGCGCCTGATGGGTCGTGACGAGCTCCTCGATCTCCTCGCCGATCGGCGTCTGCGAGTACGAGAAGTGCAGCGGCACCGGGCGCTCCGAGCCCGACACCTCCGTGGTGGGCCGGCCGGTGCGGCGGGTGAGGTCCGCACACAGGTGGCTCACGTCGCCGAGCGTCGCCGACATAAGCAGGAACTGCGCCTGCGGGAGCTCGATCAGCGGCACCTGCCACGCCCAGCCGCGGTCCGGCTCGGAGTAGAAGTGGAACTCGTCCATCACGACCTGGCCGATGTCCGAGCCCGGCCCCTCACGCAACGCGAGGTTCGCGACGATCTCGGCGGTCGCGCAGATGATCGGCGCCGACGAGTTCACCGACGCGTCGCCGGTCATCATGCCGACGTTGTCGGCCCCGAACACGTCGCACAACGCGAAGAACTTCTCGCTGACCAGCGCCTTGATCGGCGCGGTGTAGAACGTTCGCCGGCCCCCGCCGTTCCGCCATGCAGCGAGCGCGAAGAAGTGGGCACCGAGTGCAACCATCGACTTTCCGGAACCCGTGGGCGTGGCGAGGATGACGTTGGCCCCGGAGACCAACTCCATGAGCGCCTCTTCCTGCGCGGGGTACAGCTGCAGGCCGCGATCGCTCGTCCACGACGTGAACGCGTCGAACAGTGCGTCGGCATCTACGCCGTGGGGGTCGACGGTTTCGGGGAGAAGATCGGGAAGCAGCACCGTTACAGGCTAGAGCCTTGCCGAGCAGTACCGGGCTTCCGGACCCGGGACGCCGCCGCGATCGAGTTTCAGGTGGCGCTGCGTTCGTCGGAGCCCATCGCGTCGAGCACCGCCATGCGGGTCGCGGGAGCGCCGGTGATGGCGCCCTCACCGACGCCGTCGGTCAGCAGGTTCCGCCAGCGGGTCTCGTCGAACTCCAGCGGTGCGGTCGACTCGAGGAAGTTCTCGACCACACCGAGGAAGCGGAGCGGGTCGTCGCGGAACGGGAAGTGACCTGCGTCCTCGAAGATCTCGAGGTGTGAGCCGGGCATCGCGGAATGCGCCAGATGTGCGTGGCTGACGGGGATCACCGAGTCGCGCGCGCCCCAGATCAGTTGCACCGGGAGGTTCTCGGTCAGATAGCACCGGTCGAGCATCGTGACCACCTGACCGCGCCAGTCGACCACCGAGCGCAACGTCCGCAGGTATGCCTCGTACGCCGTCGGATCTGGCAGGGCGCCGAGCACCCGGACCAGGTCGGGGGTGTCGTGCAGCATCGTGCCGGGACGCAGCGGCGACCCGTGGAGGCGGGAGACGACCTCGCCGATCGCGCGGACCGACGTCATCGCACCTGGAATGCGCAGCAGCTTGAGGGCCTCGTTGACCACCGGCATCGAGATCAGGCGCAGCAGCGGATGCACGTCCTTGGTGACACCGCCGGCCGACACCAGCACCAGACGGTCGACCATGTGCGGGAACTGGTAGGAGAACTGCATCGCGACGCCGCCGCCGAGCGAATGACCGACGACGGTGACCTTGTCGATGTCCAGCACCGAGAGCAGATCGCGCATGCCGTTCGCGTAGGCGGCCACCGAATAGTCGGCGCGGGGCTTGTCGGAGCGCCCGTGGCCGAGGAGGTCCGGTGCGATCACCGTGTAGTTCTGAGCCAGGTGCGGGATGATCTCGCTCCACGTCGACGAATTGTCGCCGATGCCGTGCAACAGGAGGACGGCCGGACCCGCGCCGGCCATGCGGAACGCGCGCCTGTACCCGTGGATGGTGCGGAACACGAGCCGCGGCTCGGTGTCCGGCACCGGGCGGAGCATTCGCGTGCGGGAGTCGCTCATATCGCCTCCTGAAGCTGCTGCCCGGCACGCGGGCACCGCTCAGATATCGATCGTCCGATTATATCCGTGCACCGAGACGCTATGCGCCATATGAGTCGTCAGTGTGACTTCGGATAACGGAAGGGTTTCGTCGTCCACGATACCTGGACGAACGACCAAATGTTGGGTCGATCAAACCTCAGTTCTGATCGTCGTCCCCGGGTGCGTCGTCGTCGAGGCGGGCCTGCTCGGCGAGGAAGCGTTCGAACTCCGCGCCCAGTTCGTCACCGCTCGGCAGGTCGTCGTCGCTCGCGAGGAGCGTCGACTGCTGTTCCTGGGCCGCGACGTACGAGTCGTACTGGTTCTCGAGCGCCCGGACCACCGACTGGACCTCCTCGTTCGACGCGATGTGCTCGTCGATCTGCTCGCGGACCCGAGCCGACGCCTCGCCGAGCGCGACGAGCGGCAGTTCGAGGTCGGCGATCTCCATGACGTTCTCGAGCAGCGTCTCCGCGGCGGCCGGATAGTCGGTTTGCGCGAGGTAGTGCGGAACGTGCACCGAGAAGCCCACGGACTCGTGGCCGTGCTGGCTCATCCGCAGTTCCAGCAGCGACGATGCGCTGCCGGGGACCTGGAGTTCGCCGGACCAGCGGTGATGATCCTTGATCAAGTCCTTGTTGGTCGAGTGCGCGGTCACGCTGAGCGGCCGCGTGTGCGGGATGGCCATCGGAATGGCATTGATCCCGACGGTCCGGCGCACGCCCAATTGCTCTGCGAGCAGGCGGACCGCCGTGGTGAACCGTTCCCAGCGCAGATCCGGCTCCATGCCGGCCAGCAGCAGGAACGGCGTGCCCGCGGTGTCGCGCAGGGCGTACAGGTTGAGTTGAGGAGTCTCGAAGTCCGAGAAGTGGTCTGCCTTGAACGTCATGGTCGGACGCCGCGATCGATAGTCGATGAGCTCGTCCACCGCGAACGACGCGACGAGTTCGGTTTCGAGGCTCTCACGCAGGTGCTTGGTCGCCAGCTTCACCGCGTGCCCGGCATCGGAGAATCCCTCGAGACCGTGAACCAGGACCGGTCCCAGGCCGTCGGCCGACGACAGATGCGGTGCCGGGAACTCCAGCTCGTACATCTTCGACTGCTCGTCCATGACGGCTCCCTTCCTTCGAACTTCTGCTTCCAGTGTCCCTCACCGGCTCCCGCGTGCCGAAACCGGAGCGGGGGACCAGCGGCGGGGCGCTGCGGTGCCACTGTCGAACAAGATCATCGAATCTCGTCCCTCGAGGGCCAACACCGGGTCGGCCGCATTGATTCCCGGCCCCGGCGCGGCGACGCCTGTACCCGCGGCGATCGATGTTCACCTCGATCGCCGTTCGCGTGTGACAGGCTGTCCGCGCGGAACGCGAACGAGGCGGACACCTCGGCGCTGGGACGATGGAGGCTCGAGCATGTCGCAATGGAAGCGGATCGCCGCGGCGGTGCTGCTGGGATCGGCTGTCCTGCTCACAGGCTGTTCGGAGGCGGTGACGGGAACTCCGCTGTCGGACGAGTCCGTCGCCGCCGATGCGCGGCCGTTGGGAGACCTCCTTCTCGACCCGGCTGCCTTCCCGCCGCAGTACCCGGCGGTCGTGCTTCCCCCGCAGGCAGTTTCGCAGGCTGCGCCCGACCTGACTGGCATCGCACCGGGCGCCAAGGTGGAACCGGCCGGCTGCAAGCCTCCCGTCCAGGACTACGGCCCCGACGGCACCGCGATGGTCGTGGGCACCGACAACGCCAACCGCTCGACGATCACGATCGAATTGATCCGGGTCGCCACGCCGCTCGCGGAGCTCGGAGCGCAGCTGTCCGAGTGCCCGGAGGTGACCGCCACCCGCAACGGGGTGGATTCGTTCGTCCGGACCACCCCGACTCCGCCCCCGCCGATCGATGCCGACGACACCCTCGCGCTGCGACGTTCGGTGAGCTCGGGCCGGGGCGACCAGGCGGTGACACAGTCGATGCTCACCTTGATCGCGCAGCTCGACGACGTGCGGGTGCAGGCGACGTTCATGTCGTTCGGGGCAGATGCCGACACCGCCGCTCTCGACGAGCTGTTCACCGCGGCGGTACTGAAGGTCCACGCGGGCTGAGCCGCCGACGCTAACACGGCAAACCGACAGTCCTGTCTGTGCCCGGAGCCGTGAGCTCGGGGTTCTGCACAGGCGGCGGCGACATCCACAGGTCCACCGAATCCCCAGGTCGTGCCCCGGGCCGGGGGCGCCCTGAGCGGCAGGGTCGGGGCATGACGACACCGGCCTTCTCACACGACTCGCCCCGCCCACACAACCCGGCTCTGTCCGGACACAGTGATCTCGGGACCCCGAACGCGGTCCGGATATCCGACCCCGGTGACCTCATCAGCGCCGTACCGGCCCTGCTGGGGTTCCACCCCCGCCGCTCACTGGTCGCGATCTGTCTCACCGGAACCAGCGTCGGCGCGGTGATGCGCCACGACCTCGTGCTCCACGATCCCGCTGGGGTGCACGGCGTGATGGAACTGGTCCTCGACCAGTTCGCGGCGGTGAGTATCCGGGAGGGTGCCGACCGGGTCCTCGTGGTCGTTGTGGACGATCGGATCCCACCCCGCGCGCGTTCGGGCGACCTGTGGCGGCACTCTGCGATCGTCGATCGTTTCCGGGAACTGTTGTGCGCCGGAGGAACCGAGTTGGCGGCCGCGCATCTCGTCCCGCGAATCGAGGCCGGCGCGCAGTGGCGGGACCTCGTGGGGCACAGCCGCGGCGTGCTGCCGGACCCCGCCGCATCCGAGGTGGCCGCGGCCCAGGTGTTCGGGGGGCGTGCGATCCGGGGGTCCCGTGAGGAGCTGGAAGCAGTGCTCGATCCGGTTCCGGCCGGCGAGCAGGCGTGCATCGCGGAGATCATCGACGCGGCGCGGGAGGCGAGTGTGCGGGGGGTCGCTCTGGCACACACGGCGTCCGATCCCGCCGGCGTCGAACGTGCCCACCTCGAACGCGTCCTCGCGCGCATCGCAGCACTCGACTCGGGTGACGAGATCACGGCGCACGAGTGCGCGGATATGGCGCTCGCACTGGAGAATCCGCACGTCCGGGACGCGCTGCTCGCGCTGACGATCGGGGAGCGCGCCGACGCGGCCGAACAGATGTGGATTCATCTGGGCAGGTCGTTACCCGATCCCGAGCGCGCCGAACCGCTCGCGTTGCTCGGCTACAGCTCGTACGTGCGCGGCGACGGTCCGATGGCGGGTGTCGCGCTGTGTGCCGCGCTCGCGGCCGATCCGTGTCATCGGCTCGCGAACCTGCTCGACGACGCCCTGCAGGCCGGGATCCGGCCGGATGCCCTGCGCGACCTCGCTGATCTCGGATACGAGGTGGCGCAGGACCTCGGCGTGCAGCTGCCGCCGCGGGGCGGGTTATCGCCGCGCGGCGTGTGACCGGTCTCCGAGCGCCTGCAGGTACGTCCATGCGTCGGCGACGATCTCGTTGAGATCGGTGTGCTCGGGCTTCCAGCCCAGCTCGTCGATCGCGCGGTCGCTCGATGCGATGAGGACCGCCGGATCACCGGCGCGGCGCGGCGCGTCCTCGGCGGTGATGGGGAGTCCCGTCACTCGTTCGCAGGCCGAAATGACCTCGCGGACCGTGAATCCTGCGCCGCTGCCGAGGTTGTAGATCCGGTGCCGTCCCGGCTCGGACGACTCGAGCGCCAGCAGGTGGGCCTCCGCGAGATCCAGTACGTGGATGTAGTCCCGCACCGCGGTGCCGTCCTTGGTCGGCCAGTCGGTTCCGAACACCGCGATCTTCTCGCGTTGACCGAGCGCGACCTGGAGCACGAGGGGGATGAGATGCGTTTCCACGACACGGTTCTCGCCCGCGCCCTTGTAGGCGCCCGCGACGTTGAAGTAGCGCAGGCTCGTCGCCGCGAGGGAATGCGCGTTCGCATACGACGTGATCGCATGGTCGATCGCGAGTTTCGTGGCGCCGTACGGGTTGGTCGGACGAGTCGGATCGTCCTCCGTGATCGGTGTCCGCTCGGGCTCGCCGTAGGTGGCGGCCGTGGACGAGAACACCAGACGTGGCGTACCGGAGACTCGCATCGCTTCGAGCAGTGCGAGCGTCGTGACGACATTGCCCTGCCAGTACTGCTCGGGGCGCTCGACCGACTCGCCGACGAGCGACTGCGCCGCGAAATGCAGCACACCGTCGAATCGAGGTGCGCTGTCGCCGGATCCGAGAACGGATCCGGCGACAGCAGCCACGTCGCCTTCGATGAAATCGGCGCCGACGGGAACCGCGTCGGCATTACCCGTCGACAGATCGTCGACGACGACCACCTCGTGGCCGCGCTCGAGCAGTACCGTGGCGCACACGCTGCCGACATAGCCGGCACCGCCGGTAACCAGAAGTCTCACCGTTCATCTCCTCTGGCACCGGCGTCGAACCGGCGAAGCGGTCTGTCAGACCTGCTTCACCTGGACGGCGTGGGCCATTTCCTCGGGAAGGTCGAATTCGTCGTGACCGGACACGGTGATCGTCACCGAGCCGGGTCGGGTCTCGACTGTAACCCGGGCATCGGGAACCACGCCCGCCTCACGGAGTTGGCCGATCAGTTCGGGATCGGACTGCACGTGCTCGGCGAGTCGCCGAACCACGACTGCGGTCGGCTTGCCCGGGGGCACGTCGGTGAGCCGGATCAGCGTCTCCGCGTTGCCTGCCGGGCGGTCCAGTCCCAGTTCGGCAAGCCCGGGAATCGGGTTACCGTACGGCGACGTCGTCGGGTTGTTCAGCACCTCGACGAGGCGCCGCTCGACGTCCTCGCTCATCACGTGCTCCCACCGGCAGGCCTCGGCATGCACCTGGTCCCAGTCGAGTCCGATGATGTCGACGAGCAACCGCTCGGCGAGACGGTGCTTGCGCATGACCGAGACCGCGAGGTTGCGGCCCTTCTCGGTCAACTCCAGATGACGGTCGCCTGCCACCTGGAGCAATCCGTCACGCTCCATGCGGGCAACCGTCTGGCTCACGGTCGGTCCGCTCTGCTCGAGCCGTTCGGCGATCCGCGCGCGGAGCGGGACGACGCCCTCTTCTTCCAAGTCGTAGATCGTCCGGAGATACATCTCCGTGGTGTCGACCAGATCCTTCACTCTTACACCCCTTCGTCCGGAGTGATTCTACCGGGCAAATCACGTTCCGGGTTCCGCTCGGGCGCCAGGCGCGTCCGGTCCGCCGTCGGGGCTCCGAACCGGTCCCGGACATGGCGCCTCGCGCCTGCCGTGCCGCGGCAAGTAACTTGGGTCCATGACCGCGTCGACAGGTCCCGTCGAGGGCATCTCAGCTTCCGCAAGCGACCGCGTCGTGGTGTGGAGCCCGGACTATCTCAGCTATCGCTGGAGTCCCCAGCATCCGATGAACCCGACCCGTCTCGAGCTGACGATGGATCTGGCGCACGGACTCGGGCTCGTCGAGGGCGCCGAGGTGGTGCGGCCCGACGCCGCCACGGACACCGACCTGCTCCGCATCCACACCCCCGCGTACATCGACGCGGTGAAGCTTGCCGGATCGGTTCAGGACGGCCCGCTGCCCGCGGAGGTCGAGACCCGGCACGGGCTGGGCACCGAGGACAACCCGGTCTTCCCCCGGATGCACGAGGCCAGCGCGATCCTGGCGGGCGGAACCCTGGCGGCGGCCGAGGCGATCGCATCCGGCCGCGCCCGGCGCGCGGTCAGCATCGGCGGCGGAATGCACCACGCGATGGCCGACTGGGCGTCGGGCTTCTGCGTCTACAACGACGCCGCGATCGCGATCTCGTGGTTGCTCGACAACGGATTCGACCGCATCGCGTACGTCGACATCGACGCGCACCACGGCGACGGCGTGCAGCATGCGTTCCTCGGTGACCCACGGGTGCTGACGGTCTCGATCCACCAGCACCCGGCGACCCTGTGGCCGAACACCGGCTGGTCCAGCGAGGTGGGGGCGGGCGCGGCCGAGGGCACCGCCATCAACCTCCCGGTGCTGCCCGGTACCGGCGATGCGCTGTGGCTGAGGGGATTCCACGCGGTGGTTCCCGCCGCGATCGCAGCCTTCCGCCCGCAGATCGTGATCAGTCAGTGTGGCGCAGACAACCATCGGGAGGACCCGCTGGCCGATCTCGCGCTGACCGTCGACGGGCAGCGGGCGGCGTACCTGGCGATGCGCGACCTCGCGGACAGATACGCGGAAGGGCGGTGGCTCGCGGTCGGCGGTGGCGGCTACGGCCTGATCCGTGTCGTGCCGAGGTCTTGGACGCATCTCATCGCCGCGGCGCTGGATCGCGAGATCGATCCCGCCACCACGATTCCCGACTCGTGGCGTGAGAAGGCACACTCCCTTGCACCGAGCGTCGATCTCCCGACGACGATGGGGGAGTCCGGCGACACCGCGTACATGCCGTGGGACGGACCCGGAGGTACGCCGGAAACGGGTGTCGCCTCGATGGACCGGGCCCTGACCCGAATCGACGCGGCAATCATCGCGACCCGCCGCGCCACGTTCCCACTGCTCGGACTCGATCCGGAGGATCCCCGTGACTGACGGCACCGCCAAAGACGCCAAGGAAGTCGATGTGGAACGGGCACGGAACTTCCCGCGCCACTGGCTGGCGGACGTGCTGGCCTCCGACGGCGGCGTCGTCCACCTGCGGCCGATCGTCCCCGACGACGCCGACAAGCTCGTCGAGTTCCACAGCAAGCTCTCCGAGCGCACCCGGTATCTGCGTTACTTCGGTCCGTACCCCACGATGTCCAAGCGCGACATCGTCAACTTCACCACCGTCGACCACCGCAACCGCGTCGCCTTCGTCGCGATCCTGGGTGACGAGATCATCGCCGTGGGCCGCTACGAGCGGTTGCTCGACGTGGGCGACGGCCGGTCCGCCGAAGTCGCGTTCGTCGTCGCGGACGCCCACCAGGGCCGCGGGCTCGGGCCGATCCTGCTCGAACACCTCGCCGGTGCGGCGGCGGAGAACGGTCTGAACATGTTCGTCGCGGAGGTGCTCGCGGAGAACCGGAACATGGTCTCGGTGTTCCGTGAGGCCGGATACCAGGTGAGCCGCAGCTTCGACGGCGGAGTGTTACGCCTCGAGTTCGCGATCGACCCAACCGAAGCGCTGCTGTCGGTGCGGAACTCCCGCGAGCGCGCTGCCGAGGCGCGCAGCGTCCGCAACGTCCTCAGCCCGCGGTCCGTCGCCGTCATCGGGGCGTCCACCGACAGCTCCAAGGTGGGCAACGCGGTGCTGGTGAACCTGTTGCGTGGCAACTTCTCCGGTCCGGTGTATCCGGTCAACGCCGAGCACCGGTCGGTCCGTGGCGTCCGGGCGTACCCGACGGTGCGCGACATCCCCGACGACGTCGACCTGGCAGTGGTCGCGGTGCCGGCGGAGTCCATCGACGCGGTGCTCGACGACTGCCTCGCGAAGGGCGTCAAGGCGCTGGTGGTGGTGTCGGCGGGATTCAGCGAGACCGGTCCGGACGGACGGCACTCCGAACGCCGGCTCGTGCACGCCGCGCGGGCGCACGGTATGCGGCTCATCGGCCCCAACGCGCTCGGCGTCGCCAACAACGACGTCGCCGTCTCGCTCAACGCGACGCTGGCCCCGGTGCTGCCCAATCCGGGCAAGGTCGGTTTCTTCTGCCAGTCCGGCGCCCTGGGCATCGCGATCCTCGACCAGGCCGCCAAACGTCAACTGGGACTGTCGACTTTCGTCTCCGCCGGCAATCGCGCCGACGTGTCCGGCAACGACCTGCTCCAGTACTGGGACACCGATCCCGACACCGAAGTGGTCCTGCTGTACCTGGAGAGCTTCGGCAATCCCCGCAAGTTCTCCCGGATCGCCCGGCGGGTGGCACGGAACAAGCCGATCGTCGCGGTCAAGAGCGGACGCCACGCGGTGCCCCCGGCGCTGGCGGCGACCGGTGTCGAGATGGACGATTCCATCGTGCGGTCGCTCTTCGAACAGGCCGGTGTCGTGCAGGTCGGGTCGATCTCCCAGCTGTTCGACTGCGCGATGCTCTTCGGATACCAGCCGCTGCCGGCCGGGCCGCGGGTCGCGGTGGTCGGCAACTCGACCGCCCTCGGGGTGCTCGCCTCCGATGCCGCGCGCCGCGAGGGGCTGCAGGTGGGGGAGCCGGTCGATCTCGGCGCGCAGGCGACTCCCGAGATGTTCGCCGGGGCCGTGTCGCGAGCACTCGCATCGTTCGACGTCGACGCCGTGATCGCGGTGTTCGCGCCGCCGGTCGCGGTGCCCGTCGAGCCGTACGCGCAGGCCCTGCGTGAGGCCGTGATCGGCGCCGACAAGCCGATTCTCACCACGTTCCTGGCGACCGAGGGCATCCCCGACGTCCTGGCGGTGCGCGGTCCGGACGGGCATCCGACGCGCGGCTCGGTGCCGTCGTTCCCCGGCCCGGAACGTGCCGCGTTGGCATTGGCGCGGGCCTGGCGGTACTCCGCGTGGCGTGGACGTCCGGTGTCGAAGGTGGTGCGCCCCAACGGGATCGACCCGGACCGCGCGAAGCGGCTGATCGACGGTTGGCTGGGGGAGTCGAACGGGCGGTGGCTGTCGGACTTCGAGGCGGCGCAACTGCTCGAGTGCTACGGGGTGCACGTGGTGGAGTTCCGCGCGGCGACCACCGAGGACGAGGCGGTCGAGGCGGCGGACGAACTCGGCTACCCGGTCGCGGTCAAGGCGACCGGTGAACAGTGGCGGCACCGCCCCGACCTCGGAGGCGTGCGGCTGGACCTGGTGGGACCGGACTCCGTGCGGTTGGCGTACCGCGATCTTGCGGCCGCGTCCGGTGAGCCCCTGTTGCACGTGCAGAAGATGGCGACCAAGGGCATCGGCTGTGTCGTCGGGGTCCAGGACGACCCGTCGTTCGGCTCGCTCATCTCGTTCGGGCTGGCCGGCGTGATCTCAGATCTACTGGGGGACCGCGCCTACCGAGTACTGCCACTGACCGAGGACGAGGCCACCGAGCTGATCGACGCGCCCAAGGCCGCACCCCTGCTGTCGGGCTACCGCAGCGCGGTCCCGGTCAACAAGAAGGCCCTCGTCGATCTCGTGCAGCGGGTGTCCGCCCTCGCCGACGACCTGCCGGAGGTTCGTTCGCTCGCGTGCGAACCGGTGCTCGCGTCGGCGCAGGGTGCCGAGGTGACCGATGCCCGGGTGCGGATCGGACCGGAGCCGAGCATGGCGGATCTGGGTCCGCGGCGACTGCGGGAGTGGTGAACCGGACCGGGAACCGCAGGAACCCGGCCGGGAAATGCGAAAACCCGGCCGGTCGTGGCCCCCGAGGGGGGAGGGGGCACGACCGGCCGGGAGGCGCGGGAGAGCGTTCGGGTCAGCTGGCGTACGAGCGCAGTCGATCGGCACGCTCACCCTGGCGGAGCTTGCCCATCACCTCGCGCTCGATCTGGCGCACCCGCTCGCGCGAGAGGCCGAACAGTTTGCCGATCTGGTCGAGCGTGCGGGGCTGGCCGTCGTCGAGGCCGTAACGCAGCCGGATCACCTGCTGCTCGCGTTCGTCGAGCGTCGCGAGGACGCTGCGGACGTCGCTGTGCAGCAGCCCGGCGATGACGGCGTTCTCCGCGGACGTCGCCTCGGAGTCCTCGATGAAGTCGCCCAGCGGCGCTTCCTCGTCGTTGCCGACCGGCATGTCCAGGCTCACCGGGTCGCGGCTGTGATCGAGCAGGTCCGCGATCTTGTGCTCGGGGATGCCCGACTCCTGCGACAGCTCCTCGTCGGTGGCCTCGCGGCCCAGCTGCTGGTGCAGTTCGCGCTTGATGCGGGCGAGCTTGTTGACCTGCTCGACGAGGTGGACGGGCAGGCGGATGGTGCGGCTCTGATCCGCCATGCCGCGAGTGATGGCCTGACGGATCCACCACGTCGCGTACGTCGAGAACTTGAAGCCCTTCGCGTAGTCGAACTTCTCCATCGCACGGATCAGACCGAGGTTGCCTTCCTGGATGAGGTCCAGTAACGGCATGCCGCGTCCGGTGTACCGCTTCGCCAGCGACACCACGAGACGCAGGTTCGCCTCGAGCAGGTGGCGCCGGGCGGCCTCGCCGTCACGGACGATCGTGGCGAGGTCCCGCTTCTTGACGGCCGTGAGGCGCTTCTTGGTCTCCAGCACGTGCTTGGCATAGAGCCCAGCTTCGATCCGCCGCGCCAGGTCGACTTCGTCTGCAGCGGTCAGCAGTGCTGTCCGGCCGATCCCGTTCAGGTAGACGCGAACGAGATCCGCGGCCGGGCTCTGGCTGTCCAGATCGGAATCGGCGGTGCGGGGTCGAGTGGTGCTGGGGCTTGTCATGACGTGCCTCCTCGTCGGGGTGTCTCATATGCCTCAACGCTCCGACGGCCCGGGAAAGTTCCCGAACGGATTCACCTCTGCGGCCCGTGACCTGCGCGTTCCGGGTGCCTCCCCTGAGAAGTTCCTGAGAAGGTACCCGCCCGGGAACGCGCGTCAGGCGGGCTCGATCAGCCCGTGACGCACAAGCGAATGGACCAGCGGTACTGCCGTGGCCGTCAGCGACTCCTCGTCCTCACCGTGCGCGAAGGCGAGCAGCGTGATGAGCTCTTCCAACGCCAGTCCGTCGTCACGCATTCCCGCGAGCAGTGCCGCTGTGAGATCGTCCACCTCGTGCTGCCACTGCGGTCCGTTGCCGCGATGCACGCGCGCCACCACCTGATCCCAGCCGTCCTCGCCCGGTAGGTACACCCGCTCGAGGGCGGTGTCGGGCCGGACCGCGAACCGTGCCGACAGGACATCGTGCTCCCGCAGCCACGCGAGACGCTCGAAGTAGGCGAGGGCCTCGTCGCCGAGTGGGTCGGTGAAGCCGTGGCGCAGGTCCTCGCACAGGATGTCCGACGGCTCGTCCGTGCGCCGGAGATAGACGAAGCCGAAGCCCACGCCCTCGACGTCGGCCTGCTCCAGGTGGTCGAGCCATCTCTGGGCACGGGCCTGCACGGCCGGGTCACGAGGGTCACCGCCGCCGTCGCGCAGCCACGTGCCGACGTAGAGCGCGGGATCGGCGACGTCGCGCTGGACGATCCAGGCATCGATCCCGTGTGCCGGCAGCCACGAGGCGATCCGGTGTCGCCAGTCCTCGCCCTCCACGTGCAGCCACGACGCCAGCAGCGCCGCCGTCCCACCGGTGTTCAGGTACTCCGCCGACCGGGAGATCATCAGCTCGCTCGCCTCGTCCAGGTCCAGGCCCGAGTCGCGGTAGCTGTTGACGACGCGGGCCTCGCTCACGACGAACGGCGGATTCGCGACCACCTGGTCGAACGTCCGGCCCTCGACCGGCTCGAACCACGAGCCCTCGAGGAGTTCGAAGTCCAGGCCGTTGAGCGCGGCGGTCGCCGCGGTCAGATCCAGTGCCCGCGGGTTGATGTCGGTGGCGGTGACCGTGCCCGAATAGTCCGCGGCGCGCAGGGCCTGGATGCCGCAGCCGGTGCCCACGTCGAGCACGGTGCCCACCGGACGGGTGGGGGTCCCCTGCAGCAGCGACAGCGACGCGTGACCGACACCGATGACGTGGTCGTCGGCGGTCGGTCGGGCGCGCATCGAGCCGTCGAGATCCGACAGCACCCACCGGTTCCCCGTGCCGAGGTCGAGGGGGCGGAGGTCGAGTTCGGCGCGCACCGTCTCGCCGGTGCGCGAGAGCAGGCCGGCCGCGACCGCGTCGTCCAGCGCGAGTGGTGCGAGCGCGGACGCGACGTCGGCCGCATCGCAGTCGTCGCACAGGAGGAACAGTCGAACGAGCTGTCCCAGGTCGCCGCCGTTCGCGGTGGCGCGGCGGACCGGCACCGGTTCGTGCCGGTCGAGCGCGGCGTGGGCGTCGGCACCGAGAAGATCGAGAATCGAGTCGGTGTCGTACGCGCAGCGCGTCAGCGCTTCTCGGAGCGGGCCGCAGATGGAGAGCAGGAGGTCACGGGTCACGCGAGCATTGTTGCAGCCGTCATCGCACGCTTACCGGACCGGACGAGCGCGGCCGCTCAACCCTCGATCGTGCGGTGTTGCCTGGACTCGAGCGCATGCGCTGCGTCGCGGTGGTCGTACCTGCTCGGCTCGTCCTTCGACCGCGGCGGCCTGTCGTTCGCGATCAGGACCGCGATCCAGGGCAGCGGGATGGAGAGGGCGATGATGCCCACCGAGATCCAGGCGTTCCCGAACATTCCGTACGCGATCGCCGCGAGTATCAGCGCCGGGAACCGGAACGACATGATCGTCAGGTACTTCCGGACACGCGCCCGGTGCTGATCTTCGATGGACTGCGCAGCCTCGGTGATCAGAGCCGGGTTGCGGGGTGTGCCGCTCTCGGCCGACTCGTCGAACCCCGATGTTCTTGCCATGGGTTCCACTGTTCCACTCTCGCGAAGCAATTGCACATGCGGTTGCGGCATTATTGGGATGTGAGCACTTTGACGAAGGAACGTCCCGACACCACCACCGACGAGACGACCGACGACGACACCCCGAAATTCTTCCATTACGTGAAGAAGAACAAGATCGCCGAAAGCGCGGTGATGGGAACCCACGTCGTCGCGTTGTGTGGCGAGGTGTTTCCGGTCACCAAGTCCGCGAAGCCGGGTTCGCCGGTGTGCCCCGAGTGCAAGAAGATCTACGAGGGATTGCGCAAGGGCGACTGAGCGTCCGTGTCGTCGGTGGGCGCGTCGGACTCCGGTGCGTCCACCGATCCGCAGCCCTGCGACTGGGGCTCGGACTCGCATTCGGATCCGGACTGTGATCGATCCGACGTGAACCGGATCGGTCCGGTCGCGAGCCGTCGCGTCAGATTCGTCACAGGGCCGGCGTCCTCCGACGCATCGATCGCGGCCTGCGCGGCGATCCAGTCACGCACCTGCTCCATGCGGGTGGCCCGCGCCGGCCAGAACTCCTGGATCGTGGCGTTGAACTCGGCACCGAGCACGACGGCGAAGCCGAGGAAGAACGTGAAGAGCAGGAAGGCGATGGGCGTCGCGAGCGCGCCGTAGGTGTATCCGGTGCCGGCCACCGCGCTCAGATACCAGCGCAGAATCGTGCTGGCGGCCATGAAGAACACGCCGGCGAGCAGTGCACCGCCGAGCAGTCGATGCCACGGGAGCGATCTCGGCAGTGCCACCTTGTAGAGGGTGGTCAGGCCGACGATCAGGAGCAGACCGACCGCGGGGTAGTAGAACGCGTCCACCATCTCCGTCCCGACCGTGTGCCAGGACTCGGGGAGCGCGCGGCCGATCATCGTCGGCCCCAGTGCGACCAGTGGCAGCGTGAAGACGGCGAGGACGAGGAAGCCGACGTAGAGCAGCAACGCGAACACCCGCTGCCACACCGGGTGCCGGGCGTCCTGTTGGCCGTGTGCCTCGACGATCGAGTCGACGAACGTCGAGATTGCCGACGAACCCGCCCACAGCGACAGCAGGAAGCCCACCGAGATGATCTCCGGGCGGCCTCGCCCGAGGACATCTCCGACGGTTGGCTGGATGATCTGGTCGACGACGTTCTCGCTGAACACGGTGTGGCTGAACGTGATGATCTTCGACTGGATGATCTCCACCGTGTTCGGGCCGAACCACCCGCCGACATAGCCGAGACTGCCCAGCAGTCCCAGCAGCAGCGGGGGTAGCGACAGGGTCTGCCAGAACGCCGCGGTGGCCGACTTGCCGAAGATCGAATCGTGCCAGGCCTTGGACGCCGTTCGCCCGACCAGCTGGGCACACCGACGGAGTGGTCGGCGTTTCGTGGCGGGCGGCGTCTCACTCATGATGCTTCCAGGATTCCTGACAATGCGCCGGGATGCCCGGTGGGGCGCCGCCGTGTCGCCGTCGATTCTGCCACCCCGCCGCCGGGCGAGGTCTGTGCAGGATCACGTCCCCGGCCGCGCGGCTGATGCTGAATCGGTCGGTCCCGACCGCTAGGCTCCTCGGGGGTCGTCGCCCGAGGGCGTGGCCCCGAGACTGTGGTCGGGCAGCGGCCGAGAACCCCGTCAGCGAAGCAAGGAGTGGGAACAACTGTGCGAAGCCAGCGGCGAGGTGCGATGTGAGCGCTGAACCCGGAAGTGTCGAAACTGCACCAGCTCCCACCGGCTCCCTCCGAGCGTGGCAGCGGCGTGCCCTGACCAAATACCTGGCTACCAAACCCCGCGACTTCCTGGCCGTCGCGACCCCGGGCGCCGGCAAGACGACGTTCGCGCTGCGCGTGGCCTCGGAGTTGCTGCGTGACCGCACCGTCGACCAGATCACTGTCGTCGCGCCCACCGAGCACCTCAAGCACCAGTGGGCGGAGTCCGCGGCCCGCAACGGTATCGCTCTGGACTCGCACTTCTCGAACTCGACGGGGCAGACGTCGTCGGATTACCACGGTGTGGTCGTCACGTACGCGCAGGTCGCGTCGCACCCGTTCAAGCACCGCGTCCGGACCGAGGCGCGTCGGACACTGGTGATCCTGGACGAGATCCACCACGGCGGTGACGCGAAGAGCTGGGGTGACGCCATCCGGGAGGCGTACGGCGACGCGACACGCCGCCTGGCACTCACCGGTACCCCGTTCCGCAGCGACGACAGCGCGATCCCGTTCGTGAACTACGAGCCCGACAACGAGGGCCTGATGCGCTCGAAGGCGGATCACTCGTACGGCTACTCCGACGCCCTGGCCGACGGCGTCGTCCGTCCGGTGGTGTTCCTCGCCTACTCGGGGGAGGCTCGCTGGCGCAACAGCGCCGGCGAGGAATTCGCGGCCCGGCTCGGTGAGCCGCTCAGCGCCGAGCAGACGGCCCGCGCGTGGCGCACGGCGCTCGACCCCGCCGGAGACTGGATCCCGGCGGTCCTGGCGGCCGCCAACACCCGTCTCGGGCAGTTGCGCGCCGGCGGCATGCCCGACGCGGGTGGCCTGATCATCGCGACGGACCAGACGGTGGCCCGCGCGTACGCGAAGACCCTCGAGGCGATCACGGGTGAGGCGCCGGCGCTGGTGCTGTCGGACGACCCGACGGCGTCGAACCGGATCGCGGAGTTCGGCAAGAGCACGCAGGCGTGGATGGTTGCGGTACGCATGGTGTCCGAGGGCGTCGACGTGCCGCGGTTGGCGGTCGGCGTCTACGCCACGAGCGCGTCCACGCCGCTGTTCTTCGCGCAGGCCATCGGTCGGTTCGTGCGATCGCGGACCAAGGGCGAGACGGCGAGTGTGTTCCTGCCGTCCGTGCCGGTGCTACTGGACCTCGCCAGTCAGCTCGAGGCGCAGCGGGACCACATCCTCGGCAAGCCGCACCGCGAGAAGGACGGTCTCGACGACGACCTGCTCGCCGACGCGAACAAGCAGAAGGACGAGCCGGGCGAGGAGGAGAAGGCGTTCGTCTCGCTGGGCGCCGACGCCGAGCTGGACCAGGTGATCTACGACGGCTCCTCCTTCGGGACCGCGACGTTCTCCGGGTCCGACGAGGAGGCCGACTACCTTGGGCTGCCCGGATTGCTCGACGCCGAGCAGATGCGGGCGCTGCTGCGGCAGCGCCAGCAGAACCAGCTGGACAAGCCGGCCGCCGCTGCCGCGGCGGCAGCACCGCCGACCCCCGCGCCCCAGGTGGCCGAGCGGGTGGCGTCCGCGGGCCAGTTGGCGAACCTGCGCCGCGAACTCAATTCCCTGGTGGCGATGCACCACCACCGGACCGGTAAGCCGCACGGTGTCATTCACGGCGAACTGCGTCGCGTGTGTGGTGGTCCGCCGACGGCGATCGCGACCGTCGACCAGCTCACCGATCGCATCGCGACGCTCCGGCAGTGGTAGTGGGCAGTGGTAGTTCGCTGGTAGTTCGTTCCGGAACGCCGAAGCGGGTGACCACCGATGGTGGTCACCCGCTTCGGGAACTGGGGACGGACGAGCGTCCGCCCGGAGGGCTGACGCGCTAGACGGTCGCCGCAGATGATTCCGAGTCGCTCACGATGGTGGCGTTCATCTCACGAAGACGATCTGCATGCTCGTTGGCGTGGTGCTGGCAGAAGAGAAGCTCTCCTCCACTCGCGAGCACAGCGCGCACGCGGGCTCCTGCGCTGCACCGGTCGCACCGGTCAGCAGCGGTCAACGGGGGGCTGGTCAGTGTTCCGGGCATGACTCCTCCGAACTGGCTGTGGGGTGGTACCCACTGCCTGGGGTCTTCCGCCGCGTCGGGGGTGACGCGGTAGGTCCACTCTGTCAGACGTTCGACTTGATCGGGTTGTTCCCGATACTTCCTCGGTGTGTCCTCACTAACACCCACCGTCCTGAACTCGCACTATGCGTTTCGGGACGATTCGGGTGTTCGCTGACAGCTGAGCGCTGCTCTATCGTTCGGGGCCTCGGCGGCGGAAAGGACGACACATGTCGACACCGGATCAGTCGGAGCAGTTCGCGGGCGGGTCCCTGCTGCACATGTGCAGCAGGGACGAATGGGCGACAGCGCAGCGCCTCGGAGAGCGCGTACCGCCCGGCTTCGACGCGGACGGCTTCGTGCACCTGTCGACGCCCGCGCAGGTGCACCTCCCCGCGAACCGGCTCTTCGCGGGCCGCCGGGATCTGGTGCTGCTGAGCCTCGATCCCGACCGGCTCGGGGCGCAGGTGCGTTGGGAGCCCGGCGTGCCGTCCGACCCCACCTCGATGCGCTTCCCGCACCTGTACGGGCCGCTGCCGGTCGCCGCGGTCGTCGAGGTGACCGACTACCTCCCGGACGACGCCGGAGTGTTTCCGCCGATCGGTTAGCCGTCGGTAGGTGTGTTGGCGCTACCGTTGAGCCATGAACGTGGAAGTGACCCCGCTGCCCGGTATCGGAGTTCGTAAGGATTTCGCGCTCGCGACGGGCCGACGCATCGGTGTGGTCACCCACCGCGACGGTCGTACCGAGCTGATCGTCTCCAAACTCGACGACCCGGATGCGTGCATGGCTTCGATTCCGCTCGAATCCGATGAAGCGTCGGTGCTGGCCAATCTGCTCGGGGCGCCGCAGCTCGTCGCACAGCTGCGGGAGGAGCACCGGGATCTGCCCGGAATCAGCACCCGCCAGATGCCGATCACCGAGAACTCGCCGTGGGATGGCCGCACGCTCGGCGAGACCGCGATGCGGACCCGCACCGGGGTGTCCGTCGTCGCCGTGATGCGCGCCGGTCAGGTCGCGCCGTCGCCCAATCCCGACTTCACCTTCACGGAGGGCGACCTGCTGGTCGCGGTCGGAACGCAGGAGGGCCTCGACCACGCGGCCAAGATCCTCGCGCACGGCTGATCCCGGCTCGGCTACGCGCGCACGATGACCGGAACCTCTCTGGCACTCGTCGAACTCGGCGCTGTGTTCTTCGCGCTCGGTGTCCTCGGTCGACTCGCCGGCCGCATCGGCCTGTCACCCATCCCGCTCTATCTGATCGGCGGCCTGTGTTTCGGCCAGGGCGGATTCATCCAGCTCGGCGACATCGGCGAGTTCAGCCACCTCGCGAGCGAGATCGGCGTCGTGCTGCTGCTGTTGCTGCTCGGCCTCGAGTACACCGCAGCCGAGTTGGTGACCGGGCTGCGCCGGTCCTGGATGGCCGGCGTCGTCGACCTGGTCCTCAACGCGGTTCCCGGCGCGGTGATGGCACTGATGCTGGGCTGGGGGCCGGTCGGGGCGCTCGTGCTCGGCGGTGTGACCTACATCTCGTCGTCCGGCATCATTGCCAAGGTGCTCGGGGACCTGGGTCGTCTCGGCAACCGCGAGACGCCGATCGTGCTGTCGATCCTGGTGTTCGAGGACCTCGCGATGGCCGTGTACCTGCCGATCCTGACGGCGGTCCTGGCCGGCGTCAGCTTCCTCGGCGGGCTGCAGGCGGTCGGCGTCTCGTTCGCGGTCATCACCGCCGTGCTGCTGATCGCGCTGCGGTACGGGAACGTCGTCTCGGCCGTCGTCGACAGCCCGGACCGCGAGGTGTTCCTGCTCAAGCTGCTGGGTGCGGCACTGCTCGTCGCGGGGTTCGCGTCGTCGCTGCAGGTCTCCGCGGCGGTGGGCGCTTTCCTGCTCGGTATCGCGATCTCCGGCTCCACGGCGCGCAACGCGACCCGCCTGCTCGAACCGTTGCGGGACCTGTTCGCCGCGATGTTCTTCGTCGTGTTCGGCCTCAACACGGATCCGACGACGATCCCGCCCGTGCTGCTGCCCGCCATCGCTCTCGCCGTCGTGACGACCGCGACGAAGGTCCTCACCGGATGGTGGGCCGCCGGGCGGCAGGGAATCGGCGTGATGGGCCGGGCCCGCGCCGGAGCGGCGCTGATCGCGCGCGGAGAGTTCTCGATCGTCATCGCGGGTCTGGCCGTGTCCGCCGGTGCGGTGGAGGGCGAACTCGCGGCACTGGCAACCGCCTACGTGCTGCTGATGGCCGTGCTCGGTCCGGTCGGCGCGCGGGTCGCGGAACCGTTGGTCCGGCTGTGGCAGCGACCTCGACCGAACGAAGAAGGGGCCCCGAAGGACCCCTTCCTCACGAACTGACCAGTGCTAGGCCGGTGCTAGGCAAGTGCTAGGCAGTGCTAGTCCAGGTAGTCGCGCAGCACCTGGGAACGCGACGGGTGGCGCAGCTTGGACATCGTCTTCGATTCGATCTGGCGGATCCGCTCCCGGGTCACGCCGTAGACCTGGCCGATTTCGTCTAAAGTCCGCGGCTGGCCGTCGGTGAGACCGAAGCGCAGACGCACCACGCCGGCCTCGCGCTCGGACAGCGTCTCGAGCACCGACTGCAGCTGATCCTGCAGCAGCGTGAAGCTGACCGCGTCGACGGCCACGACGGCCTCGGAGTCCTCGATGAAGTCGCCGAGCTGGCTGTCGCCCTCGTCGCCGATCGTCTGATCGAGGGAGATGGGCTCACGCGCGTACTGCTGGATCTCCAGCACCTTCTCCGGCGTGATGTCCATTTCCTTCGCGAGCTCCTCCGGGGTGGGCTCGCGGCCCAGGTCCTGGAGCAGCTCACGCTGGATGCGGCCGAGCTTGTTGATGACCTCGACCATGTGCACCGGGATACGGATGGTGCGGGCCTGGTCGGCCATCGCACGGGTGATGGCCTGACGGATCCACCACGTCGCGTACGTCGAGAACTTGTAACCCTTGGTGTAGTCGAACTTCTCGACCGCGCGGATCAGGCCCAGGTTGCCTTCCTGGATGAGGTCCAGGAACGCCATGCCGCGGCCCGTGTACCGCTTGGCCAGCGACACCACGAGGCGCAGGTTGGCCTCGAGCAGGTGGTTCTTGGCGCGGTTGCCGTCGCGGGTGATCCAGTTCATGTTGCGGCGATCGGCGGGGGAGGGCTTCTCGCCCTTCTCTGCCATCTCGGCCATCTTGAAGGTCGCGAACAGGCCGGCCTCGATGCGCTTGGCGAGCTCGACCTCCTCCTCCGCGTTGAGGAGCGCGACCTTGCCGATCTGCTTGAGGTACGCGCGCACCGAGTCGGCAGACGCGGTGAGCTCGGCGTCCTTGCGGGCCTGGCGGAGTGCCTCGGACTCCTCCTCGTCCCACACGAAGTCGCCGGACGCCTTGTCCTTCTCGGTGGGCTCGGCGGTCTCCTCGTCGTCTTCCTCGACGACGACGTCCTCGACCTCTTCCTCGACGAGTTCGCCGTCGGCGACGTCGAGATCGGCGATGTCGACGTCCTCGTCCTCGCCGATGTCGTCGCCGCCCTTGGCGGCCTTGGTGGTCGCCTTCTTGGTGGTCTTCTTCGCAGCCGTCTTCTTGGCGGCGGCCTTCTTCGCGGGCGCCTTCTTGGCGGCGGCCTTCTTGGCAGGCGCCTTCTTGGCGGCGGCCTTCTTCGCGGGAGCCTTCTTGGCGGCGGGCGCGCTACCGGTAGTGGCCTCGGCAGTGGATGCAGGGGTCGCTGATTCGGGTGTGGAATCGGCGGTCTGACGCGTATCGGTGGCTGCCACGTACGCCCTTTCGTGACGGTGTCGTGCGGCGTCACGCCAGAGTGGAATTCCGGCGGAGAGGTCTGTCGGGTTTCGCCGACTCACAGTCGGCCGCCATCCATTGTAACGACAGCTTTGAAATTGTTACGGAGCGATGCCCTTTTCCAGGCTGTTCTGCGTGGCCATGGCCGCGCCGACGATCCCCGCGGTGTTGAGGAGTGTGGCGGGAACGACGGGCGTGCGGTTCTCCAGACGGGGGATCCACTTCTCGTGTTTGCGGCTGATCCCGCCGCCCGCGATGAACAGGTCGGGCCACAACAGGTCCTCGAATCGGCACAGCACGCGGGTCACCTCGGCGGCCCACTCCTTGTACGACAGGGACTTGGTGTCCTTGACCGACGACGCGGCACGATGCTCGGCCTCCATGCCGTCGACCTCCATGTGGCCGAACTCCGTATTCGGGAGCAGGACGCCGTTGTGCAGGACTGCCGAACCGATCCCGGTGCCGAAGGTCAGCAGGACGACGACGCCGTCGACGTCCTTGCCGGCCCCGTACCGGTCCTCGGCCAGTCCGGCCGCATCGGCGTCGTTGAGCACCGTGACAGCGCGGCCGCCCAGCGCGGTCGAGAACAGCGTCCGCGCGTCCGTCCCGATCCACGACTCGTCGATGTTCGCGGCGGTCCGGGCGATGCCGTTCGTGACGACGCTGGGCAACGTGACACCGACCGGACCGTCCCAGCCGGCCCGTGCGGCGATCTCGGCGACGGTGGCCGCGACGGCATCCGGAGTCGACGGGTGTGGGGTGGCGATCTTGATCCGTTCCTCGACGAGTTCACCGGTCTCGAGATCGACGAGTGCGCCCTTGATGCCACTGCCGCCGACGTCCACACCGAAGCCGCGAATTCCCACAATGGTCCCCTTCCGCCGAGATGACAGCCTGCGTCGAAACACTAGTTGGTTCCGCCGCGCTCGGTCCCGGGGATACGGGTGGTGGGTGTCTGTGGTCTGTGATGCGATACATCCATGCGCGCCACCGACAGTCCCACGGCTGAATCCAACTCCATCGATCCGGGCGTCCTCCGCCGCACGGCGATCGCGGTCGCCGAGGCCGCGGCAGCGCACGTGCGATCCCGCCGGCCGGAGGTGTTCGGCGTCATGGGCGCTGTGGTGCATGCGGGCGACGGCGACTCGGTGCAGTCCAAGAGCACGCCGACGGACCCGGTGACGATCGTCGACACGGAGACCGAGCAACTCATCCGGGCGCGCCTGGCGGACCTGCGCCCGCACGATGCCATCCTGGGCGAGGAGGGCGGTGGCGAGGAACACGGCGTGGCCGGCACCCGCTGGGTCCTCGATCCGATCGACGGCACCGTGAACTTCCTCTACGGCATCCCGGCGTACTCGGTGTCGGTCGCCGCGCAGGTCGACGGGGTGTCCGTCGCTGGTGCCGTCGTCGACGTCGCCGGGCGCGTGACCTACTCGGCCGCGCTCGGCGGGGGCGCCTCGTTCACCGACGCGGACGGCAACACCGGAACGCTCGCGTGCAACCCGGTGACCGAGGCGTCCTTGGCGCTGTTGGCGACCGGGTTCGGCTACGGCGCGCAGCGGCGCGCGGTGCAGGGCAGGCTGATCGGCGAACTGCTTCCCCGGGTCCGTGACATCCGACGGATCGGATCGGCCGCCCTCGACCTGTGCATGGTCGCGTCGGGTCGGGTGGATGCCCATTTCGAGCACGGGCTCAATCCGTGGGACTGGGCCGCGGGCGCACTCATCGCCAGCGAGGCCGGAGCCCGGGTGCACGTCCCGGCGCCCGACACGCGCAGTGCGGCGGGCGAAGTCGTGATCGCGATGGCGCCCGGCGTGGCCGACGATCTGGAGGCGGTCTTCCGGTCCGTGGGGTTGTTCGACCCGATCCCGTGATCGGTCGGACGGGTCAGCAGCGCGCGGTGCGGGCCGCTGCGAGCAGATCCGGGTCGAGCGGAGCCGGCTCGGTGCCCGCCGGCGGATCCTTCAGTGCGTTGAGGACCTCCGCCGCGTCAGCATTGGGATCGATCTGCTTGGCGAAGTAGGTTCCCAGCGCGAGATCGACGGTGTCGTCGGTGCGCGCGTCCTGGATCAACTCGGCGCACGGCGCGACGAGCCATAGCGCACTCGCGGCGGACAGTCCGTTCGGTCCGAACCGAATCTGCCCGTGGCACTGCAGGTTCTGGTCGACGTATACCGGGTCGTTCCCGACCTGGACGTCGGGTGCGCCCGCGAAACCGTAGTCACGCAGCTGGGTCGCGACGTCTGACGCCTGGCCGCGTTCGCCGTTGGCGTTGAACACGCGGACCTTGGTCGCGGACAGCGCCGCGGGTTCGACATCGAGGAGGGTGCTGCGCCCTACCTTCTCGCCGAGTGGTTGCGGCGTGGGGGCGTCGGCGGCCTTCGGTTTGACCGGCGGATTGCAGTCCACCGTGGTGGCGTACACCTCGGGCTTGGTGAAGATCTGGACCCAGACGACGACTCCGAGCAGCGCCAGCACCGAGATCAACGCGATCACGGGGACCGCGCGCCGGCGACGGAACGGACGGCCCTGACCGTCGGTCGAACTGCCATCGGTGATCAGTGAAACCACGGTGTATGTCGGCCTCTCCGTAGGCGAGCGCGGGCAGTGATCCCGCGAAAGGAAAAGAGTTGGTGTGGTTCCGGCCACCTTCTCGGGTGCCGCCGCCGTCCCGCTGCCCACTGTAGATCCCCGGCCGATCACCGTCCGGCACATGCCCCGTGCAGGAATGTCTCAGCTCGAGCAGTGGTTGGTGACGATTGACGGACAGTTTCCGGCAGTGTCCGGTTCGGTTGCCACTTTTCCTGATGCGTCGGCTATTGTCTGGCGGCCCCAGTCGTGAGAACACACGATTTCGAGAGGGTCCGGCGAGAACGGAAGGTGAGGTGTAGGTCATGTTTTCCGGAGGGCTTTTCGGGCACTTCCGGGCATCCTGCGGCGTTGTTAGTGCCACAGGAATGGATCTGCATCTCTGACGGTTCTCCAGGATCGCCCCACCCCCTGCCAGGGGACGGCGGCCCGGGCACCGGGGATACACGCAAGAGGACGAGGGGAAGAGGAAATGGCAACCGACTACGACGCACCCAGGCGTTCGGAAACCGACGAGGTTTCGGAGGATTCGCTCGAAGAACTGAAGGCACGACGCAACGAGGCGCAGTCGGCAGTCGTCGACGTGGACGAGTCCGACACCGCGGAGTCGTTCGAACTCCCCGGCGCCGACCTGTCCGGCGAAGAACTGTCCGTGCGGGTGGTGCCCAAGCAGGCGGACGAGTTCACCTGCTCGAGCTGCTTCCTGGTTCACCACCGCAGCCGTCTCGCAAGCGAGGAGAACGGCGTCATGATCTGCATGGACTGCGCCGCCTGACGCGAGTCCTGAAGCAGACGGACTAGTCCTTCGGGGCTGTCCCGCGGCCGATGGCGGCCAGCAGTTCGGCTGGCCGCCTCGTGCTCACCAACCAGTAGGGCGTGGGGTCCTCGGGATCGTCGAGGACGATCAGCGCAGTCTGCTTGATCCAGGAACGATTCTGGACGTAGGCGGCCGGATCGAGCTGGCGCCCCATGGCCGCGCTCTTGGCCGACGGCGGAATGGTCGCGGTGCGGGAGATGGCGGAGAGCGGTAGATGCGCCCGACCCACCCGCACTTCACCGTCGGGGCCGTCGAACACCTCGATCCGGAGCCGCGACACCCACAGCAGGGCCCATACCGGGAACGGGAACAGCAGGACGTAGGGCAGCCAGGCGCGGACGCCCGGCGAACCCATATGGATCTCCGCGGCGAGCAGGCCTGCGATGAACAATCCAGCGGGCCACCACCACAACGGCACCCACAGACGCTCCGAATAGATCGGTGCTCGGGCATTGTCGGGCGTGGTCGCTGCGGGCTGAGACGATTCGGACACGTATTCCAGAGTAGTCTCGGTGCACGTGAGCGATCTTCCTGCCATTGCGCTGAAGCGACTGGACCCCGGTATCCCCATTCCCCAGCGCGCGCACGCCGGCGATGCCGGCGTCGATCTGTGCACCACCACCGATGTCACGATCGAACCCGGACGCCGCGTCCTGGTCGGCACCGGTATCGCGGTCGCGTTGCCGATCGGCACGGTCGGTCTCATCCATCCGCGGTCCGGTCTGGCCGCGAAGGCCGGGCTCTCGGTCGTGAACACCCCGGGCACGATCGATGCCGGCTACCGCGGAGAGATCAAGGTCTGCCTGATCAATCACGACCTCGAGACGCCGATCGAACTGCGCCGCGGTGACCGTGTCGCGCAGCTGGTGGTGCAGAGGGTCGAACTGGTCGACTTCGTCGAGGTCGACTCCTTGGACGAAACTGTCCGCGGCGCAGGCGGTTACGGGTCCAGTGGCGGTCATGCGAGCCTCGTCGAGCACAATGCCGATCAGGATATCGACGGTACGGAAGGCCGCCCGCACGAGCTGACGCGGCTGCCGAGGGAAGGGGCCTGATCATGTTCGGACGTCGCAAGAAGAACGAAGCCGACCGGTCGGAGGCCCCAGAGCCTGCGGATCTCGTCGACATCGAGGCTCAGGACGAGGATGCCGAGTTGGACGCGCCCGTCGGCACGCTCGACGGCGGCCCCTACGACGCGACCGATTTCGCGGAAGACGAGGAGCCGGCCGCGACGCGGCTCGATCTCGGCTCGGTCCTGCTGCCGATGCCCGAAGGCGCCCAGCTCCAGGTCGAGATGTCGCCCGAAGGTGCGCCGCAGGCGGTGCACCTGGTCACCGAGCACGGTCGCATCACCGTCTCCGCGTACGCGGCACCCAAGTCGCCGGGACAGTGGCGTGAGGTCGCGTCCGAGCTGGCCGAATCGCTGCGTACCGACAACGCGGAGGTCAGCATCGAGAGCGGCCCGTGGGGCCGCGAGGTGGCCGCGACCACCCCGAATGCCGACCTGCGTTTCATCGGTGTCGACGGGCACCGCTGGATGCTGCGGTGCGTGGTGGCCGGTCCCACCGGTGCGGTGGCAGCCGGCGGCCCGCTCGTCGCGATCGCCCGCGCCGTCCTGCTCGATACGGTCGTCAACCGTGGCGACGAGCCACACCCGGTGCGGACCCCGCTACCGGTGGTTCTGCCGCAGGTGCTCGTCGAACAGCTGATGGCGGCGCACCAGCAGCAGCTGGCGGCCCAACAGCAGGCACAGCTCGCGGCCATGGACCAGGCACACCAGCAGTCCCCGCAGCAGCCCCAGCCGGCGGCGCAGCAGCCTGCGCCGCCGTCCCCGAACGGGTCCGAGCCGCCACGTCGTGGCGAGTCCGGCTCGGCGATGCAGCAGCTCGGTCTCTAGCGCTCCGCGCTCAGCCGATCCGGGTGAGCGCGGCGACGCACGCCTGGCCGAGGACCCCCGGATCCTCGCCGATGTCCTGCAACGCGAGCTCGGTGAGGTCGGCGTTCGGGAGCGTCGCCGCCCACTCTTTCGCCACCGTCAACGGGTGGACGGCGTCGTCGACCGCCGCGGCGATGCCCACGGGCAGTCGGATGCCGGCGAGCGTCGCCGGGTCCGGCGCGTGATACGCGGCGGCCTCCTCCAACGCGGACGGCAGATCGGGCCACTGGCGGCGCCAGGACCGGGCCAGTTCGTCGGCCAGCCAGGGCGGGCTCGACGCCGTCATTTCTGCGGTCACCGCCGCCAGTCCGTGCGCGCGTAGTTGCGACGCGGTGAACGTGGCACTCGCGGCGGCCGGCGCGTCGTGGGGTGATCCGGTCCATGCCGGCAGCGCGGCCATCACCCCGCCGACGCTCTCGGGGTTCTCCGACGCCCACGCCAGGGCCACGGCGGCCCCGATCGAGACACCACCGACCAGGATCCGACCGTGTTCTCGCGCGGCTCGGTCCATCGCGTCGCGGTAGCTGTCGACAACCGCCCGTGGATCCGGTTCGACCGCCGTCGTCGTGACTCCGACCTGCATCAATGCGGGCCGGAAGGCACGGGCCGCGAAATCCGCATCCGACCCGGTCCCCGGGAGTACGACGGCCACTTCGGGCCATGTTCGTTGCTGCATGAATCGATCTTGCACTGCCCGGTTCGCGAGCGTTCAGGACGGCGGTGGGTTTCGGATCACTTTGGGGTTACAGTGGCCCTCGTACAGCCCTATCGCGCGGCGCGAAGATGCGCCGCCATTTGTCCAGGAGCACGCTATGGCCCCCGCCGCGGCAGGTTACTTTCGCCGGCTCACCCGCAGACTCACCGAGGACCTCGAGCAGTTGGATGCCGAGGAGATGGTGGAGACCGCGCAGGCATCGGGCGCCAAGCGCGCCTGTGACTGTGCGCGCGGCGAGGAGGTCACGATCTTCGGCCGCCTCCGCAGCGTCGAAGCGTGTCCGAAGTCCGCGAACGCCAGCGTCCAGGCCGAGTTCTTCGACGGCACCGACCCGGTCACGCTCGTCTGGATCGGCCGTCGACGGATTCCCGGCATCGAGCCGGGCAAGACGCTGATGGTGCGTGGCCGTATCGGCGACCGCGACGGTCAGAAGGTGATTTTCAATCCCTACTACGAACTCCGCGGCGATTCCTGATCCACCGCCGTTGCACTGCACCGCGGCTCGCCGTCGGCACCCGTCGACGGTCCGGTGCCGGACGGGCTTCGACGGCTCGCCGTCGGGATATGGCAGTCTCGTCGCGTGACCGAAACGAAGCAGCAGACGATCCTCGAACAGCTCGGTGGACTCAGCGGGCTGATCTACTCGACGCTGCCGGTCGTCGTGTTCGTGCCGGCGAACAGTCTGTGGGGCCTCGCCCCGGCCGTGTGGACCGCGCTCGGCGTGGCCGCGGCGATCCTGGTGTGGCGAATCGCCCGCCGCAGTCCCGTCCAGCCCGCGATCTCGGGTTTCCTCGGCGTCGGTGTCTGCGCGTTCATCGCCTACCGCACCGGTGACGCGAAGGGGTACTTCCTCTTCGGGATCTACACCAGCCTCGTGTATGCCGCTGCGTTCGTCGTGTCGATCCTGGTTCGGTGGCCGCTGGTCGGTGTGGTCTGGGGTTACCTCAACGGGCACCGCAACGCGTGGCGTGCCCACAAGGGCGCGGTGCGTGCGTACGACATCGCCACCGTCGCATGGGCGGCCGTCTTCGGCGCCCGGTATCTGGTCCAGTCCCAGCTCTACGACGCTGATCAGACGGGGTGGCTCGCGGTCGCACGGATCGGGATGGGCTGGCCCCTCACCGGCCTGGTGCTGCTCGTGACGATCTGGGCCGTCCGTCGCGCGGACCGACTCGTAGAGCCCGCGCCCGATCCGGCCGAACTCGAAGCCGCCGCCGACGGCCCTGCCGCCGACGCGTCAGATATCGATCGCGGCGCGTAGCTCGTCCTCGACCTCGACCGCCGCGACGAACAGCAACTCGTCGCCGCCCTCGACCGGGTCGTCGGGCTGGGGGACGATCACGCGTCCGCCGCGCAGGATCGTCACCAGGGCGACGTCGCGCGGGAGCTGAATCTTGCGCACCGGCTTGCCGGCGAGCGGGGTGTTGTCGGGCAGGGTGATCTCGACGAGGTTTGCCTGACCCTGGCGGAACGTCATCAGTCGAACCAGGTCACCCACCGTGACAGCCTCCTCGACGAGCGAGGCCAGCATGCGTGGTGTGGAGACCGCGACGTCGACACCCCACGACTCGTCGAACAGCCACTCGTTGCGGGGATCGTTGACGCGGGCGACGACTCGCCCCACCCCGAACTCCGTCTTCGCGAGCAGGCTCAGCACGATGTTGGCCTTGTCGTCGCCAGTGGCGGCGATCACGACATCGTAGGTCTCGAGCTGCGCGGCTTCGAGCAGGCTCAGTTCGCACGCATCAGCGTGGATCCACTCGGCCTGCGGAATCACCTCGGGCTCGACGTGCTCGAGCTTGCGTTCGAGCAGCATGACGTGGTGGTTGCTGCGGACGAGTTCGCGGGCGATGGAGCGGCCTACGGCGCCGGCTCCTGCGATGGCCACTCTCATCGGAGGTTTCCAATCGGGTAGTCGATCGAGAAGGGGGTCATTGACCGGTCTCGGGCTGTCAGTCGTCGGACGGCGGGGGATTACCGGCCAGGGCGACGGCCTCGGCGACGGTGCCCGACACCGCGGCAACGTACACCTGGTCCTGGGACTGGATGACGGTCTTGCGGTCGGGGAGGATGCCCGATCCGAAACGGATGATGAATGAGACCCGGGAGCTGGTCGCTGCTTCGAGTTCGGAGATGTTGCGGCCGACCCAGTCCTCGTGGAAGGGCAGTTCGGTCACGACCACCGTGCCGGACGGATCCCGCCACTTCGAGATCTGATCGTCCTGCGCGAGAGCGAGCATGAAGCGGTCGGTGGTCCACGGCACGGTTGCGATGGTCGGGATGCCCAGACGCTCGTACACCGCGGCGCGCTTGGCGTCGTAGATCCGGGCGACGACCCGCTCGACGCCGAACGTCTCGCGGGCCACCCGCGCGGAGATGATGTTCGAATTGTCGCCGGAGGACACCGCCGCGAATGCCTCGGCACGCTCGATGCCGGCACGGACCAGCACGTCGCGGTCGAATCCCATCCCGACGACGGTGTGCCCGGTGAAGTCCGATCCGAGTCGGAGGAACGAACTCGCGTCGCGGTCGATCACAGCCACCTCATGGCCGATCCGGCTCAGTGCGGTAGCGAGGGAGGAGCCGACTCGGCCACATCCCATGACTACTACGTACACCCGTCCACTCCGTTCATCGGATTCGCGCCCGTGCGGGGTGCCGCCGGCGTCGAATCGAACCGTACAGCGCGCGGGGGGAAGAGCAAGTTGCCACTGCCGGAAACGCCGACTTGGGCTCCTGGCTGCTGTGCATTCCCTCGGACGGCTTACGCTTTGGCAGTGTCGAAGGTTTCCACCGCTGCGAAGCGGCTGATTCTGGGCCGGCCGTTCCGGAGCGACAAGCTCGGGCACACGCTTCTGCCCAAGCGAATCGCGCTACCTGTTTTCGCCTCGGACGCGATGTCGTCGGTCGCCTATGCGCCGGAAGAGATCTTCCTGGTGCTGTCCGTCGCGGGCATCTCCGCCTACGCGTATGCGCCGTGGATCGGGCTGGCCGTCGCCGTCGTCATGGCCGTGGTCGTGGCCAGCTACCGGCAGAACGTGCACGCCTATCCGTCCGGTGGCGGTGACTACGAGGTCGCGACCACCAATCTGGGGCCCAATGCCGGTCTGACGGTGGGCAGCGCGCTGATGGTGGACTACGTGCTCACCGTGGCGGTGTCGATCTCGTCCGCGGCGTCGAACATCGGTTCGGCGGTGCCGTTCGTGGCGGAGCACAAGGTGCTGTTCGCGATCGCCGCGATCGTGCTGCTGACGGCGATGAACCTGCGGGGTCTGCGGGAGTCCGGCACCGCGTTCGCGATTCCGACGTACGCGTTCATCGTCGGCATGCTGATCATGCTCGGGTGGGGTTTCGCCCGGGTCTACATCTTCGGCGACGACGTGCACGCGGAATCCTCCGGATTCACTCTCGATGCCGAGGATTCGCACCTGTACGGCATCGCCTTCGCGTTCCTCATCGCCCGGGCCTTCTCGTCCGGCTGTGCGGCCCTGACCGGCGTCGAGGCGATCAGCAACGGTGTGCCGGCATTCCGGAAGCCGAAGTCCCGTAACGCGGCCACCACGCTGCTGCTGCTCGGTACTTTCGCGATCGTCCTGCTGATGGGCATCATCATCCTGGCCCAGAAGATCGGGATCGTGTACGCGCACAATCCGGAGACCCAGTTGATCGGCGCTCCGGAGGGCTACCACCAGAAGACACTCATCGCGCAGCTCGCGGAGGCGGTCTTCTCCGGGTTCCCGGCCGGCTTCTTCTTCATGGCGATCGTCACTGCGCTCATCCTCGTGCTCGCCGCGAACACCGCGTTCAACGGTTTCCCGGTGCTGGGGTCGGTGCTGGCGCAGGACCGCTACCTGCCGCGCCAGCTGCACACGCGCGGCGACCGGCTCGCGTTCAGCAACGGCATCCTGTTCCTGTCGGGCGCCGCGATCGCGTTCGTCGTGGTGTTCGGCGCCGAGGTCACCAAGCTGATCCAGCTGTACATCGTGGGTGTGTTCGTCTCGTTCGTGCTGAGCCAGACCGGAATGATCCGGCACTGGACGAGGCATCTGAAGGCCGAGAACGATCCGGCCCAGCGCCGGCGGATGAAGCGCTCCCGCGTGGTCAACTCGATCGGTCTCGCGATGACGGGTGCGGTGCTGGTGATCGTGCTGCTCACGAAGTTCGCGGCCGGTGCGTGGATCGCGATCGTCGCGATGATCGTGATCTTCGTGGTGATGAAGTCGATCAGGCGCCACTACGACAGCGTCGCGGCCGAACTCGAGGAGCAGGAGTGGGACGGCGTACTGCCGAGCCGCACCCACTCGATCGTGCTGGTGTCCAAGATGCACATGCCGACGATGCGCGCGCTCGCGTACGCCCGCGCGACCCGGCCGGACACGCTCGAGGCCGTCACGGTGAACGTCGACGAGCCCGACACGCGAACGCTCGTCCGTGAATGGGAGAAGAGCGACATCACGGTGCCGCTCAAGGTGATCGAGTCGCCGTATCGCGAGATCACCAAACCGGTGCTCGATTACGTGCGCCGGGTCCGCAGAGATTCGCCGCGCGACGTCGTCACGGTGTTCATCCCGGAGTACGTGGTGGGGCACTGGTGGGAGCAGATCCTGCACAACCAGAGCGCCCTGCGGCTCAAGAGCCGACTGCTGTTCCAGCCGGGTGTGATGGTCACGAGCGTGCCGTGGCAGTTGAGCTCGTCGGAGAAGGTCAAACGCGAACGCGTCGACAACGCACCCGGTGCAAGTCGCCGCGGGTTCGAATCAGAAGGCAAGTGACGGGCGGTACGTGGTGAGTGAGAACTGGACGGGTCTTCGGCTCGCGGTGGAGTTGGGGAATCCCGGCCACGGTGGCTTCTGCGTGGCCCGCCACGACGGGCGGGTGCTGTTCGTGCGCCACGGATTGCCCGGTGAGCGGGTCATCGCGCACGTCACCGAGGATCGTGGCGGTTCGTTCTGCCGCGCCGACGCCGTCGAGATCATCGAGGCCTCACCCGACCGGGTCACGCCGCTGTGCCCGATCTCGGGTCCGGGTGGAGCGGGGTGCTGCGACTTCTCGCACGCCACGCTCGATGCGCAGCGGGCGATGAAGGGGGCGGTCGTCGCCGAGCAGTTGCGCCGGATCGCCGGTCTCGACCTGGAGGTCGTCGTCGAGGAACTGCCGGGCACCGGGCACGGCGCGGGCTGGCGCTCACGCGTGCGCCTCGCGGTCGACACCGTCGGGCGCCCGGGCTTCCACCGGTTCCGCAGCAACGACATCGAGACCTTCCTGGCGTGTCCACAGATCGATGCGTCGGCGTACTCCGGACTGTCCGAGCGGTCGTGGCAGCCCGGAGCGGAGGTTCAGGTGGTGCTCGACGCGGACGGTGAACGCCACGTCGTCGAGATCGCGCCGGCCAAGATCTCGCGGACCGGTCGTCGCAGCCCCGGACGGCGCGGCGCGACGGCGCGCCGGGCGGCGTCGGCGGGCAGTCGCGCCGAGCGGGTCGTCATCGGGTCCGGTCGACCGGTCGAGCGGGTCGGCGACCGGGAGTGGACGCTGTCCGCCACCGGGTTCTGGCAGGCGCATCGGGGTGCGGCACAGACGTATTCGGCTGTCGTGGGGGAGTGGGCGCAGGCGTCGCCCGGCGCCGCCGTGTGGGACCTCTACGGCGGTGTGGGCGTGTTCGCCGCGACACTCGCCGAGCAGGTCGGTGTGACCGGCCGGGTCGAGTCGGTCGAGTTCTCCCGGACCGCGGTGGCCGACGGAGCGGCGGCGCTGGCGGATCTGCCGCAGGTGCAGCTGCACGCGGCGCGCGTCGAACGCGCTCTGCGGGATCTCCCGGCGCCCGAGGTCGTGGTGCTCGATCCGCCCCGAGCCGGCGCCGGACGGGACGTCGTCGCGGCCCTCGCGGCGGCGGGGCCGGACCGGATCGTCCACGTCGGCTGCGATCCGGCGTCGTTCGCGCGTGATGTCGCCCTCTACCGCGAGCACGGCTTCACCCTGGCGCAGGTCCGCGCGTTCGACGCCTTCCCCCTCACGCACCACATGGAGAGCCTCGCGCTCCTCACGCGCTGAGGCGTTCAACACACCCTCCGGCTCGAGCTTCGGAAACGCCCAGGTCAGGGCCGTCGAAGTGCGGTATGTCGCTTTTGCGAAGTAATTGCTTGACGCACGCAACTATGCCTATAGTTGCGTTCTGCAAGTAATTCACCAATCCGTTCAGGGGATTCGGGGTATCCGATGGCCGTTCAGGCTGATACGGCGCAGGCCCTGGTCGACGCGATCTTCCTCTTCGGACGATCGCTGAAGACCGCCATCACCAGCGCTGTCGACGATCCGCTCGCACCCGCGCTCGCCGCGGTGCTGTTCGTGCTGTCGGCGCGGGGACCGTGCCGACAGAACGAACTCGCGTCGGTGCTGTGCGTGAGCCAGTCGGCCCTCAGCCGACAGATGACGGAATTGGTCGACGCCGGCCTCGTCGACAGGCAACCGGACTCGGACGACAAACGGGCATTCCTGGTCCAAGTCTCGGAAAAGGGTGACGAGGTCCTGCGGACCACGAAGGAACTCAGATCCGCGCGATTGCACGGACTGCTCGGTGGGTGGAGCCAGGAAGAAGCGGTGGCGGCGTTGTCGACCATCGAACGTCTCACCGACACGCTCGCCGCCCGAAACGAATCCGCACCGCTAGCTGCAAATCACAGTGGGAGAGCACTTCAATGACGACACCAGTGGGGGAGAGTCGGGCAGGCTCCGGCAACGAGGCGATGACCCACCGCCAGATTCTCGAGGTCCTCGCGGGCCTCATCGCAGCGCTGTTCACCGCGCTGCTGAGCACGACGATCGTCTCGACCGCGCTGCCGACGATCATCGGTGACCTCAAGGGAACACAGACCCAGTTTGCGTGGGTCATCACGACCGCGCTGCTCGCGAACGCAGCGTCGACCCCGATCTGGGGCAAGCTCGCCGACCTGTTCAACAAGAAGATCCTCGTCCAGTCCTCGATCGTGATCTTCGTGATCGGCTCGGTCATCGCGGGCTTCGCGCACAACGTGCCCGTCCTGCTGGCGGCCCGCGTCGTGCAGGGCATCGGTATGGGCGGCCTGACGGCGCTGGTGGTCGCGATCATCGGCAGCATCATCCCGCCGCGTGACCGCGGGCGTTACTCGGGCTACATGGGTGCCGCGATGGCGGTGTCGATGTCCGGCGGTCCGATCCTCGGTGGCGTCATCGTCGACAGCCCGCTCGGCTGGCGCTGGTGCTTCTTCGTGTGCGTCCCGATCGCGGTCATCGCACTGTTCCTGCTGCAGCGCACACTGCACATCGAGACCGAGCGCAAGGAAGACGTCTCCATCGACTGGTGGGGCGCGATGCTGCTCACCGCGGGCGTCAGCGTTCTGCTGATCTGGGTGTCGTTCGCCGGCAAGGCCGACTACTACGACTGGTTCTCCAAGGAGTCCGCGATCTACGTCGGCGTGGGCATCCTGCTGCTCGTCGCGACCGTGATCGTCGAATCCAAGGTGAAGTCGCCGATCATCCCGCTGAAGATCATCACCGAGAAGACGACGGGTCTGGCGATCATCGCATCCATCGCAGTCGGCGTCGGCATGTTCGGTGCCACCACCTTCCTCGGTCAGTACTTCCAGACCGCTCGCGGCCACAGCCCGACGATCGCCGGTGTCCTGACGATTCCGATGGTGATGGGCATGCTCGTCTCGTCGGTGGTCTCGGGTCAGCTCATCTCCCGGTTCGGAAAGTGGAAGCCGTTCATCGTCGGTGGTGCCGGGTTGCTCGTGGTCGGCTTCGGTCTGCTCTCGACGATCGATCACGCGACCAGCCTGTGGCTGATCGGTGTCTACATCGCCATCGTCGGTGTCGGTGTCGGCAGCCTGATGCAGAACCTGGTGCTCGCCGTGCAGAACACCGTCAGTGTCCACAACATCGGCGCAGCCAGTAGCTCGGTCGCGTTCTTCCGGACGTTCGGTGGCGCGATCGGCGTGTCGGTGCTGGGTTCGATCCTCGCGACCCGTGTCTCGACCCTGTCCTCCGAGGGATTCGCGGAGCTGGGTATCGACACCAGCTCGGCGGGCGGCGGCAACCTCGACATCAACGCCCTGCCCGCACCGATCGCAGCCATCATCCGCGCCGCGTACGGCGATGCGACGGGACGGTTGTTCCTGGTGGCGGCCGTGGTCGCACTCATCACCCTGGCCTGCGTCATCGTGATCCCGAACACCCCGCTGCGCAAGACCATCGACATCCAGGAGCCGGCCGATGCCGACAAGTCGGACGAGTCGGGTGTCTCGGATACCGCGGACGTTGCTCGCGACGCGGCTCAGAACGTCAAGGCGTAACTGCCCGAGCACAACGTCGGAGGCCCGCAATCGACACGGTTGCGGGCCTCCGGCGTATCGGGGGTGCTGCTCTACGTCTTGCGGTTGTACAGACGCATCGTCAGCGGGCCGAACACGACGATGAAGCCGGCACACCAGATCAGCACGACGGAGAGCTGACCGAATTCGAACGAGCCCTCGCACAGCGCGCGCAGCGTCGTCACGAGGTGGCTGATCGGATTCACGTCGACGAACGCCTGCAGCCAGCCGGGCATCGTCGACGGGTCGACGAAGATGTTGCTGGCGAACGTCAGCGGGAACAGGATGAACATCGATACGCCCATGACGGCCTGCTCGGTCCGCATCAGCATCGCGAACATCGTCCACACCCACGACAGGCTGAACGAGAACAGCAACAGCAGCAGCACCGACGCGACGACGCCCACGACCCCGCCGGCGGGGCGGAAGCCGAGGATCAGACCCAGGATCAGCACGATCACCGAGGCGATCGTGTAGCGCACGATGTCGCCGAACAGGGCGCCGACGAGCGGCGAGGGACGCCAGATCGGCAGCGAACGGAAGCGGTCGAACACGCCCTTCTCGATGTCCTTGTTCAGGGTCAGCCCCGTGTACATCGTGATCATCACGACCGTCTGCACGAGGATGCCGGGGATCAGGAACTGCACGTAGGCGTCGGTCGAGCCCGCGAGCGCGCCGCCGAACAGGAACGTGAACATCAGCGTGAACATGACCGGGAACATGGTCACATCGAAGAGTTGCTCCGGGACGTGCTTGATCTTGAGCAGCGCCCGCCACCCGAAGGACAGCGACGTCGACAGTGCGTTGGGCCGCGCCGGGCGGGGACCCGGCATCTGCAGGACGTTGCCGACCGCCTGCGCCGAGGTGGTGATGGTGTCGGTCATGACGCGCTCTCCTCGATGATGGCAGTGTCGGCAGTGTCGGCAGTGTCGGCGGCGTCCTCGGCGCCGTGGCCGGTCAGGGCCAGGAACACCTCGTCGAGGCTGGGTTGGCCGAGGGCGAAGGTGGTGACTGCGAGGTTCGCGTCGTCGAGCGCCGCGAGGGCGCGGGCCACCCGCTGCGGATCGTCGAGCCGCGCGGTCAGGGCCGCCGGATCCGATTCGAGGCTCACCGGAACCCCCAGGACCGGTTCGAGGATCGCGGCGGCCTCGGGCCGGCGGGCCGGTTGCGCGACCCGTACGTGCAGGGCCCCGGATCCCACCGACGCCTTGAGTTCGCCGGTGGTGCCCTCCGCGATCACCCTGCCGTGGTCGATGACGGCGATGCGGTCGGCCAGTTGGTCGGCCTCGTCGAGGTACTGCGTGGTGAGCAGGACGGTGGTGCCACCCGCGACCAATGCGCGGACGATCTCCCACACCTGGTTCCGGCTGCGGGGATCGAGGCCGGTGGTCGGTTCGTCCAGGAAGATCAGTTCGGGTGTCACGATGATGCTGGCGGCGATGTCGATGCGCCGACGCATGCCGCCGGAATAGGTCTTGACCTGACGGTTTCCGGCCTCCTCGAGGCCGAAGGCGTCGAGCAACTGCTCGCACCGGGACCGTGCGGCGGCCCGCGAGTACCCGTACAGGCGGCCGAGCAGGATGAGATTCTCGACGCCGGTCAGGTCCTCGTCGAGCGACGCGAACTGACCGGTGAGCGACACCTTGCTCCGGACGGTTTCCGCTTCCGTGGCGACGTCGTGCCCCAGGACACGCGCCGCGCCCCCGTCGAGGGGTAGGAGCGTGGCCAGCATCCGGATCGTGGTGGTCTTGCCGGCGCCGTTCGGGCCGAGTACGCCGTAGACGCCGCCGGCCGGCACCGCGAGATCGACGCCGGCGACGGCGACATTGGAGCCGAAGCGTTTGATCAAGCCGGTCGTTTCGATTGCCAGGTCGGTGTCAGGTTTCATCTGGTCCCCGTGGTCGGTGTGGATGTGGACACAACTCGATCGTTGTCCCAGCCTGTCGGATGCAGGGGCGCGATGCAATCGTTTTTCGTCCCCTGCAGACCCTTCGCGGGTGCGGTATACGGGAGAGATGACTACCGCAGCAACCCTGTCCGTCGTCGTGCCCGCCTACAACGAAGAGAACTACATCGGTGCCTGTCTGGAGGCACTGCTGGTGCAGCAAGCCGATCTTCACGAGATCGTTGTCGTCGACAACAATTCGACGGATCGCACCGTGGAGATCGTCGAGAGTTTCGCGGCGGAACATCCTGTCGTTCGGGTGATCCGGGAGGCGACCCCGGGGACGGTGTACGCGCGCAACGCCGGATTCGAGGCGGCGACCGGGGACGTCGTCGGGCGGATCGACGCCGATACCCGGGTCGAACCGCATTGGGCGCGTACGGTTCTCGAATTCTTCGATCGAGAGGACGCGGCCGCGGTGGGAGCGGTCAGTGGAATCGACGACTCCTACGACTCGCCCTATCGGGCGCTGAAGCGCTGGTATGTCGATCGGCTGGTACGGCGCGGTCGGTTCGGCGGTGAGCAGCGCATCGCAAACCTGTACGGCGCCAACATGGCGCTGCGGAAATCCACGTGGGAGAAGGTCCGCGACGCCTCGAGTTCCGAACTCGACGTGCACGAGGACGTCGATCTGGCGCTGTGCATCGTGCAGGCGGGCGTCGAGATCGCGCAGCTGTCGGACATGCGGGTCGCGATCTCGCCGCGGCGGGCCCTGACGCCGCCGCACGAGTTCGTGCGATACGTGACCGCGGGTGCGAACACCTATAGCCGGCACGACCTGATGAGCGCGCGGATCCGGATTCTGTTGGGGGTCCAGTGGATCGCCCATGCGGGGGCGTACCTCGCTTATCGCCCCTACGACCCGGATCGGGGACGATTCACGTTGCGGCGGTTGATGTTCGGTGGTGGCGCTCGCACCATGCCGGTCGCCTGACCGCCGCCACCGCCTGTTGTACCTGGCCATCAGGTTGGTTGCAGTCGGCTGATCGGTGGGAGTCCTCCGAGTGCGCTGTGGCGTCGTCGAGTGTTGTAGTACTCGAGCCAGG